>DATEQV010000288.1:0-11537 GCA_035272265.1 Acidisphaera sp. | reverse complement strand
AGGCGAAGATCACCGGGATCACGCCGCCAGTCAGGAACAGTCCGCGCCAGCCCATGGTCGGCAGGATCTGGCCGGCGTACAGCCCGGCGGCGACGCCGCCCAGCGGAAAGCTGACGATCGTCGCGGTGACGGTGACGGCGCGGCGGCGCCTGGGCGTGAACTCCGCCGCCAGCGTCGTGGCCGACGGCAGCGTGCCGCCGATGCCGAGGCCGGCGAGGAAGCGCAGTGCGCCGATGATAAGCAGGTTCGGCGCCAGTCCGATGGCGCACGTGGCAGCGCCGAACAGGACGATGCTGACGAACAGCGCGCGGCGGCGGCCGAAGCGGTCGCCGATATAGCCGGCCAGCAGGCTGCCGCACGCCATGCCGATCAGGCCCGCCGCGACCACGGGTGCGAAGTCGCCGCGGCTGACGTGCCAGTCCTTGATGAGCGACGGGATCGCGAAGCCGATGAGCTGGCCGTCGAACCCATCCAGGATGATCGACAGCGCGGCAAGGCAGACGCCGAAGATCTGCGACGGGGTCCATCGTCCCTCGTCGAGTATGGATCCGATGTCGTATGTGCGTGCATCAACGATCGCGCTCATGGCGTCGCCTCCCTTCCTCGTTGTGGATGTCGTCGGTGTACGCGCCGCCGTGCCGTCCGGCGGCGCGGCGGCGTTACGTCGGCGGCACGGGTTCGGCCGGCACGATGCGGCCGCGGCATTCGCCGAAGCCGATGGGGGCGCAGCCCGCATGGCGGGCGCGGGCGCGCATGATCACCTCGTCGCCGTCATGCAGGAAGGCGCGCTGCTCGCCGGTCGGAAGACGCACCTTCTCCTGTCCGCCGCGCGTGATCTCGAGCAGTGAGCCATAGCCCTCCGGCACCGGCGCGGAGATCGTGCCGCTGCCGAGCAGATCGCCGGAATTGAGCTGGCAGCCGTTCGATGCGTGATGGGTCAGCAGTTGCGCGGGTGTCCAGTACATGTTCAGAGCGGTGCCGATGGACAGGCGGTGCGGCGCCATGTCGGCCTCGCGCATGCGTGGCGTCAGCAGCAGCACCTCGAGCTCGAGATCGAGCCCGCCGTTCTCCTGGTCGGCCGCATCGCGCAGATACGCCAGCGGCTGCGGATCATCGGCCGGGCGCGGCGGGAGAGCGGCGCGGAACGGTGCGAGCGCTTCGGGCGTGACGATCCAGGGCGAGATCGTGGTGCGGAAGTTCTTCGCCAGAAACGGGCCGAGCGGCTGGTACTCCCACGCCTGCAGGTCGCGCGCCGACCAGTCGTTGAGCAGACAGTAGCCGGCGATGTGATCGGCCGCGTGGGCGATCGGGATCGACGTGCCGGCGTCGTTACCGGGCCCGACGAGGATGCCGAGTTCGAGTTCATAGTCCAGGCGCTCGGACGGTCCGAAGCTTGGTTCGTCGCGGTCTGGGTATTTGCGCTGTCCGTTCGGCCGGCGCACCTCGCCGCCCGACACCTGGAGCGTCGACGCGCGGCCGTGATAGCCGATTGGCACCCATTTGTAGTTGGGCGTCAGCGGGTTGTCTGGGCGGAACAGCCGGCCGACGTTGCGCGCGTGGTGAATGCCGGCATAGAGGTCGGTGTAGTCGCCGACCTGCGCGGGCATGTGCATCGTGCAGTCGGCCGTGCGGTGCAGCAGGTCGGGCCGAGGCGTCGCTCCCTCGGCGAGCAGCGCGCTCAGCGCGCGGCGCAATGTGCGACGCGACCCGGCGCCAAGAGCCAGCAACGGATTGAGTGCCGCGCCCGCTGCGGCGCGGCAGGCAGACTGCGCCTCACCGCTCAGCAGGCCGGACTCCGCGAGCGCGCTCAGGTCCAGGATGCAGTTCCCGATCGCGACCCCGCCACGCGGCGTGCCGGCAGGCGGCGAGAACACGCCGAACGGCAGGTTCTGGATCGGGAAATCGGCGTGGCTCCGCGCGGAGGCCACCCAGCTGCGCAAGTCGGGGTCGTGGGTGTTGTCGGGCTCTGGCATCTGCTTTCATCCGTTACGGAGCCTGGGCGCGCCGTCAGCGTCTTGCCGGGTCGAAGTGACTCTTCAGGTCGTGTCCGTACCGGGCGTAGGCTGGCTGAAGCTGCGGCGCCTCGGCGGCAAAGCGCGTGACGCGCTGCGGGAAGCGGGTCTCGAACATGAAGGCGAGCGTGCCTTCCAGCTTGTGCGGCGTGAGGTCGGCGTTGCTTGCCGTCTCGAAAGCCGCGAGATCGGGGCCGTGCGGCAGCATCGTGTTGTGCAGCGAGAACCCGCCGGGATGGAAGCCGCCGCCCGTCTTGGCGTCGTACAGGCCATAGATCATTCCCATGAACTCGCTCATGACGTTCAGGTGGTACCACGGCGGCCGGAAGGTGTTCTCCGCCACCAGCCAGCGATCGGGGAAGATGACGAAGTCGATATTCGCTGTGCCCGGCGTCTCCGACGGCGAGGTGAGCACCGTGAAGATGCTGGGATCGGCGTGGTCGAACAGCAGCGGGCCCACCGGCGAATAGCGGCGCAGATCGTATTTGTACGGCGCGTAGTTGCCGTGCCAGGCGACCACGTCCAGCGGCGAATGCGCGATCTGCATGCGCCAGAACGCCCCGCCCCACTTGATCGTCAGCGTCGCCGGCGCGTCGCGGTCCTCGTAGGCGGCGACGGGGGTGAGGAAGTCGCGCGGATTGGCGAGGCAGTTGGCGCCGATCGGGCCGCGCTCGGGCAGGGTGAATGCGCCGCCATAGTTCTCGCACAAATAGCCTCGCGCCGGACCGCCGCGCAACTCCACCCGGAACTTCACGCCGCGTGGGATGACGGCGATTTCGCCCGGCTCGATGTCGACGATGCCGAACTCTGTCCACAGCCGCAGCTCGCCCTGCTGCGGCACGAAGAGAAGCTCGCCGTCCGCGTTGTAGAAGTAGTCGTCCTTCATCGACCGCGTGACGAGATAGACATGCGCGCCCATGCCGGCCTGGCTGCCGGCGTCGCCGGCGGTCGTGATCGCACGCACGCCGTCCAGGAAGGAGACGCCGTCGGACGGAAGCGGGATCGGATCCCACCGCATCGGCGCCGGGCGCACCTCCGCCTCGATGCAGGGCGCGGTGCGCCACAGTCCGGCGTCGACCTTCTCGCTGTGCCCCCAGTGCTGCACCGTCGGGCGGATGCGATACAGCCAGCTCCGCTCGTTGCTCGCCCGCGGCGCGGTGAACGGTGATCCGGAGATCTGTTCGGCGTACAGCCCGTAGGCGCAGCGCTGCGGCGAGTTGCGGCCGACCGGGAGGGCGCCGGCCAGCGCTTCGGTTTCGAAACCGTTGCCGAAGCCCGAGAGATACGCGGTCTCCTCGCGTGCTGTCGCGGTCGCGCCGGCAGCGAGGATCGGCCTGACGGAAACGTTCATTTCATGTGTTCCTGAGTGTGCGGATGGCGGCGCCGGTTTCAGCCGTGCACCTCGGCGGATTTGACGGGCTGCTGTCCTTCCAGGTCGCGCCACATCTCCAGGTCGCGCTCGGCGGTCCAGATCTGCGGTCGGTCGAGGCCCTTCGCCTCGTCGTAGGCGCGCGAGACGTCGAACGGCATGCAGTGGTCGAAGATGACCCAGTGCCCGTATTTCGGGCGCATCGTCTCCATGGCCTCGCGGCACGTCGCGCGCAGGTCCCTGCCGGCGGCCACCGCGCGTCTGGCGATGGCGAACAGGTCGGAGGTGAAGTCGGCCGTTCCTGTCAGAGCTTCCTCGACCTCGGCAGCGTTCAGCAGGCTGCGGCCGCGGCCAGGTACGAGCTTCTCCGGCCGCAGCGCGCGGATGGCGTCCAGCGTGCCGGGCCAGTCGGCGAAATGCGCGTCGCCGCAATAGGGCGTCGCGCCGAATTCGACCGTGTCGCCGGCGAACAGCACACGCTCCTTCGGCAACCAGACGACGGTATCGCCGGCGGTGTGGCTGCGGCCGACATGGATGACCTGCACTTCGCGCCGGCCCAGCCACAGCGTCATTCGCTTGTGGAACACCACGTGCGGCCAAGTCAGGCCGGGCACGCTTTCCTTGCCGCGGAACAGGCGCGGGAAGCGGCCGATCTCGCTGTCCATGTCCTGCCGGCCGCGCTCGACGATCAGATCGCGCGTCACGTCCGAGGCGATGATTTCGGCCCCCGCATAGCCGGACGCGCCCAACACGCGGACCGCGTGATAGTGCGTCAGGACGACATGCCTGATCGGCTTGTCGGTGACCGTGCGGATGCGGGCGATCACGTCGCGCGCCATGACCGGCGTGGCCTGGGCGTCGACGACGAGCACGGAGTCGTCGCCGATCACTACACCGGAATTCGGATCGCCCTCGGCGGTGTAGCCGTACAGGCCGGGGCCGAGTTCGTCGAACGAGACGATCTTGTCGGCGAGGTCCTTCGTGCTGGCAAAGCCAGTCATGGCGCGATCCTTTTGTATCATCTCACTTGAGACGGTTAGATCACGCGGGCGCCCTCGGCGCAAGCCAAAATTTCGCTATAGGCGAATCACATCGGGATTGACGAAAACGCAGACCCCCGCGGAAGGACCAGCCGCTCAGAAAACAAACCTAGACGAGGACGGCTCTCGGCTTCGCCTGGAGCTGCGTTTGAACGGGCTGCGGCGGTCGATGCAGGCCGCCGGGTAGGTCAGACGAGCGTGAACGGCGCGCGATCGGAGCCAGCCGGATCTTTACGCGGAGTGGCGGGCGCGCGGCTTGCGAACCTCGCCTTGCACGGCCTGCGCTGGCTCGGGTGCTGCCGGCGGCTCGGCGGCGCTGTACCCGAGCTGGGCGGAAAGATCGTGCGTGAATGCGAGCAGCCGTGCGGCCAACGGGCCTTGGGGGCCGACCTCCACAATGTCGGCCGGGCCGATGATCGTGACGGCAAGCTGGATCTGCCTGGTGTGATCAAACACCGGCGCGCTCAGTGCGTTGACGCCCGGGATCGGAGATCCTTCGGTCGTCGCGTAGCCCAGCCGCCGAACCGTCGCGACCGCGTCGGTGTGGGCGCGCTCATCTGCCATCTCGCCGACGCGTTTGCGGCGGGCGCGATCCCGCCGCTCGGCCTGCAGATGCGCAGCAACGACGGACGGCGGAAGAAAGGCGGCGAACACCCGTCCCGTCGCGGTGCCGATCAGCGAGTAGACGGCGCCGGCGCGGACATTGGCGTGGATCTGGTCCGTGCCCTCCTGCACCTGCACGATGGTGGCGCCGAACGAACCCCACACCGTGACCGTGACCATCAGGCCGAGTTCATTCGCCAACTCGACGACGGCATCGCCGGCGAGCCGCAGGGCGTTGACGCTGCGCAGGCGCGCCAGACCGAGTTGGAGCGCGAAGGGCCCTAGTTGATACAGGCCCGACGGCGTCGTCTGCTCGACCAATCCGATCTTGCGGAAGCTGAGGAGATAGGCGTGCGCCTGCGCCGGCGTGAGGTCGGCGCCGACGGCGATGTCGCGTAGCATCAGCGGACGCCGCGCGACCGCCAGCACGGACAGTACCCTGCCTCCTACCTCAATCGACTGCACGCCGCGGCCAGCTACGTCAGTCATCGTCTCCGGACGATTCTTATCGCGAACCAGGGGATTTTATCTCGAACCAGGGAAGATCTATGCCATTGATTTCGGCTATTTGGAACGATTGTCAATCAGGTCACGCGACATTGGTGACGACCGATGTTCGTAACGACGCGTCTTCGATGGGTTCACTTTCGTTCGTCTTTCGGACACTTAACCTGCTCAAGATCTCGCCTTGAACGTTCGCTTTAACGCTCACCCACCGGGGCTCATTACCGCAGCAGCTTGGAGTGGTTTGAGACCCGCTCCCGAAAGCCAATCCCGAGGGGCCCCCCGCTCATCTTCCATGCAGCTTTACGATTGTCCTCTCTACCTCCTTTCATTCGTCTCTGCAGCACACACGAACTCCGGGACTCTCTGCGCTGCCGATCCCGCATGTGCCAACACGTTCCCGCCGCTACACGGCGCATTCACCACGTGCGCCGAACCGCTATCGCGCTCGGTATCCTGGAATCTGCTCGAACGGGAAGCTCCGCAGCCTGAGCATGTCGCTCGCGTGCAGACACAAACGCTGACATGACCCTTTCGTGCAGTGACCCCTAAGTGCCGCGGCCCGGCTACTGCCCCGGGCGCACCTTGCGCCGTCTGACCAGCCCCAGCAGTGCCGCGTTGACGGCTGGCACTTGCAACAGCACCGTCAACAGAATGACCAAGGCCAAGGCCGCGGAGATCGGGCGCGTCACGAACGGCGCCAGGCTGCCGCCGGACAGCACCAGACCGCGCCGCAGGCTCTTGTCCAGCAGCCCGCCGAGCACCAACCCCAGCACGAACGGCGCCATCTGGTAGCCGCGCCGGCGCAGGAAAAACGCGCCGATGCCGACCGCCAGCATAGTGTAGATGTCGAACAGGCGCGACGCATTGGCGTAGGTGCCGATGGTGCAGAGCAGAAAGATGATCGGCATCAGCACGCTGCGCGGCACCCGCAGCACGTGTAGCAGCGGTCGCACCAGGAACAGCCCGAACACCAGGATGCTGCACATCGCCAGCGAGGTCATCGCCACCACGTCGAAGATGAACTGGTGGTGCTGGATCATCAGCATCGGTCCCGGCTGAATGCCGTGGATGATCATCGCCGCCATCAGCACCGCCGATGGCGCCGAGCCCGGTACGCCGAGCGCGAGGCACGGGATGAGGTGCCCGGGAATCGAGGCCATGTCGCCGGTTTCCGCCGCCATCAGCCCATCGATCGAGCCGCGGCCGAACTGCTCCCGTTCGCGGCTGAATAGGCGCGCTGCGCCGTAGGCCATCCAGGCGCCGGCATCCTCGCCGACGCCGGGCAGCAACCCCGTCAGCACCCCGACCGCGCCGGACCGCAGCGATGTCTGCCAATACTGCACCACTTCGCGAAAGCGCGGCAGCACCGAGTCCCGCAGCTCCACCTTCGCCCCGGCGGCGGGATCGGCCAGCGTGGTCAGGATTTCGGAGAAGCCGAAGGCACCGATCAAGGCCGGGATCAGTGCGATGCCGCCCGACAATTGCTCCAAGCCGAAGGTGAAGCGGTCGTGCGCGTACAGCCCGTCCTGGCCGATCTGGGCGACGAACAGACCAAGCAGGCCCATCAACCAGCCCTTCAGCGGGTCGTCGCCGACGATGCGGCCAGACATCGTGACGCCGAACAGCGCCAGCCAGAAGAACTCGTACGATCCGAAGGACAGGGCGACGCGCGCCAGCACCGGGGTGAGGGTAGCCAGGCACAGCACGCCGAACAGCACGCCGCTGAACGCCCCCGAGGTTGCGATGCCGATCGCGCGGCCGGCCTCGCCGCGCAGCGCCAGCGCATGGCCGTCGGCACAGGATGCGGCGTTGGCGGCGGTGCCCGGAATGTTCAGCAGGATCGCCGAGCGCGACCCGCCATACAGCGTGCCGACATAGGAGCAGACCAGGATCAGGATGGCGTCGTTGGCCTGCAGCTTCACCGTCAGCGTGGTCAGCAGCGCAATGCACAGCGTTGCCGACAGCCCGGGCAGACAGCCGACGATGATGCCGGTCAGCGCCCCGCCGAGGCCAAAAAGCAGCGAGGCCGGGTTCAGAATGGCCAGGTAGGCGTGGCCAAGGTCGGCAAGGCCGGCGAGCATAAAACCCTCCGGCGCTCAGGGCAGGTGGACGAGGAAGAGGCGTTGGAACACCAGGGTGGCGATGGCGCCGGCCCCTAGACCGGAAAGCGCGGCGACGATGACCGCGCGCGCATCGGTCCGCCGTCCGGCAGCCTGCCGCTCCGGGTGTTGCAGGACCAGGATCGACACCGAAACAAACACGCTAGCCGCGACCCAGAAGGGCAGGCCATGCCCGACCAGCACGATATCGAACGTGAGGCACAGCCCTATCACCAACGCCAGCCGACCCGGCCGCAGGTCGGCCCGGCGCCGCACCGGGGCCACGCGCGGGCCGTCGGCGCCCGTGCCCTGGATGCTCCCCTTGGCGGTTCGCTCGGTCGCCCGTCCGGCGCGCCAGACGCGCAGTGTCAGCAGGCAGCCGAACAGCAGCATGATAGCGCCGAGCAGACCCGGCACCAGTCCCGGGGAGGCATAGGGTGCAACGCCCTGGTCCGCCAGCCGGTCCATTCCCAGCGCCATGACCAGGATCGCCATACCCAGCGCGGCCCAGCCCAGGCCTTCCTGCAGATCGGCCGGTAACGTCGGCGCCGGCGACAGGTCGGCCTGGGCGGTGGAGACCGGCGAGGGACCCGCGCTCTCCGGTGCGGTCCGGTGCGGGTCCTGCATGGTCAAATCGCCGGGATGCCAACGCTGGCCGGCGACACCTTGGCCTGGCCGTTGTTGAACAGCATCCAGGCGTTGGCCTGCGCCGCCGGGAAGGCTGCCTTCTGTGCCGCTGCCTCCTCGAGCGGCGCAAACAGCGCGCCGTGCGTGTTGGCGAATTTCCGCAGCAGGTCGCTGTTGGCGATGGTCGTGCTCCAGACCCGATCCATGGTGGCGATCACCTCGTCGGGCACGCCGTTCGGGATGAAGATCCCGAAATAGCCATCCGGTGCGGTAAAGCCGGGCAGCGTGTCCGACAGCGGCGGAATGGTGCCGTAGCCGTCCAGCTCCAGCTTCTTGTCGCTGATGGTACACAGCGGGCGGAGCAGCTTGCCGCGGATCATGTCCGCCTGCTCGGTGGCGAGCTGGGTGGTGGCGTCGGCCTCGCCCGACACGGTGGCGAGCACCGCCGGGCTGCCGCCGTCATAGGTGACGAGGCGGTAAGTGACCTTTGCCGCCTTGGCGAGCATGTCGATCGCCATGTGGCCGGAGGAGGTGACGCCGGCGGTGGCAACGGTGATCTTGCCCGGATGCGCCGCCATGGCGGCGATCAACTCATTGGCCGACCGGTATGGCGCATCAGCCTTGACACTGAGCACCGGCAGGTTGGCGACGCTCAGATAGAGGTGCCAATCGCTGAGCCGGGTCTTCGCCGTGCCGAGGGTCTCGTAGGCGCCGAGATCCTGTACCGCCCCGGCGGTCCAGGTGTAGCCGTCACGCGCCGCACTCAGCGCGCTGTTGGTGCCGATGGCGCCGGATGCGCCGGGCTGGTTGATGATGACGATGGTCTGGCCAAGCGGCTTCTCCAGCACCGACGCCGAAATGCGCGTGACCTGGTCGGTCGCGCCGCCCGCGGCCCAGGGCACGATCAGGTTGATCGGCCGTCCGGGTTTCCAGTCCGCGCCTTGTGCGCGCGCGCGCACCGCTGCGGTGCCAAGAAGCCCCGTCGCGAGGACGAGCACCCCGCGACGGCTGGGTTGGGAGGGTAATTGCGCGTCTGTCATGACGTTCTCCTTGTAAGTCGCGTGTGCCGTCGGCCGCCCTGCCGCTCAACATTCCGCTGAATGCCCGACGGGACTTCCCGCGCGCGACGATTGATGCGGGATTGCAACGGGATGTTGTTGCGCCGGCGGCGCCCTCGGAGCTGCCAAGAGGGGGTGCCACGACGCGGCCGCGTTGCGTCGACCAGGAAGCGCATCAGGCGATGCGGAGTACCGGATGGTCGCTTTGCCTAGCGGCGTATTCCAGGGCGGCGGTGATGTCGTCAGCTTCGAGCAGCGGATAGTCGTCCAGAATTTCTTCCCGGCTCGCGCCGGCGGCCAGTTAGGTCAAGCACGTCCTTCACGCGAATCCGCAGGTGCCGCAGGCACGGACGCCCGCCGCACTGGTTAGGATCGATGGTAATGCGGTGTGTTTCGCTCATCCTGTACCTGCTGGCCCGAACATCCCGGGACGTTGCTCCAACCTACCATCTTCAGCCGCAACGACCATCGTCGGACAGATTCCGGCTTGATCCCGGCAGCGGCGCTGGCCGGGCGGCATCGGCGCAGTCTCAGTCGGCGAGCATGTGCTGCACCTAAGCCTGTACAGCCTTGGCGTCGCTTACGGCGCCGGGTGCAAAGTCGCGCACACTGGCATCGAGAGCGTCCGTCGCCTCCGCCGGGGCGGTGTGGCTGAGCTGGTCATCGATGCGCGCCATCATCTCCCGCCCCACATTCCGTCCCTAGCCCGTCGCAGGGGTACATTCGATGTCGGCGCGGCTGGCGTCCGCTGCAATCGGTATGCGCCATCGCGCCAAGGAATCGAGCGCTCGGCGGGTGTCATGGATTACCCGATTGGCCTGCGCCATCCAGTGTTCAAGGTCGCTTAGTCGATCGCCCTGCGCTCGACTTGCGTCAACGGGCGGTCGGGGAGCGGCAGGGTTGGCAGCGCCTCTTCCGGCTCGATCAAAGGCGGCCGTCCACGTCCGCGTCCGGGCTCGGGCCGACGCGGCGGCGCGACCTCATCGCGAAGCGGGGCCACGCCCGCCAAGCCGAAAAGCCGCCGCTTGGAGCGACGCGTTACCTCGACGATCCCGGCTTCGGCAAACGAGTCCAGCAGCGCGATCGCGTTCTTGACCGCCATGCCGAGGCCGGCGGCGAGCGTGGTCGCCGACGCGAGTGGCGCAGCGGCCAGGATGTCGATTGCGGCGGCGGCGCGCGAGGTGCTGCGCCGGCCGGCGGCGGCAGCGCAGCGGGCGGCGAACCAGCTGCGCTCCAGATCGAAGAGCAACTGCAGGCCATCGGCCGCCTCGTCGGAACGGGTGTCGAGAAAGATCGGAACCCAGGCATCAGCCTCGAACGGCACGTCTGCACTGAGCGCGCGTGGCCCAGTGAGCGGGACGGGCGAGCGCAACAGACGGTGTGTTGTCCAATAGCGGATCAGCGCCGCCCGGATCGGCGGACGGGTACCACCCTGGTGCAGCCAGGCATGCACGCTGAACGCCACTCCGAGCAGCTTGCAGCTGTCCGAGCGTGAGGCCAGCACCCGTTCCGCGCACTGCACTTCGTCTTCCTGATCGAAGTCTGGTGCGGTGATCCATTGATGCAGGCAAAGGGCGTGACGGGCGGCGTCGAGGATCATGCCGCGGTCGATGATGCGCAGCGCGCCGTCCATGCGCAGCCGCAGTCCCTCGAGCACCGCGGCTAACTGCCAGGGGTCGATCGACTGCCCGTCGGCGGCAGCTTGTCGCCGCACCGCCTCGAGGCGGGCCCGGTAGAGAAAGGCTGCTCGCAGAGGGTGGCCGGTCAGGGCCTGGTCGAGGCGCGCGATGGCAGCCGCCGCGCGTTCAAGCGGACCCGCGACCGCGCTGACTGTCGCTCTCCCTTGGCGATTTCAGTGCGACCGAAGCGATTTCAGCGGCTTGATCCCTTGTCGATTTCACTGAACGGTCCCCTTGCGGGTTCAGCCTTCGGCGTAAGGTCCCCTTGGCGCTTCAGCGTGGGGTGAGATGTCATCACGGTTCCGCGCCGACGCCTCGATCGCCTATGCGGGCAAGCGCTGGCGGGTGCGGCAGGTCCTGGGCACCGCCTCGCTACCCTGATCACAGGATGGCTCCGCGCGTGCGGACAGCGTGATCGCCGCGAAGGCGCCCTCCTGGTGCAGCCGGACGACGCCATCTCGCGCGAGTTCCAACCCTGCCATCAACGTGCTGGCCACCGCGGAACGCCGCCACAGCGGCAGTCTCGCGCCGTCTTCGGGCGGC
>DATEQV010000287.1:0-9367 GCA_035272265.1 Acidisphaera sp. | reverse complement strand
AGCCGCACCGTCGTCATTGCGAGCGAAGCGAAGCAACCCAGGGCCGCGTGATCGACGCCTGCCGCGCGACCCTGGGTTGCTTCGTCCCCCGGCCTTCGCCGGGGTTCCTCGCAATGACGGGATTGCGTGAGGGATGACAAGTAGCGTCGGCATCAATCCGTCTTCCGGTGCCGCTCGATCTGCGCCTTTGCCGCTTCGACGATCTTCTCCGGCGTGAAGCCGAACTTCGTCAGCAGCGCCTTCAGCGGCGCCGACGCGCCGAAGGTGTGCATGCCGATGATCGCGCCGTGCAGGCCCGCATAGCGGTCCCAGCCGAGTGTGGCCGCCTGCTCCACGGCGACACGCGCCAGCACGTCGTCCGGCAGCACCGAGCGGCGGTACGCCTCGTCCTGCTGCTCGAAGATGTCCCAGCACGGCATCGACACCACGCGAGCGGCGGCGCCGGATTTCGTCAGCTCCTCGTAGGCGGCGACGCACATCGACACCTCGCTGCCCGTGGCCATCAGGATGACTTCCGGCTTGCGGCCGTCCGGCGGATCGGCCAGCACGTAGGCGCCGCGCGCGAGTCCGGCGGCGGATGCATATTTCGTGCGGTCCAGCGTGGGCAGCGCCTGGCGTGACAGGATCAGCGCGGTCGGCATGTGCTTCTCGTGCAGCGCGAGCCGCCACGCCTCGGCCACTTCGTTGGCGTCGCACGGCCGGATGGTGTGCAGGCCGGGCACGCCGCGCAGCCCGGCGATCTGCTCGATCGGCTGGTGCGTCGGGCCGTCCTCGCCGACGCCGATGCTGTCATGCGTGAACACCCAGACGACCGGGATCTCCATGATCGCCGACAGCCGGATCGGGTTGCGCATGTAGTCGGAGAAGATCAGGAAGCCCGAGCCGAACGAGCGCAGCTTCGACAGCGCCATGCCGTTGCAGATCGCGCCCATCGCGTGCTCGCGGATGCCGAAGTGGAAGTTCCGGCCGCCGTAGCTGGTCGCCTCGAAATCGCCGAGGCCCTGCATGTTCGTCTTGGTCGACGGCGCCAGGTCCGCCGCACCGCCGAGCAGGTACGGAATCTTCGCCGCCAGTGCGTTCAGCACCTGGCCGGAGCTGTCGCGGCTGGCGATGCCCTTGGCGTCGGCGGGGAAGCTTGGAAGCGCGCTCTCCCAGCCCTCCGGCAGGCCGCGCTTCTGCATGGTGTCGAACTCGCGCGCGAGGTCCGGGTGCTCGCCGGCGTAACGGTCGAACAGCGCCTTCCAGTCAGCGTTCAGCTTCGCCCCGCGCGCACCGATGCCGTGGGCGAAATGCTCGCGCACCCCGTCGGGCACCAGGAACTGCGCGTCCTCCGGCCAGCCGTAGAACCGCTTGGTCGCCCGCACCTCCTCCTCGCCGAGCGGTTCGCCATGGGCCTCCTTGGTGTCCTGCCGGTTCGGCGAGCCGTAGCCGATATGGCTGTCGACGATGATCATCGTCGGGCGCGCGGTTTCGCGCTTGAACGCCTTTAGCGCGGAGAGGACCTCGTTGCGGTCGTTGACGTCGCGCACCCGCAGCACGTGCCAGCCGTAGGCGAGGAAGCGCGCGCCGACATCCTCGCTGAACGCCAGCGACGTCGAGCCTTCGATGGTGATCTCGTTGCTGTCGTAGATCCAGCACAGGTTGGACAGCTGCAGATGACCGGCGAGCGAGCCGGCTTCGCTGGAGATGCCCTCCATCATGTCGCCGTCGCCGCACATGGCGTAGACGTCGTAGCCGATCAGCTCGCAGCCCGGCTTGTTGTAGCGCGACGCGAGGAACTTCTCGGCGATCGCCATGCCGACGCTCATGCCGACACCCTGGCCGAGCGGGCCGGTGGTGCATTCCACGCCCGAGGTCAGGTGGTACTCCGGATGGCCGGGGCAGGCGCTGTCGAGCTGGCGGAACTTCTTGATGTCGTCGAGCGTGACCGACGCGCGGCCCGCCGGCTGGTACTCGGGATCGACCGCCTGCGTGTTGGTCAGGTGCAGCAGCGAATAGAGCAGCATCGACGCATGCCCGTTCGACAGCACGAAGCGGTCGCGGTTGGGCCAGATCGGATCGGCCGGATCGAAGCGGAGCTGCTCCTGCCACAGCGTGTAGGCGGCGGGGGCGAGGCCCATGGGTGTGCCGGGGTGGCCGGAGTTGGCCTTTTGCACCGCATCCATCGCCAGGGTGCGGATGGTGTTGATGCAGAGCAGGTCGATATCCTGGCTCATCGCTCACCTTTCGGTCGGGGGGCGGCCGCGGCAGGAGGCGCCGCACCGGTATATGGCCACCGGCTGGGCGATAGAGCATCCGAGCCTGCGCCCGTTACACGCGCAAGTGAAGATCGTGGGGCAGGGTGGCCGCCGAAGGGGCCTGGTCCCTTTCGGAGACCTGGGGTCAGACGGCGAGCGCGTCGGCCCCGCGGCGGTAGGCGCGGTTGGTCTGGTCGGGGTTCCGGTTCACCAGCGCCCGGGCGTACTGCGGGTGGCGCATGGAGCGGACCTCGTGCTCCACGCCGAACAGCACCCGCCCGTCGCGCGGGTCGACGATGTCGATGAAGCGGTACTGGTTGGGGTCGTCCTCGCGCGTGATCAGGCCGCGCTCCTCCAGCCGCGCGTGCGGCCCGGAGAAGTCGGCGACGGTGATCTGCACGTGGTGGCCGTCGTAGTCCGGCACGGGCGCGTCGATCTCGACAAAGATCAGGTGCTGCCCGTCGCCGGCTTCGACGCTGACGAGGTCGTCGGTGGCGTCGGCCACGACGCGGGCGCCGATGACGTCGCGATAGAACGCGCCGATGCCGGCGCAGGCGCCGGCGGGGACGTCGAACTCGACGTAGCTGATGCCGAGCGGCGGGCCTTCGGTCGTGGCCTGATGGCAACGGATGCGGTTGCCCCAGGGGCAGGTGACCACCAGCGTGCCCTCCTCGACGGCGAAGGCGAACTTGGTACCGTGCAGGCTTTGGGGCGCGCGGGCGAGGCGCTCCTTGAGCTTGCCGACATCGGGCACGATGAGGCCGACGGTGCCGCGCAGCACCTGCGCGGGGTCGCGCGTCGGCAGGTGGAACTGCGTGCGTCCAGCATTGGCCCACATGTTGTCGGTGCCGGTCATCATGTAGGGGTCGCGCGTCAGGCCGAGCGCGGAGATGTAGAAGTCGGTGGCCAGACCCTGGTCGGGCACGGTGAGATTCACGTGCCCGAGCTCGACGATGTTGCCCAGATCGCCGGTGCGGCGGTCGAACCCGGCCATCTCAGGCCGCCTTCGGGGCGAACAGGCCGCCCGCGGCGGCGAGGCGGGCGATGTGCCAGTCGGCGTCGCCGAACGTCTTGTCGATCATCGTCAGCCGCTTGAAGTAGTGGCCGGCGGCGTATTCCATCGTCATCGCAATGCCCCCGTGCAGCTGGATCGCCTCTTGCCCGACATGGCGTGCCGAGCGGCCGATCTGCACCTTCGCCGCGGCGATGGCGCGGGTGCGCTCCTCGGCGTTGTCGTCCTCGGCCATCACGGCGGCGAACAGCGCCATGCTGCGCGCCTGTTCGAGCGCGGTGAACATGTCGACGGCGCGGTGCTGCAGCACCTGGAAGTCGCCGATCGGGCGGCCGAACTGCTTGCGCGTCTTGAGGTAGTCGACCGTCATCGCGTGCAGCGCCTCCATCGCGCCGATGGCCTCGGCGCACAGGGCGGCGGTGGCGCGGTCGACGACGCGCTCGATGATCGCGAACGCGCTCCCGGTGGCGGTGCCGAGCGGGGTTGCCGGCGTGCCCTGCAAGTGGATTTCGGCCGCGCGCATGTTGTCCTGGGTGCGATAGAAGCGCGGGGTGAGGCGCGTGGCGTTCTTGTCGACCAGGAACAGGGCGACGCCGCCGCGGTCGCGGCGGTTGCCGGCGATGCGGGCGGGCACGATCAGCGTGTCGGCGGCGTCGCCGTGCAGCACCAGCGACTTCTCGCCGTCGATGCGCCAGGCGCCGGCGTGTTCGCGTGCGTGCGTGGTGACGTCGGCGAGGTCGTAGCGGGCGTGGCGCTCGTGGTGCGCGAAGGCGAGCAGCGTGCGGCCGTCGGCGACGCGCGGCAGGATGTCCTGCTTCTGCTCCGGCGTACCGGCAGCGAGCACCAGCGCGCCGCCGAGCAGCACGGTGGCGAGGTAGGGCTCGATGACGAGCCCCCGCCCGAAGGCTTCCATCACGATGGCGGTTTCCACCGCGCCGCCGCCGAAGCCGCCGTACTCTTCCGGGAACGGCAGGCCGAGCAGGCCGAGCTCGGCGTACTGCGCCCACAGTTCGCGCGAGAAGCCGGCGTCGTCGGCGATGTATTTCTTGCGCTGCTCGAAGCCGTAGCGGTCGGCGATCAGGCGATCGACGCTGTCCTTCAGCAGGCGTTGTTCGTCGGTGTAGTCGAAGTCCATGCCGTCGAGTCCCCTGTGTGCCGCAGCACCGGCGCGGACGCGTGCGCCTCGCGACAGGCTGTTTTCCGTCATGGCCCGCGAAGGCGGGCCATCCACGCCTTTGCCGGCCGCGCGAAAGGAAGGCGTGGATGGTCCGCCTGCGCGGACCATGACGAGGAGTGCGGCCGGCGGCCTCCTCGTCGTGCCCCCGGGTGCCTAGAACCCCAATATCGCCTTCGCAATGATGTTGCGCTGGATCTCGTTGGTGCCGCCGTAGATCGAGACCTTGCGGTAGTTGAAGTAAACTGGCGCCGCCTCGGCCGCCCACTCGGGACCGACGGGCGGCTCGTTGCTGCCCGCCTCGTGCAGCAGCCAGGGCGAGACGTACGGGCCGGCGACGTCCATCACCAGCTCGGTCAGCCGCTGCTGGATCTCGCTGCCCTTGATCTTCAGGATCGACGACGCCGGGTTCGGCTTGCCCTTGCGGCCGTGCTTCCTTTCGTCGGACACCACGCGCAGCTGCGTCATCTCCAGCGCCTTCAGCTCCACCTCGACCTCGGCGAGCTTTTCGCGGAAATGCCGGTCCTCGATCAGCGGGCGCTCGCCCAGCATCTCCTGCGACGCGAGCTGCTTGATGCGCGCCACACGGGCCTTACTGATGCCCACGCGTGCAATGCCCGTGCGCTCGTTGCCGAGCAGGAACTTGGCGTAGTCCCAGCCCTTGTTCTCCTCGCCGACGAGATTCTCGGCCGGCACCTCGACGTCGTCGAAGAAGACTTCGTTGACCTCGTGGCCGCCGTCGATGGTCTGGATCGGGCGCACGGTGATGCCCTTGGTCTTCATGTCGATCAGCAGGAAGCTGATGCCCTCCTGCTTCTTCGCCGACGGGTCGGTGCGCACGAGGTTGAAGATCCAGTCGGCGTACTGGCCGAGCGTGGTCCAGGTCTTCTGGCCGTTGACGATGTATGTGTCGCCTTTGCGGACGGCGGTCGTGCGCAGGCCGGCGAGGTCGGAGCCCGCGCCCGGCTCGCTGAAGCCCTGACACCACCAGTCATCGATGTTCGCCGCGCGCGGCAGGAAGTGGCGCTTCTGGTGCTCGTTGCCGAACTGCGCGATCACCGGGCCGACCATCGAGACGTTGAACGGCAGCGGCGAGGGCACGTTGGCCTGCTGCATCTCGTCCTGGTAGATGTAGGTCTGCACCGGCGACCACTCCTGGCCGCCCCACTCCTTCGGCCAGTGCGGCACGGCCCAGCCGCGAGCGTTCAGGATGCGCTGGCTGGTGACGATGTCGTCCTTGCTCGGGTGCTCGCCCATCGCGACCTTGTCGCGGATGCGCGCGGGCACCTCGGTGGTGAAGAACCGGCGCGCCTCCTCGCGGAAGGCGAGTTCCTCGGGCGTGAAGGTCAGGTCCATCAATGCTCTCCGGGTCGCGCTTGGCCTAAGCGGATGTCGCCTTGGCCAGTTCCTCGTCCACCAGTTCCTTGCGCGACAGTTTGCCCACCGGCGTCCTGGGCAGCGCCTCGCGGGTTTCGATCGCGACCGGCATCTCGTGCTTGCCGAGCTTGTCGCCGAGGAAGTTGCGCAGGGTGTCGATGTCCATCGCCGCGGCACCCGGCTTGAGCGCCACGAACACCTTGGCCGCCTGGCCGCGATACTGGTCGGGCACGCCGATGACGATCGCCTCGGCGACGTCCGGGTGCTCGTAGACCGCTTCCTCGATCACGCTCGGATAGACGTTGAACCCGCCGCTGATGATCATGTCCTTCTTGCGGTCGACGATGTAGAAGTCGCCGTCGGCGTCCATGTAGCCCATGTCGCCGGTGAGGAAGAAGCCGTCGACATAGGCGCGCTCGGTTTCCTCCGCCCGCTTCCAGTAGCCGACGAAGACGTTCGGCCCCTTCACGCGGATCTCGCCCACCTCGCCGGGCGGCAGCACGTTCCGCGGATCGTCCAGGGCGACGATGTCCATCTCGATGCGCGGCAGCGGAATGCCGATCGCGCCGTGGGCGTATTCGCGCTCGGCGTCCATCAGCGTGCCGGCGGGCGCGGTTTCGGTCATGCCCCAGCCGCCGCCGAGGCGCAGCCCGGTGAGCTGGTTGAACTTCTGCCGCACTTCGGACGGCAGCGGCGCGCCGCCCGAGCCGGCGAAGCGCAGCGACGAGAGGTCGCGCTTTTCGATGCCGGGCAGGTTGACCAGCGCGATCCACATCGTCGGCACGCCGGGGAAGCAGGTGGCCTTGCCGACCTCGATGTCGCGCAACGTGGCTTCCACGTCGAAGCGCGGCTGCAGCAGGATCGTGGCACCTGCCGACATGGTGCGCAGCAGGACCACCGTCAGCGCGTAGATATGGAAGAACGGCAGCACGCCGATGACGCGGTCGTCCTTGTTGAGCGGCTCGAAGGACGGGGTGTCCCAGGACTCGTAGATCCGCACCGCGGCGAGCAGGTTGCCGTGCGTCAGCATCGCCGCCTTGGGGAAGCCGGTGGTGCCGCCGGTGTATTGCAGCAGTGCCACGTCGTCCGGCGTGAGCGACGGGAACGGCCCGGCCGCCTCGCGCCGCGCGTTCGTGCAGTGGGTGATGCGCGGATCGTCGGGGACGTGTTGCGCGACACCCGACGGGCCCCAGACGTCGTCGTCGCCGACCACCAGCCGTTCGGCGGCACCCTCGCTCAGCAGCGTCATCGCGCTGGCGAACAGCGGCGGCAGGTTGGTCGCGATCAGGATGCGCGCATCGCCGTCGGCCATCTTCTTGGCGAGCACGCGCGGCGGGTCGAGCGGGCTGAGATGCACGACGCGCCCGCCGGCCTTCAGCACGCCGAAGAAGCTGATCGGATGCCACGGCGTGTTCGGCAGATAGAGCGCCACCGACACGCCGTGACCGACGCCAAGCTGCTGCAGGCAGGCGGCGGCGGCGTCGACCATCTCGCCGAACTCCGCGTAGCTGATCTTGCGGCCTCGGAACTCGAACAGCGTGCGGTCGGCGAAGTCGGTGACGCAGCGCTCGAGGAACTCCGGCAGCGTCTCGCGGGGGATGTCGAGGTCCCAGGAGACGTTCGACGGATACTGCTTTTCCCAGGCGAACGGACGGAGGCTCATCGTGCGGCCTCCTTGACACCGAGCGAGAGGAATCCGCGGCCTTCCTGCGCCAGGCGGCGCAGCAGGTCGGCGGGTTGCAGGCGGTCGTCGTGCTGCGTGGACGCGTAGTGCGACAGGCGGTCGCGGATGGTCGGCAGGCCGACAAGGTCGGCGTAGAACATCGGGCCGCCGCGATGCACCGGCCAGCCGTAGCCGTTGGCCCAGATGATGTCGATGTCGCTCGCGCGCACCGCGATGCCTTCCTCCAGGATGCGCGCGGCCTCGTTGACCATCGGGTAGATCATGCGCTCGAGGATCTCGTCATCGGGAATTTGCCGGCGCTTGATCTGCGCCGCTTCGGATGCGGCGACAATGATGCGTTCGACGTCCGGGTCGGGCTGGGGCGTGCGGCCGTCGGCGCCGTATTTGTAGTAGCCGGCGCCGGTCTTCTGGCCGAGACGGCCGGCTTCGACGATCGCGTCGGACACCGGCGCCTTGACGCCGCGGTGCTGGCGGATGCGGTAGCCGACATCGAGGCCGGCGAGGTCGCCCATCGCGCACGGCCCCATCGGGAAGCCGAAGGCGGTGACGACGGCGTCGATCTGCTCCGGCAGCGCGCCTTCCAGCAGCAGGCGTTCGGTCTGCATCGTGCGGCTCGCCAGCATGCGGTTGCCGACGAAGCCGTCGCACACGCCGACGACCGCGCACACCTTGCCGATGCGGCGGCCGACGTCGAGCGCGGTCGCGATCGCCTCCATCGAGCTGCGCTTGGCGCGCACGATCTCCAGCAGCCGCATCACGTTGGCGGGGCTGAAGAAGTGCATGCCCAGCACCGCCTCGGGGCGCTTCGTCACCGCGGCGATCTCGTCGATGTCGAGCGTCGAGGTGTTCGACGCCAGCACCGCGCCCGGCTTCGCCGTGCGGTCGAGGTCGGCGAAGATGCGCTTCTTGAGGTCCATGTCCTCGAACACGGCCTCGATGACCAGGTCGGCCTCGGCGATGGCGTTGAAGTCGGTGGTGCCGGTGATCAGCGCCATCCGCTTGTCGGGTTCGCCCGCCGCCAGGCTGCCGCGGCTGACGGCGACCTCGTAGTTCTTGCGCACCCGGTCCAGGCCGCGATCGAGCGGCGTCTGCTCCGGCTCGTAGATCGTGACCGGGATGCCGACATTGGCGAAGTTCATCGCGATCCCGCCGCCCATCGTGCCGGCGCCGAGCACCGCCGCCTTGGCGACGCGCACGGGCTTGGTGTCGGCGGGCATGTCGGGCACCTTCGCCGCTTCGCGCTCGGCGAAGAACAGGTGGCGCTGGGCGCGGCTCTCGTCGCTGTTCAGCAGCTCGGTGAACAGCCGCCGCTCCTCCTTCATGCCCTCGTCGAACGGCAGCATCACGGCGGCGCGCACGGCGGCGACGCAGTATTTCGGTGCCATCGCACCGCGCGAGCGCTTGAGCAGCGCGGCGGCGGCGCGCTCGATGATGCCGGTGTCGGCGCGCGCGGCGATCAGCTTGTCGTCGCGCTCGCGCACCTTCTTCAGCGGCAGGTTGCGCGCCAGCACGTCGCGGGCGAACGCGATCGCGGACGCCGCACCCTCGCCCTCGACGAGCTGATCGACCAGCCCGTCCGCGGCGGCTTCCTCGGCGGACAGGAAGTTACCGGTCAGTATGACCTGCAGCGCCTGTTCCGGCCCCATGATGCGGGGCAGGCGCTGCGTGCCGCCGGCACCCGGCAGCAGCCCGAGCTTCACCTCCGGCAGGCCGAGCCGCGCGCCCTTCCAGGCGACGCGGTAGTGGCAGCCGAGCGCCAGCTCCAGCCCGCCGCCCAGGGCGACGCCGCGAATCGCGGCGACGACGGGTTTGTCGAGCATCTCGATCTGCTCGATGACGACGCGAAGGTTGGGCTCGGTCGGCGGCTTGCCGAACTCGGTGAT
>DATEQV010000286.1:0-2928 GCA_035272265.1 Acidisphaera sp. | reverse complement strand
GGTCCGCAAGGCCGACGCCTCGCCCGTCACCGCCGCCGACCACGCCGCCGAGACGATCATCGCCGAGGGCCTGCGCGCCGCCCGCCCCGACATCCCCGTCATCGCCGAAGAGGAAGTCGCGGGGGGCCGCGAGCAGGCCGCGACGCGGGAATTCTGGCTGGTCGATCCGCTCGACGGGACGCGCGAGTTCGCCGCCGGACGCGACGAGTTCACCGTCAACATCGGCCTGGTGCGCGACGGGCGGGCGGTGCTCGGTGTCGTCGGCGCGCCGGCGCTGGGCGAGCTGTTCGGCGGCATCGTCGGCCGCGGCGCCTGGCGCCGCGACACCGCCGGCGAGCGCCCGATCACCGCCCGAACGCCCCCATCCGACGGCCTGACGGTCGTCGCCAGCCGGCATTCGGGCAACGACCCCAGGCTGCTGGCCTATCTGGGCGAGCGGAAGATCGCCTCGCTCGCCAATTACGGCTCGAGCCTGAAGTTCTGCCGCCTCGCCGAGGGGCTCGCCGACCTCTACCCGCGCTTCGGCCGCACCATGGAGTGGGACACCGCCGCGCCGCAGGCGGTGCTGGAAGCCGCCGGCGGCCACGTCCGCACGGTGGAGGGCGCGCCGTTCCGCTACGCCAAGCCAGGGTGGGAGAACCCGAGCTTCATCTGCACCGGCCGCTGACCCTCGTGCCGCTCGCGCCCGCGCTGTTCCTGGATTGCGACGGCGTGCTGAACGACGACGGCGGCCCGGACGGCATCACCGACCCGGCCGCGCTGCGCCTGCTGCCGGGGGCGGCGGAGGCGGTGGCCGGGCTGAACCGCGCCGGCATCCTCGCCGTCGCCGTCACCAACCGCGCCCAGGTCGCGCGCGGCCGGATCACCGAGGCGGAGCTGCGCGTCATCCTCGACCGGCTGATGGCGTTGATCGGCGAGGGCGGCGGACGGCTGGACGGCCTGTTCTACTGCCCGCATCTGCCGCCGCCCGCGCCGCTCGGCGCTAACCGGTATTTCATCGTCGACTGCGACTGTCGCAAGCCGCGTGACGGGCTGCTGCGGCAGGCCGCCGCGATCCTGCCGGTCGACCCGACGCGGGCCGCCCTGGTGGGCGACTCGACACGGGATATCGCCGCCGCGCACGCCTTCGGCATTCCGGGCTGGGCGGTGCGCACCGGGCACGCCTGCGTGGACACGAGGCCCGATGCCGCGGTGCCCGACCTGTGGTTCGACACCGTCGCCGAGGCCGCGGCGCACGCCGTCAATCTGTGGAGCCGTGCATGAAGGACTGGCTCGCGACGCACTGGGTGATCGGAGCGCTGTTCATGGCCGGCGCGCTGCTCGCCGTAGCCCCTCTGGTCGCGGCGTGGGGCGGTCTGGGCGTGCTGCTGATCTACCTGGCCGGGCCGGGCTACATGCTGCACCAGATCGAGGAGCACACCGGCGACCGCTTCCGCCGCTGGGTCAACGAGCGGATGTTCGGCGGACGCGAGGCGCTGACGGTCGGCGGGGTGCTGTGGATCAACCTGCCCGGTGTGTGGGGCGTGAACCTCGCCGCCCTGTACGCGGCGTGGCTCGCCGGCCCGCAATGGGGGCTGGCGGCGCCCTACCTCATGCTGGTCAACGCCGTCGCCCACATCGGCAGCATGGCGCGTCAGCCCGGCTACAACCCGGGCCTCGCAACCGGCGTGGTGGTGTTCCTCCCGCTGTCGCTGGTGACGCTGTGGAGCATCCCGGCCGGCGTGCCGGCCCACGTGGTGGGGCTCGCCGTCTCGCTCGCCTTCCACGCGGCGATCATCGTGCATGTCAGCCGCCGGGCCGCCGCCCTCGCCCCCGCCTGAGTTGCCTGCCGCCCGGCCGCCGTGCGATGCGGCCCGGATGCGCATCTTCCACGACTGGCGCGGCCTGCCGGCCGACGCGCGCGGCGCGGCCGTCGCGATGGGCAATTTCGACGGCGTCCATCTCGGCCACGCCGCGGTCATCCGCGCCGCCCACTCCGGCCGCCCCGACGCGCCCCGCGCGGTGCTGAGCTTCGAGCCGCACCCCCGCGAGGTCTTCCGCCCCGACGACCCGCCGTTCCGCCTGACGTTGTCGGCCGAGCGCGCCGCCGCCCTCGAAGCCCTCGGCGTCGAGATCCTCTACGAACTCCGCTTCGACTCCGACTTCAGCCACCTGACCGCCGAGGCCTTCGTGTCCGAGGTGCTGCACCAGGGGATCGGCGCCCGGCAGCTCGCCTGCGGCCAGGATTTCGCCTTCGGCCACCGCCGCGGCGGCGACACCGCGTTCCTCGCCGCCCGCGCCGAGCAGCTCGGCATCGGCCTGACGCTGGTTCCGGCGCTGGCCGACGCGAGCGGGCCGATCTCGTCCAGCCGCATCCGCCGCTTCCTGCAGGACGGCTATCCGGAGCACGCGACCCCGCTGCTCGGCCGGGCCTGGACGATCCGCGGCGTCGTCGAGCACGGCGACGCCCGCGGCCGCACCATCGGCTTCCCCACCGCCAACGTCCTGCTCGGCCGCCACCTCGAGCCGGCGCGCGGCGTCTATGCCGTCACCGCCCGCCTGCCGGACGGGGCGACGCATCGCGGCGTGGCCAATGTCGGCCGCCGCCCGACGGTGACGGCGGGCACAGAGACGAGGCTGGAGGTCCACCTGTTCGACTTCGACGCCGATCTCTACGGCCAGGAAATCGCGGTCGCGCTGCACGCCTTCCTGCGCGAGGAGCGCAGGTTCCCCGGCCTCGACGCCCTGCGCGCCCAGATCGCCGCCGACGCGGCCGAGGCGCGCGCGACACTCGACGGCCTGCCGCCCGGCTAGCAGCCTGTCGGAGTTAGCAGTTTTGCGGATGAATATGTCGCCAACGGCCACCGGCGGATTCTCTTGTTGTGCAGAACCGCGAAGTATCGAAAGAAATCTCCGATTTGTTCGTGGTTTGTGCTTAACTCCGACAGG
>DATEQV010000285.1:0-5375 GCA_035272265.1 Acidisphaera sp. | reverse complement strand
GCAGTCGTGGCGGGTGATCTGCGTGCGCGACGGCATCGCGCGCAGCTCCGCGAGCGAGAGCGACAGCGGCCGCTGCACCAGGCCGTCCACCGTCAGGCGCCAGTCCGCGAATCCGCCCTCGGCCAGACGCTGGTAGTCCGGATCGTCGACCGAGGTGGAGCCGTTGGCGCGGAACTCGCGGCTGATGTCGGCCGCGGTGAACTCGCGGGCGAGCGCGTCGCGGCCCTGCAGCCGGCGTTGCAGCCAGCGGTCCAGGCCTTCGACGCGGCCGAGCACGTCCTGCACCTCCGGGGAGTCCGACACGCTGTCGCAACCCGCCAGCGTCAGCAACGCACCGCCGCCCAGCGCGCCGGTCAGCAGACGGCGACGCAGGATCGTCACGACACGCGCTCCCGCGTCAGCCGTTCCCGTGACACGCGCTCGGGCGGCAGCACGTAGCGGCCGGTGACCATGCTGCGCAGGTTGTTGAAGAAACCGGAGAGCACGACCATCGCGAGGTGCACGACGGTGAACAGCACCAGCAGCGAGGCCGACGCGAAATGGATGGTGCGCGCGGTCTGCCTTCCGCCGAACAGCTCGGGCAGCCACGGGAACGCTGCGTCCATGCCGGGGGACATGGTCAGGCCCGTCGCCAGCATCAGCGGCAGCAGCACCAAGATGACCACCAGATAGGTCAGCTGCTGCAGCACGTTGTAACGCCGCGCCGCCTCGCCGGCCGGGAAGCGCAGGCGGGCGTGCTCGGCGATCTCGTGCGGCAGCGAGCGCAGCTCGGCGACGGTCGGCACCAGGTCGCGGCGCACATGCCGGCCGATCAGGCCGACGAGCAGGTAGGCCAGTCCGTTGAGCACGAACAGCCAGGCGAGAAAGAAGTGCCAGCGACGGCCCAGCGCCAGGTCCTGGTAGCCAGGCAGCGTCAGCCAGTGCGGGAACCCGTCGCCCAGATCGACCAGCGGATGCGCGAAGTCGGACGTCGAGCCGACATCGAGCGCGGGATGCGCGTTGAAGATCTGCATGCCGCTCATCACCAGCAGGGTGAAGCATAGCACGTTGATCCAGTGCGTCAGACGCACCAGCACGCTGTGCCGGCGGATCGTCTGCGTTGCCATCCGCGTCGCTCCTGGGCTCGAAGGTCGGCCGGCGGCCCGTGCCGCCGGCCGTCTCTCGCGATCAGTTCGGCACGATCAGTTCGGAAGCAGCACCGAGCTGACCACCTGGATCACGCCGTTGGACTGAATCACGTCGGGGATCGTGATCTGGCCCACGCCGCTCTGCGCGCCGGCGACGTACAGCTTGTTGCCGTCCTGCGAGACGGTCAGGGTCTCGCCCTGCACCGTCGTCAGGCTCGCCTTGCCGCCGCCCTCGCGCACCATCCGCATCAGGTCGGCGGCGGTCAGCCGGCCGGCGACGACGTGGTAGGTCAGGATCTTGACCAGCGTCGCCTTGTTCTCGGGCTTGACGAGACTGGCGACCGTGCCGGGCGGCAGCTTGTCGAACGCCTCGTTGGTCGGCGCGAAGACGGTGAACGGGCCCGGGCCTTGCAGCGTGTCCACCAGCCCGGCCGCCTGCACGGCGGCGACGAGCGTGGTGTGGTCCTTCGAGCTGACGGCGTTCTGGATGATGTTCTTCGACGGATACATCGGCGCGCCGCCGACCATCACGGTGTGTTCCGACTGCATCTGCGCGAACGCGACGGGTCCGGCCGACAAAGCGAGCGGCAGGGCTACGGCGGCGAGCAGGGCGAACGAGCGGGTCTTGGTCATATGTCCTGGTCCTTCTGTGGGGCGCCTGTCCCGGCGCACGTCCCCCCTACGGACCGACCCGGACGGCGGATGCAGCGGATCGGGTGTGACGCCGTTCGCAGCCAGCCGCATCCGGATCGGGGCACTCGTGCGTAGCGGGGCAACAGGCGCCGAGGCAGGCGCCGGGACCCGAGGGGACCGATCCGATGCGACAAATGCGTTTCAGTTGGCTGTCGGAGCTTCTGATGGCGATCGCGTTCTCGGCGGCGCCGGACGCGTTCGCGGAACTGCGGCGCGAGGGCTGACCGCGCGAGCGCTTTCGTGTGCTAGCCTGCCGGCGAAGGCCGGCCCGGCCACGATCCTTTGCCGCCGCACGGTTGGACGAAGATCGTCATCCCCGGGCCCGCAGGGAGGGTTCGCGGATGTCCTACAGCCTGGATCGCCGAAGCCTCTTGCGCGTCATGCCGGTCGCGACGGCGCTGCCCGCCGGGGCGTTCCCCGGCGGCGCGCGCGCGCAGACGGTGCAGGATATCGACGCGCGCGAGAAGGCCGTCATCGAGGTCTGGCAGAAAACCCCGCTGACGATCCGCCGCGCCATGTTCGTCACCGAGAAGGCGTCCGGTTACGGCGAATACGATCCGCGCCCCGACAACGTCTTCAAGGCCGGCGAGCCGCTGATCGCCTATCTCGAGCCGGTCGCCTATGGCTGGCTGCAGGTCGGGCCGGACCTGTACACGTTCGGCTTCGACGTCGATTTCGCCATCAAGCTGAAAAGCACCGACAAGGTGGTCGGCGAACGCAAGGATTTCGGCCATCTGGTGCAGCAGAGCCACGCGCGCAACCTGGAGTACACGATCACGCTGACGCTGAACGTCAGCGGCGCGCCGCCGACCGACTACATCCTCGTCTACACGTTGCGCGACGTCACTGGCCCGCGGAGCGCGACCGCCGAGCTGCCGTTCACGATCGCCTCGTGACGGGCGCGAGGACGCCTCCTCATCGCCGTCCGGCGGCAGTTCCGAACAGCAGCGCGCGCAGATGGCCCGCGCCGAGCGCGCGATTAACGTGGCTGAACGCGAGGTAAGGTATCAGGGTGAAGAACAGGATCACCGACACGCACAGCAGCCCGACGATGCCGCCGCCGCCGATCACCGGGACGCTGGCCGCCAGGCTCTCGCCGCGGAAGTGTCCGACGATCACCTCCTCCAGCACGTGGACGACGAGGAACAGGAGCGTGAAGATCAGCGCGTCGGACACGATCGGATAGATCAGCGGCCGGTTGCGCAGCCAGCGCGACAGGTTCAGGTCCTCGGCCACCAGCATCACCTTCGCCAGCACCAGCGCGTTGACGAAGGCAAAGCCCTGCGACGTCAGGCCGATGCCCTCCTGCCGCAGGATGATCCGCTGGTGCAGCGAGAACAGCCCGAACAGGATCCAGAGATAGACGAACATCGCGAAGAACCGCCGCGCCTCCTCGGCCGCACGCTGCTTGAGCGTATGCCCGGGTTGGCCGGCAGCATGGCCGGCGTCCGCGGCGGGAGCGTCCGTGCTCATCGTGTCACCTCACAGATGTCAGATCGCCAGCTCCACGGCCACCGGCACATGGTCGCTGCCCTGCTGCCAGTCCCGCGCGTCCTTCAGGACCGCGTGGGATCGCAGCTTACCACGCAAGTCGGGCGTCACCCAGATATGATCGAGCCGCCGCCCGCGGTCGGACTTGCGCCAGTCCTGGTTGCGGTAGCTCCACCACGTGAACAGCTTCTCGCTCGGCGGCACGAAGTGGCGCACCGCGTCCACGAACCCGGTCGCCAGCCACGCATCCAGCCGCTCCGTCTCTGGCGGCGTATGGCTCACCACGTTCAGCAGCTGGCGGTGGCTCCAGACGTCGTTCTCCATCGGCGCGATGTTCAGGTCGCCGACGACGATCGTGCGCGCGAGTTTCTTCCGCTTGCCGAACCACGCGCGCGCCTCGTCGACGAAATCGAGCTTGTGGCCGAACTTCACGTTCTGCTCGCGGTCCGGAATGTCGCCGCCCGCCGGCACGTAGAAGTCGTGCAGCTCCACCGGCCCGCCCTTGGCGTCGATGCGCACATTCAGGTGGCGGCAGTCGCCGCGCCCGCACCAGTCCGGCGCCGTGCGGACGACCTTGACCGGCGTGCGCGACAGGATCGCCACGCCGTTGTAGCCCTTCATCCCGCGGAACGCCGTGCCCGGATACCCGAGTGCGGCCGGCACGTCGGCCGGAAACAGCTCGTCGGGTACCTTCGTCTCCTGCAGGCAGATGACGTCGGGGTCGAGCGCGGCGATGAGCTTCTTCAGCAGCGGCGCGCGCAGCCGCAGCGAGTTGATGTTCCAGGTGGCGATCCGCACGGAGTGTCTCAGACGATCCGGGTCTGCACCGAGCCCACGCCCTCGACGCTGCCTTCCAGCAGGTCGCCGCGCTGCACCGCGGCAACGCCTTCCGGCGTCCCGCTGAAGATCAGGTCGCCGGGTGCCAGCGCCACCAGCCGCGACAGGAACGCGATCATCTCCGGCACTGACCAGATCATGTGCGACAGGTCGCTGTCCTGCCGCACCTCGCCGTTGACCGTCAGCACGATGCGCCCGCGCGCGGGGTGGCCGCAGCGCAGCGCGGGCACCAGCAGGCCCACGGGCGCGGAGTGGTCGAAGCCCTTGCCCATGTCCCAGGGCTTGCCCTCCTTCTTCGCCTGCGCCTGCAGGTCGCGCCGCGTCATGTCCAGCCCCGCGGCGTAGCCGAACACGCACTCCAGCGCCCGGTCCTCGGCGATCTCCACGCCGCCCCGCCCCAGTGCGACCACCATCTCCATCTCGTGGTGCAGGTCGGACGTGCCCGGCGGATAGGGCATCTCGGCCCCGCCGGTCAGCACCGCGTCGGCGGGCTTGGTGAAGAAGAACGGCAGCTCGCGGTCCGGATCGCCGCCCATCTCCCGCGTATGGGCGGCATAGTTTCGCCCGACGCAAAAGATCCGCCGCACCGGGAACAGCCCGCCGCCGTCCACGGGCAGGACGGCTTGAGGCGGCAAATCGATCACATAATCGGACATCTTCGGCTCCTCTGCGGCTACGGCGGCGTGCGGCGACGGGGCGCTCTACACCGCCGCCCGGCCGATCGGAAGCTACCGGCCGGTTTGCCGATACGCGGCGCCTATGGTTCGATCGCCGCACAAAGCGCCACGCCCGGGAGGAGACAAGAACCTATGGCTGATGCTGTCGCCGCACGGCCCATGCCGGCCGCGATGCCCCGCCGGCCGTGGTATCGGACCCTCTATATCCAGGTGCTGATCGCGATCTTGCTCGGCGTGCTGGTGGGCTACTTCGCCCCCGGCACGGCGAAGTCCTTCAAGTGGCTGGGCGACGCCTTCATCGCGCTCATCAAGATGATGATCGCGCCGGTGATCTTCTGCACGATCGTCCACGGCATCTCCTCGATGGGCGATCTCAAGAAAGTGGGCCGCGTCGGGGTCAAGGCGCTCCTGTATTTCGAGGCCGTCTCGACATTCGCGCTCCTGTTCGGCGTGATCGTGGGCGAGATCGTCCGGCCGGGCGCAGGCTTCGGAGCCGACGTCAAGACGCTCGATCCGACGGCGGTCGCGCGCTACGCGACGGCGGCGTCCA
>DATEQV010000284.1:0-3370 GCA_035272265.1 Acidisphaera sp. | reverse complement strand
ACGAACACCTGGCCGACCATCGGATAGGCCGGATAGAACGGCATCAGCAGCGAGCCGGCCGCCCCCGCCAGCGCCAGCGACACGCCGACCGCGACGCAGAAGACGCGGTTGGTGTTGATGCCCATCAGCATCGCCACCTCGGGCTTCTGCGCCGCCGCGCGCATGGCCTTCCCCAGGTCGGTCGCGTGCAAGAACACCCACAGCGCACCGCTCAGCAGCATGGCGACGACGAAGGCGATCAGCTTGGCCACCGACACGTAGATCGGGCCGATGTCGATGGCCGCGTCGGTGTAAGACGTGTGCACCGTGCGGTAATCGGCGGTGAACAGCAGCAGCATGACGTTCATCAGCAGCAGCGACAGCGCGAATGTCAGGAAGATCTGCGGCATGTCGCCCAGCCCCAGCACCCGGCGGATCAGGAAGTGCTGCAGCAGCACGCCGACGACGAACAGCACCGGCATCGAGACGAGCAGCGAAACCAGCGGGTCAATCCCCGCTCGGGTGGCGAGGAAGAAGCTGATATACATGCCCAGCATCACGAACTCGCCCTGGGCGAAGTTCACCACCTTCACCACGCCGAAGATCAGCGTCACGCCGATGCTGACCAGCGCATACACGCCGCCGATCAGCAGGCCGTTGACGACCGCCTGTGCCAGCGTGGCCAGCATGGAGGCGCCTACGCCTTGATCAACGGCGCCTTCGCGTCCTCCGTGGGGAACACCGTCGCGAGATCGCCGTGCTGCCACTGAACGCCGACCGGGTGGGCATAGACGTTCTTGCCGTCGGGGCCGAACTTGACCCGCCCGCCGGGACACATCGCCGCATAGCCCTGGCTGACGTCCAGCGCGGCAAGCGCGTCGCGCACCTTCTGCGGATCGGCCGATCCGGCCCGCTCCAGCGCGTCGGCGATCATGAAGGTCTGCGCGACGAGGCCGCCCGCGTATTCGAACAGGAACTCGCCGTATTTCTCCTTGTAGACCGCGTTCACCTTCTGCGCGTCCGAGCTGATGTCGTGGTTCCAGTGCGCCACCCCCAGCAGGCCCTCGGCGAGGTCGCCGACGTTCTTGTAGAAATCGGGAATGACGAAGCCGCCGGAGCCGCCGTTGATGGCGACGTTCAGCCCGGCCTGCTTGATCGCGCGGATGATCAGGATCAGGTCGTTCAGGTACGAGACCGGGAACAGCATGTTCGCGCCCGAGGCCTTGACCTTGTTGATCAGCGGGCTCGCATCGCTCAGGCCCGCCGAATATGGCTCGAACAGCACGATCTCCACTCCCGCGGCGGGCGCCTGTTCGCGCAGGCCGTTGGAGGTCGAGGTGCCGAAGGCGGTATTCTCGAACAGCACCGCGACCTTGGGTTGATCGTTGACCAGCTTGGCCATCTGCAGCTGCGCCCCGGCGAACTGCGACGCGCGCGCGAAGGGCGTGAACGTGTAATGCCGCCCCTTATTGATCTGGTCGCTGCTCGATCCGGTGATCAGCGGCATCTTCCCGCGTTCGGCGACCTCGCTGGCGATCAGGGTCAGCGCGCTGGCGAAGCAGCCATGGATCGCCGACAGGGTGTAGCCGCTGATCAGCCGGTCGGTCTCCGTCCGCGTCACCGTGGTGTCGCTCTGGATGTCGGAGACGATGAGGTTCAGCTTTGCACCGCCGAGCGCTTTGATGCCGCCCGCGTCGTTGACCATCTGCACCGCGAGCTGGGCGGCGTTGACGCAGCCGCGTCCGATCTGTGCGAGGCTGCCGGTGACCGGATACAGCCCGCCGATGTTCACCGCGTCCGCCGCGCGCGCGCTGCGCGAGACGCCGAACGTGGCGACGGCACCGGCCGCGAGCACAGCGCCGGCCCCGAGGACATCCCTGCGGCCGCGCAGCCTCGTTGACGGCTGGTTCCGGGGCGTTTCCATCTTCGTCTCCCTGGGTCTTTTCTTGCTGCCTGGCGACGCGGCAGCATACGTGCGGTGGCTCAGTCGCGCCGTGATGCAGACTCGAGCATCACGGACAAGCCAACGCACGCAATGCCCACCGAAGCTGCCGGCGTATTACGCGACGGATGATGCCGAGAGCGACCAGCAGGGTCAATCGAGCGACGGACGGACGAACCTGCACCAGCCCGGGAACGACGGTCACGCAGGCGCGGATACAAGCACATCCGCCCAAACCGGTCTGTGATCGGATGATGACAGCGGACCGATCCCCCGCGCGCCCACCACGCAACCCCTCGCGGTGATCCAATCCAGTTTCGATCGGAACAGACCTGGAATGCGAAATGTCCAGTCGCCCGCTGCGAAGGGATCGGCAAAGCCCATCCGTGGCAGTAGCACGTCGCGTCACCACGCCGCCTCGGTGGTGCGATACGGCTTGCCGAGCGCCCTGGCCGTCGTGTCCGGCCGCACCAGCCGCGTCAGCGGCGAGTTGAAAGTGTTCAAGTCGCCCGCCACCACGCAGGCCGCATCGTCACGCAGGCGCGCATTCAGCAAGGAGCGGAATTGCGCGACACGGCTGGCGACGCCGCCGAACTTGTCCTCCAGATGCACGGAGCAGACGGTCAACGTCGCACTCCCGCACTCGAACGTCGCGCCGAGCGCGAAGCGGCCGCCGATCCGCGGCTCGCGCCGCACCGCCCGGCGCACGCGCCACGGCAGCGACGGATCCGCGCCGCCGTGCTGCCAATCGAGCGCTTCGGGCAGCTCCGTTCGGAACACCGAGCGCGGCTGCACCCGGCACAGCAGCGCGTTCCCGGTCACGCCGCCACCCGCTAGCCGCTTCGGGCGGCGCGGCGTGTCCAGTTCGATGAACTCGACGCCGAACAGGCCCAGCATCCCGGTGCGCTCCGCCAATACCTTCAGCACGTCGCACCTGCCGGTTCGCCGGCAGCCCCAGTCCACCTCCTGCAGGCACGCGATGTCCGGCGCGATCGTCGCAATCGTCGCGGCGATGCGCGCGGGGTCGCGGCCGCGGCCGATGTTCCATGACAGGATGCGCAAGCATGCGCCGGCGCGCGGCGCGATCGGCCCGCCGTCCTTGACGTAGACGCGGGCGGGATCGATGGCGTGTGATTCGGCGTGGAATTTTGACGTCGAAAATTGACCCCCTGAAACTCGGTCTGATGGGCTGCCTGCTTTGGTTCGAGGCGGGCGGTGGGGGATGCTGGTTGTGGAGACGATTGGCCGGATTCGACGTGAGCATTTGATCAAGGGCAAGCCGATCAAGGAGATCGCGCGTGCCCTTAAGCTGAGCTTCCTGATCCGGCGGCGCGCAAGTCGCTGAAACACCTAGGCAATCGGTCTCGGGGGCGTTCGCTACTGGCTACACTCCGACACCGAGGAGGGCCAACGCCTTGTGTTGGATCGGCGTTGGCCTGGTCACCACGG
>DATEQV010000283.1:0-2271 GCA_035272265.1 Acidisphaera sp. | reverse complement strand
CCGACATGACATGTGCGCATGCCCTAGCGCGCTTGCGGGAGAGGTCGAGGCGCGAAGCGACGAGGGTGAGGGCGGCGCGCGCGGCACGACCCTCACCCGCGTCGCAAGGGCTCCGCGACCTCTCCCGCAAGCGCGCTAGGGGATTCGCACATCTTGCTGGCTCCATACCGCGAGCTGATGTCCACGGTGAATAGCATGGAACTGCTCCATGCCGCGGCGGAAGGTGATCGGTCCGGGCGGCTTATAATAACAGTTCCAACCGCCCAGCCTTGCGATGACCCAACCGGCGCGGGCGAGACTGGCGGGTGGATGCGGGTTCTTCTGCCGATCGGTCTTGCCTTCGAGCGTCGGGACCAGCGCTTCAAGTGTCTCGATCTCTGCCTCGGTGAAGACGTCCGTCGCCGGCAGTTGATGTTTGCCGTCGCGTTCCTGCACCAGTTGGATGTCGATGCAGGCGGCCTTGGCCGCCACGGCGGCGAGCTTCAACAGGCGCTCCGCCGAGGCGAGCTGGCTGTCCTCCAGTTGCAACCCCTGCGTTTTCATGACGCGGAACAGTTGCTCGATGACCCAGCGCATCCTGTACCAATCGACAATCTGCCAGGCATCCGCCACCCCGGCGATCGCATGCGTGGTCAGCAGACGCCAATGCAGCGGTTCCACCCCAGCGGGTGGCTCGGTCTCGCGCACCTCGACCAGTCGCAGGCGGATCGTCTCGGGCAGGCTGCGATCGCGTTCGTGCAGCGGGCGGCAGACCTCCACCTCGCCATAGCGCAGTTCCACCAGCGCCGTCCGCTTGGCCTGGCCAGGCTCACGCCCCGGCAGCTCGATCCGGCGTCGTCCCGCCACGGCAAATGTCGCCGCCGCAGCGAACAGCATGCCGCCACCCGCCAGCGAGCGATCCTGCGCAGCACGGCTCAGCAGGTGGAAGTTCGCCTCCGGCAGCGAGGCCCATTTGGCGTAGATGTCCCCTTCGCGGTCGTCGACCACCGTGACCATGGCCGCCGTTTGCAGTACCGGCTTGGCTTGCACCGCGGTCTCCAGCCACCGCGCCGACTCCCGTTCCGCCAGCGGACGCTGCCGGCGCGGCGTGCTGACCAGGCCCGGCCGGGTCCACACATCGCCGCCCACCAGGCCGAGACAGGCGCCGTCCTCGGCATCCACCGCGACCATCGTGTGCACCAGCACGCCGTAGGCATTGCCTTTCTTCACCGGCCCGAGGCCACGCCGGCGCTGCGCCGTGGTGGGGAAGCGCACCTCGGTGGTATCCTGGATCGCCAGGATGTGCCGACCGGCGCAGGCCGCGCCGGTTCGCATGCTCCAGCCTTCGACAATCTTCGCCGCGGTCACCTTCGGGCTGGCAAGGAACCGCCCGGCCCGCAGTTCACCGGCGCGGTCACCGCCCAGCCGGCGCAGACATACCGTCTTGCGCATGACCATCCGTTCGAGGATCTCGCCCCCCCTTTGTCGAGGCGCAGATCCCCGAATGACCCTAGCGACCATTCCATCGCGGCTCCTGTCTCTCGGTTGCCGCCGATAATCGAATCCTACTCGCGCCGCGTCGGGCAAGAAGAAATCGCAGCCGGGGGATGATGCCCAGCCGACATGACATGTGCGCATGCCCTAGCCTAAGCAGGGGAGAGGGAGTAATCGGCGGCGATCAGCAGGCGCAGCACGACCATCCAGGGATAGCGCGTGTCGAGGACCGTGCCGTCGGGGGTCGCGAGCTTGCCGTCGGGCGTTACCGGCACGTGCTTCATGGTCACCGCGTCGTCCACGTTGCCGCCGATCACGGCGATCTGGCCCGGGACGGAGGTGTCCACGACGATGTCGCAATGTCCGGGGAAGTGGCCGGCGGGCAGGTCGTCGTAGCGCAGGGTGGCGGCGTGGCGGCGCCCTTGGCAGATCAGGTCGCCGGGGAGCGGGGCGTACGCCTCCGGGCGCTCGGCGGTGATCAGCCAGCCGGAGGTCTCGCCGGTGGCCATCTGCTTGGCGATGTCGATGTAGGTGGCGTGGTCGGGGGCATAGGGGAAGCGCGGGCCGGCACCGGCAATGCGCATCACGTAGGAGACGAAGGCGGCGGACCAGGCGAAGTCGTCGTCCTGATCGGCGGGGAAGACGGCGCCGGTCTCGTCGTGCTTGCCGGTCCAGGCGGCCTCGGGCGCGCCGGCGTTCAGGCCTAGCCACCAGTATTCGCCGACGCGCTGCCACAGGCCGGGTTCGCGCTCGGGTTTTTGGTCCGGCGGCGGGTGGGGGCGCGTGCCGGGCGGGTCG
>DATEQV010000282.1:0-2149 GCA_035272265.1 Acidisphaera sp. | reverse complement strand
GATGCGTCCGCCGGTCGTCTCCGCGGCGCAGATGGCCTTCGCGCTGGGCGAAGGCGGCCAGGTGGCACGCGAGACCTCCTGCCTCTATCGCATCACGCGCGCAGCGCAGCTTGCCTCGGCGCCGCCGAACTGGCGCGCCTATCTCGTGCGAAGCTGGGCGGCGCCGCGGCGCCCGAATGACGGCGCCTTGCCACACACGCGCCAGGAAGTTGCGTTCTGGAACAAGTGGGTCGCCGAAGGCTGGGCGCAGGGCGAGAGGCAGGCGGTCGAGATCTTCCTGTCTGATCTCGGGCGTCTCGAGCGCGACATCGTCGGCATGGCGCGCTATCGCGTGCTGGCCCGCGCGCACCTCGTCGAGGCGCCGCGGTTGTCGTTCCTGACACAGCAAGTCACCGGGAGCCGCGACAGTCTGCAGGTCGGCGACCGCACGGTGCGCATCACCGACCAACCGGGGCTGCAACAAAGCGCCCGCCGATGGACGCCGGCGCGGGGATGCCCGCAGTGAGGCAACGGTCGGGTCCCGACGCGATGCGGGAGGGCGTGGACACTTTGTGCGACGCGAACCGCCAGCTGGACCGGTCGCGTGCTGTTGCACAGTCGATACGGTTGAGCGCCGCGCTGCTGCCGATCGGTGCGTTCCTGGAGCAGCTCGGTTCATGGGTGAGGAATGGTGCGGTCCCCGCTGCGATGCTGCGGCCGGTCGTGGACCTCGCCGAGGAGCTGCGTGGCGCGTGCCAGGACGTCACGCGTTCGGTCGAAGTCGAGCGGCCGGGGGGCGCGGAGCTGATGGCAGCGGTTCTGGCAAGTCCGCCGACCCCAGAGGAAGTCCAGGGCAGTTTGCGCTTGGAGAGCCGATCCGAAGCTGGCGCTCCCGCGTCACTGAGACCCTGTTGGGACGGCCGGGAAGCACCGAGCGGCTTTGCCGCTTCGTTCGAGATCGGCCGCGAGAACGTCTCCGAGGCGCGGCACGACCGAGAATCATTGTCGGCATGCGCCGGCCGCCGGTTCGATCCTCTGAGCTTCGTGTATGGGTCGGTGTCGCTGGCGGCCGGCGTTGGCCTTTGTACGGTCATCATGTTGCTGGTTCAGCACGCTGGCGTGGTTCGCCCGCGGCAGCCGATCGATTGGCTTCCGCCCATTCCGCCCCAATCCCGCGACGCGCCGCCGCCTCGCCCCGCTTGGATGCCACCGGAGTCTCCAACGCCGTCACCGTTGGAGAGGATCTCGCCATGAGCAATCTTCAGAACTGGCATGGCCTGGCGGCCGCGCGCGATACGCAGGACGCGAGCGGTGAGGTTGACACGGCGTTGCCGGGGATCGGCGACAACGACAATGCTCGATAGTCTCTCCCCTCCCCCGGTAGCCCCGTTCAGCGGCGGTGACGTATCCGGCAGCGTGTCGCCGGCATGGCCCGAGGCCGATCGCCGAGGCCTGCGTTGGATCGAGGAGCCGCGCAGGCATGCACCCGGGCTCGATTCGCTGTTGACCTGGGCGTTCCGTGCCAGTGCGTCCCGCGTGTCATTTCAGACCGGTCATCCGGTATGGGTCGGCATCCACGGGCACAATCATCGCCTGACGCGCACGCCGATCGACGAGATCGAGTTCAGCCACATCGTCAATCACCTCTACGGCGCGGACGGGATGGCACGCCTGCAGGGCGGCAACGACTTCGACACCGCCTACGCGATCGCGATCAGCCGATCCACGCGCCTGCGTTTCCGTGTCAATGCGACGCCGACGCGGACCTCGCGCCGCGACGGCGGCAATCTCGTGCTGCGTCCGATTCCCGACATGCCGCCCTCGCTCGCTCAGCAGGGCGTCGAGCCCGCGATCCTGGACGCGTTCCGACCGCGGCAGGGGATGGTGATCGTCGCCGGCGCGACCGGGTCGGGCAAGTCCACGCTGATCGCCGGCATGACCTTGGCCAAGCTGCAGGACCCGGACAGCCACTGCAACATCGTCGAGGGCTCGGCTCCGGTCGAGTTCCTGCTCGAGCGACTGCGCGGCGTGTCATCGACCATCAACCAGACCGAGATCCCGCGCGACCTGCCGACCTTTGCCGCCTTCGTGCGGGGTGCGATGCGCCGCGAGCCGACCGACATCATCGTCGGCGAGTGCCGCGACAGCGAGACAATGAACGCCGCGATCC
>DATEQV010000281.1:0-26684 GCA_035272265.1 Acidisphaera sp. | reverse complement strand
TCAAAACCAACACGACTAAGCGACGCACTCACTCGCTATTCCGCCAAGGCGCCATGCTCTACGAACTCATCCCCAACATGCCGGAGCATCTCCTACGCCCCCTCGTCGATCGGTTCGCCGAAATGCTGATAGAGCAACCGGTCTTCGTTGAGACGTTCGGTGCAATATAGGAATGAGGGGAGTCCTGAGGACCGGAACATGATTTCGTGTGGTGGGTAGGCAGCAAAGGTCTCTACATTTCTGTTCTCGATGGCTTGGGCTTTGATGCGAGTTTTGTTCCTTGCAGCGCTACCAGAATGGAGACCGGTGACGCCGACGACGTCCCCAGGGTCAGTATCGTGGCGAAACGCAGATAAACCCCATTTCAATTTGGGCAGTTCAGTTGCGAAGCGTGTGACCCTGGCCGACCCAAGCTAAGTGGGCGGCCAGAGAGGCCAAGTTCCGTGCACGGTGTATTATGTGAGATCGAGCTGTCCGCCCCGTCCTCGTCAGCGGTCCACGGCTCCGAGTGATAACCCGGGCCGGAACCCAACTCGTCTGCCCAGCGCCCCAACCGGCTTTCGAAGGCCATCGAGTGAGCCCCAGTTGCACGTCGCACAGGCCGGGCACCCGCCCTGCCGCCCGGTAGCTCCCGTGACCACGCTGAGACGCCGCGCCATGCTGCGCGCCGGAAGCCTCCTCGGAGGCCTGCTGCCAGGTGCAGCCCTGGCGCAGGCCAGGCTCTCGAACGAGGCCGACGCCCCGATCGCTCTTCCCCCGCTCGCGCCGTTCACTGCGGCCGGCGCTACGCAGCCGATCGGCCTCGCCGCACGCTTCGACAATCTCCGCACCCCGTACGATTTCGGCGCCCGGGGCGTGGTGGGCGGCACACCGACCGACGACACCGCCGCTCTCAACGCGGCCTTTAGGAAACTCGGCAATGAGGGCGGTGGGCGCCTCTATATCCCAGGCACATTCCACGCTGCCGGTGCGCTGTCGACGGCGCCCAATGTCGAGATATGCGGCGACTTCACGCCGACCTCGCAGCAATACACGCCGGCGGTTTCATATTTTTCCGTCGGAGGATCGAAGCTGATCCTAGGCAGCGGGATCACGCTCGCAAAGGGTAATATCCTTCGCAACTGCATGGTGATCGCGTCCGATCTGCCGTCCGCCAACCCGGCCACAGCTGCAGCCGCGGCGTCACTGGTGGCCCGGATGGCCAGGAACGGAACGGGAATTACGCTCGCGGGCGACAACTGCCTGCTCGACAATCTTCAGGTGCTCGGGTTCGACCACGGCATCCGCGGCGAGGGCGACCCGGCCGTCGACCGCCAGGTGCTGCGCAACATACACGCGGACAACATCAACTCGATCTGGCTCGCGGCCGGCGGCGACACATGCCACATCATCGGCGCGCATCTGTGGCCGTATCTCACCGTCACTGCGCCCGGTCCGACTGCGGGTTACCGCTCCGGCTACGGCATCTACACCAGCAGCAACGGCGGCTCGATCCAGATCGCGCAGGTCACCTCGCTCGGCTACCAGGTCGATTTCATGACCGAGTCAAATTCCGTCACCTACGTCCAGTGCTGGGCGGACGGCGGCGGTGCGAACGCGTCGGGTGACATCGTCGGGCAGACCGGCTTCGGCGTCGCCGGCACGTGCGGCAGCATCCAGCTCATCCACTGCACCTCGGTCACCAACCAGTACGGCGTCCGCCACGCGCCGAGCAACGGCGCCGTTCTCAACATCGGCCCCGGTTGCGTCTTCGGCGCCGGAGGGCCCGGCGGCGCCGGCGCGCTGCAGTCGTTCGGCATCCTCGCCGATGGCCATGGCCCGGTCGTTTCGATCGGCGCGATCTACAACGGCGGCGACGCCGCGGTGAATCTCGGACCCGACAGCGGCCCCAGCATCTTCATCGGCAACACGTTCGACGACGCCGCGAGCAATTTCGATCATGTCTGGCGGGTCCATCCGGCGGTGCTGCCGCTGGTGACAAAGTTCGGCAACCGCGTCGTCAACTCCCCGCGCGGCCTGACGGAGCAAACCCTCGGCACCCTGGCGATGGGCGGCGCCGCCTTTCACGACCAGATGCCGAACCAGATCAGCCTCGGCCCGCGCCACGGCACGACCGCCCAGCGGCCTCGCACGGGCACGCCGTGGATGGCCTACGGGGACGACACGCTGAGCGTCATGGTCTTCGCCAGGGTCGACAACGCCGGCGTTGTCACCGGGTGGGTGAACGCCGTCGGCAAGCCCGCCTGACCGCCCCGCCGCTACCCCGCCGCCGCCCGCCGCGCCGCCGGCGCCTCGGCGAGATGGTCGAAACGGCGCGTGTAGCTGCCCAGGCCCATCGTCTGCGACCGCAGCTCGATGATCAGGTCGTGCAGCGTCTCGGCCGGCACCAGCGCCTCGATAGCGTCCCAGCCGGGCTGCGTCTCGCCGTAGCCCAACAACTGCCCGCGCCGCCCCGTCAGCAGACGCTGCGCCTTCGACGTGAATTCGTTCGGCACGATCACCGTCACGTGCTCGATCGGCTCCAGCACGATCGGATCGGCCTTCGCCAGCCCCTCGGCCATCGCCATCCGCGTCGCCGTCTTGAACGCCATGTCGGAGCTGTCGACCGAGTGGAACGTTCCGTCAACCAGCGTCACCGCGATGTCGACCACCGGAAAGCCGAACGGGCCCTTCTTCGCCGCATCCTCCGCCGCCTCGGCCACCGCCGGGATGTACTGGCGCGGCACCGCGCCGCCGACGATCTTGTCGGTGAACAGGAAGCCCTCGCCGCGCGCGCGCGGCGCGATGTCGATCTTCACGTCGGCGAACTGCCCGTGCCCGCCGGTCTGCCGCTTCAGCCGCCCGTGCTGGTGCACCGCATGGCGGATCGTCTCGCGATAACCGACGGCAGGGCGCGCGGTGCTGAGCGTCAGGCCGAAGCCCTTGATGCGCTCGATCGCGGCATTGAGGTGCATCTCGCCCTGGCCGTGCAGCACCGTCTGGCCGAGGTCCTGCTCGTGCGTGACGCTCAGGCTTGGATCTTCCTCGACAAGCTTCTGCAACGCGCCGGACAGCTTCACGTCCTCGGCGCGATCCTTCGTCGAGATCGCCAGCGCATACACGGGCGCGGGCGGCGCCGGGAACGGCAGCGCATCGCCGCCCAGCGTCGCCCCGGTGACGACCTGATCGAGCCGCCCCAGCGCCACCAGTTCCCCAGTCTCCGCCTGCGGCACCTTGGCGTCCTCACCGCCCGGCATGCGGTGGATGCCGCCGACCCGCGTGCCGTTGAGCGTCGCCCCGTCCTTCAGCGGGCCGCGCCAGATGCGCGCGAACGACAGCTTGCCAGCGTGCCCCGCGTATTGCGTGCGGAACACCTGCACCAGCGGCTCGCCGCCGGGCGCGATGCCGCGCCGCGCCGCCGTCTGCGCCGCTGCCGGCACCTCGTGGCGCAACGCCTTCCATAGCCGGCGCACGCCTGCGCGGCTCTCCGCCGCACCCAGCAGCGTCTCGGTCACCACGCCCTGCGCCGAGTCCTTCCCCAGCTGTGCGTAGATCTCGTCGCGCGACACGGTGACGTCCTCCAGGATCTTCTCCATCAGCGCGTCGTCGTGATCGGCGAGCGTCTCCAGCAGCTTCTCGCGCACCTCCTGCTCGCGCTCCCGGATCGCGGCCGGCAGCTCGATCAGCTCGGACGCCTGGCCGGGGCGGTAGCGGTAGGCGCGCTCGCTGACGACGTCGACGTAGCCGGTGATGTGCCCGCCCTCGCGCAGCGGCACCTGGCGCAGCACCAGCGGCAGCTTGGTCTGCGCCTGCAAGGCCGCCAGCACGTCGCGCACATGGCCGTCATACGCGTCGATCTTGTTGACGAAGACCATGTGCGGCACGTGCTGCTCGGCCAGCATGCGGAGCAGCGGCCCGGCGGCCGGCGCCTTGGCCACGTCCGGCTCGCACACCACCACGGCGAGGTCCACCACGGCGATCGCGCAGCACGCGGCGTAGGCGAACTCGACCGAGCCCGGACAGTCGAGCACCGACCACGCGTCGCCGAGGTAGGTGCAGTGGCCGAGCCGCAGGTCGGTGCCCATCCGCCGTGTCTCGCCGCGCTTGGGCGGGCAGCCGGCGGCGTCCATCAGGGCGTCGAACAGCGCGGACTTCCCCGCGGCGTAGGGTCCGACCAGGGCGATGGAGCGCGGGCGGGAGGGGGATGGTGCGGACATGCGATCTCCTTGGGGGCCTTATCGGGCCCTGTTGGAGCGCAGATTAAGCGGCCAAGCGGGGCGAGGGGAAAGCCCGGCAGTTTTTCCTTGCGGAGCCGTGACGGGTGCCTGGCCAGGGTCTGGTCGCCGCCAGCGCCGCAACCCCGCGGACATGCTGATCGATTGGCCGATCGGGCGAGCCGGCAGAGGCACGTGCGGCCCGGCCGGGTGCATTCAACCGCCTCCGACAGTCTCCGTCGAGCCGCGAGCGCGTCGCTTCCGGGCGCGTAGCGGGTGCCGACGTCCGACATCGTCGACGGGCTCCGACGACCTTCCGACCGGGCGAACGACACCCTGGTCCTCGCCCATCGACCGGCGGGCGACGTCGGTCGAGTCCGGCTGTCGCCGCGCCGCCAGGCCCGACGATGCGTGCCGATCTAGCGGCCGACATCGACCCCGGCCTATCTGTCGGACCGTTCTTGACGCAGCCGCCAACTATTCGGGGGGATGACGGTGGACCTTTGGAACATTGTGCGGGCTCATCTGGTGGGTCTGGCGCTGCTGGTTCTGTCACTCGCCTGCGAACCGGCGCGCGCCGCCGGGCCGCCGAACATCCTGCTGATCCTGGCCGACGACATGGGTTATTCGGACGTCAGCCCGTATGGCGGCGAGATCTTCACCCCGAACATCGCCCGTCTCGCCAACCAGGGCATGATGTTCTCGGACTTCCATGTGGCCGCCTACTGCGCGCCGACGCGCAGCATGCTGCTGACGGGCGCCGACAACCACGTCACCGGCTTCGGCAACATGATCGAGCTGGCGGCCGACAATCAGCGCGGCCAGCCCGGCTATGAAGGCTATCTGAACGGGCGCGCGGCGACGATCGCGACCGTGCTGCACGACGCCGGCTACCACACCTACATGGCCGGCAAGTGGCACCTGGGGAAGACGCAAAGCGCACTTCCCGCGGCCCAGGGGTTCGACTCCTCGGTCGGCGTGCTCGAAGGTGGCGCCGACAACTGGGAGAACAAGTCGTACTCGCCCGGCTACAAGTCGGTGCATTTCTTCGATGGGCGGGCCGAGCTGACGCTGCCTGCCGACTTCTACTCCAGCCGGTTCTACGCCGACCGGATGATCGCCGACATCGATGCGCATGCCGGCGACGGCAAGCCGTTCTTCGGCTATCTCGCGTTCCAGGCCGTGCACCAGCCGCACCAGGCGCCGGCCGAGTTCACCGCGCGCTACATCTCAACCTACCAGGCCGGCTGGTCGGCGATCTCGCAGTTCCGCTACGAGAGGATGGTCGACCTCGGACTGATGCCGCCGGGGCTGCCGATGTCGCGCGCGTCGGTCGTGCAGGACTGGCACACGCTGTCGCCCGACGAGCAGCGCATGAACGCCAAGCGCATGGCGGTCTATGCCGGAATGGTCGAGTACATGGACCTGAGCATCGGCCGCGTCCTCGATCATCTCCGATCGAAGGGGATGCTGGACGACACCGTGGTCGTCTTCATGAGCGACAACGGCGGCGAGGCGGCCACGCTGCAGGCGATGTTCCCGGACTATTACCGCGAGCACTTCGACCTCAGCTACGAGCATCTCGGCGAGAAGGGCTCGTACTCCGAATACGGTCCCGGTTGGGCGTCCACCTCGATGACGCCGTTCAGCAACTACAAGGGCTCGGCAGCCGAAGGCGGCGTGCGCGCGCCGTTGATCATCCGTTATCCGCGGCTCGTGCCGCAGGGTGGGCGGACCGATCAGTTCGCGTATGTCCTTGACGTGGTGCCGACCTTGCTCGAGCTCGCGGGCGTGACGCCGGCGCAGAACGAGGCGGCGGTGCTGTCGGGACGCAGCATGGTCGACCTGCTGTCGGGCAAGACGGCAAGGGTCCACCCCGCCGACGAGTCCATCGGCTACGAGGCGGCGGGCGGTGCGGCGGTCTATCGGGGCGACGACAAGCTGGTGCGCAGCGTCCCGCCGTACGGCGACGGCAAGTGGCGGCTGTTCGATCTGCGGGTCGATCCGACCGAGTCGCATGACCTGACGGCCGCCCAGCCCGATCTCGCCAGGAGCATGATCGCCGCCTTCGCGGCCTACCGCGACAAGAACGGCGTCATCGAGGCGCCGCCCGGCTACGACGTGATCGCGCAGGGCCGCAAGAACGCGGCAGCCACGCAGTAGCGGAGACCAGGCGCCGTGCAACGATCCCGGCCGTACGCCCTCGCGCGCCTGTTCGGCGGGGCCTTGTGTCCTGAGCGGGCCGATCCTCGGCCCCACGATGCAGTTCTGACCATTCGGAGAGGTCGATGACCAACTCCCGCATGACCAGGAGCAGCTGAAGCGCGTGGCCTGGGCGTCCGCTGATCTATGGACCGAGCGCGACGCATCGCTGGCCGCCAGCCTGGCGAAGAACACGCCGCGGCAGGGCCGGACCATGGAGATCTGGATGACGGACGATGCGTCGGCGCTTGCCGTGGCCGGCGTACGGCAAGCGCGACTCGGCCTCGTGCAGCGGTACGGCAAGCGCCTCCCGCTGCCTGACTAGGCCTGACGTACGGGATCGCCCGGCCAGATGCGCCCGAAGAACGTCGCGATCTCCGCCGCCGCCCGGTCAGGCGCCTCGCGGTGCGGGAAGTGGCCGGCGTCGGGGAAGGGGGCGTAGTCGAGGTCGGCGAACGTCTCGCCCAGCCGGTCGGTCCAGGCGGCGGGAAAGATCGCGTCGTCGGTCGTCCAGCGCACGCAGGTCGGCACCGTGATCGGCGGGAGCACGGGGGCCTCGCCGCGCATCATCGCGACCCGGCTTGCGTGCGTGGCGATGTAGTGGGCGAAGCCGCCGCTCAGGTTGCCGGGCTTGAGGAAGTTGTCGACCCAGGCGTCCATCACGCCGTCGAACGCGTCCTTGCGATGCGCCCAGTGGCGCAGGAAGTGGCCGATATACGCCGCGCACGTTTCTCGCGTGGCACCCACCAGCAATGGCGCGAACGGCATCTGGTGGAAGCTCTGGTACCAGATCTCGTTCAGCCGCCCCGGCTCGGCCATGCGGGGTCCGATGCCGGGGTAGACGAAGTTGAAGAAGAACAGGCCGGCGAGGCGCGCGGGCACGGCGCGGGCCATCGCCTGCATCACCGCGCCGCCGACATCGTGGCCGACGACGCCGACCCTTTCCGTCACCCCGAGCGCGTCCAGCAGCGCGATCATGTCGGCCGCATGGTCGGTCGCGCCCCAGGCGGGCATGTCTCCCGGCACCTCGGGCTTGGAGCTGTCGCCAAAGCCGCGCAGATCCGGCGCGATCAGGGCGAAACGATCGCCCAGAAGCTGCATCACCGGCTCCCAGGTCAGCCAGAACTCCGGCCACCCGTGCAGCAGCAGCAGCGGCGGCCCGGCGCCGTGCGTGGCGACGTGGAACCGGGCACCGTTGGCCTCGACGAAGCCGTGCTCCATGGCCCGGGCTCCCGCCAGGATCAGATCGGCTGGTAGCGCGCCCGCACGCCGCGCTCGATCGCGGCGGCGACCAGCGGATCGAGGTGCAATTCGGTGGCGACGAACTCCAGCATCCGCAGTGCCGGCTGGCTCGGGTGGTGCTCGGCGGCGATGACCTCGCAGGCGAGCGCGTAGGCCGTCTCGCGCAGCCGCGGCTCCAGCGCCTCGCGGATCAGGCCCGCGGCGTGACTGAGGCCGTCCTCTTCGCCGAGCAACCCGACGGCCGCTTCGGTCGCGTGGTCGAGCTGCTCGGTGCTGAAGTTCTGGAACGCGGGCAGGGTCTGCACCTGCGCCGACATCACGCCGATCTCGCGATCGGACATCCCCGCGTCCGCGACGGCGACCAGCACCATCGTGCAGATCAGCGCTTCCTGCGGTTGCAGCCCGGTGCGCGCCAGCATCGCTCGTCCCCTTCCCAAGTCGGGTGACGCTTCGACGAGTTCCGCGCGCGGATCAAGGTCTTGACAGTCACGGTTTGAGGAACGCCTCGGTTTGCGCCACCGCCTCGGCTAGGCCGACGCGGCGGACCGGGGCGGGGAAGGCGGGCAGCAGGCGGCTCGGGGTCTGCCGGTCGAGTAGCACGAACACGCCGCGGTCCGCGGCGCGGCGGATCAGCCGGCCGAACGCCTGACGCAGGCGCAGGCGGGCGATCCGGCAGTCGTAACTGCCGGGATCGCCGCCGGACAGGTGGATGCGCCGCTCGCGGTGCAGGATGTCGGGCCGCGGCCACGGCACGCGTTCGAACACCACCAGCCGCAGCGCCCGGCCGGGCACGTCCACGCCGTCGCGCATCGCGTCGGTGCCGAGCAGGCAGCTCGCCTCCTCGCTGCGGAAGATGTCCACCAGCGTGGCGTTGTCCATCGCGTCAACGTGCTGGGCCAGCAGCGGGATGCCCGCCTCTTCCAGCGGGCGGACGATGCGCTGGTGCACCGCACGCAGGCGGGAGATCGCGGTGAACAGCCCGAGCCCGCCGCCGCTCGCGGCCTGGAACAGCGCGCGATAGGCGCCGGCGACCGCGCCGGCCTGCGGCACGACGTCGGTGACCACGAACACCCGCGTCTGCGCCGCGTAGTCGAACGGCGAGGCCACCGCGGCGCGAATCGCCGGCGCGGCGAGGTGCGGCGTGCCGATCCGCGCCTCGGCCGCTTCCCACGCGGCCTCGGCGTCCGCCCCGCCGGAATCGCGCAGCGTGGCCGAGGTGACCAGCATTCCGTGCGCCGACGCGCCGAGGGTCAGCGCGAACGGAATCGTCGGGTCGAGCCAGTGTCGGCACAGCGCGACGTCGTGATCGCCCGTGGCGCGCCGGTCGAGCCGAACGAGTGTGACGTTCTCCGGCCGCTCGTCCGGCGCCGGGCCGGCGCGGGCCAGCGTCTCCAGCATCGCCCGCCAGGCGCCCAGCGGGTTCAGCGCCCGACGCAGGATCGCTCGGGCGACCCCTTCGATCGTGCCCCGCGCCTCTTCGGTCAGTTCCTCGGCCTCGTCTTCCAGCCGCGCGAGCAGGCGGGCACGCAGCGTGGTCAGCGGCTCGGCGATGCGGCCGAGCGCGCGTTCCAGGCGTTCGGCCGCCTCCGCCAGGCCCTCGGAGAGCGGGAAGACGTCGCATTCGTGCTGGCCGGGGCCGGGCGCGTCATCCTCCAGCCGGGCGAGGACGTGGCGACGGAGCAGCCGGAGGAAATCCTCGGTCGGGTTGCTGCGGCCGGGTTCCAGGCCGCCGAGTTCGGGCGTCGCGTCGGACAGCCGCGCGGGCCAGTCCCGTGCGGCCAGTGCCCCGGCGGCCGTCAGTGCGGCATCGAGCGGGGCGGACAGGTCGCCCTGGTCGGCGGTGATGTCGAGCAGCCGGGCGCGCAGGCCGCGCGGACCCGGCCGGTTGTTCTCCGGGCCGAGCAGCCAGTGGCGCAGCAGCGCCGTCTCCTGGCCCGACAGTGCGGCCGAGAACGCGCTGTCGGCGGCGTCGAACAGGTGGTGGCCCTCGTCGAACACGTAGCGCGTCGGCACGCCGGCCTCGTCCAGCCCGCCGAGTGCGGCCTGCGTCAGCACCAGCGCATGGTTGGCGATCACCAGCTCGGCGTGGCGGGCGCGGCGGATGGTGTGCTCGACGTAGCAGCGCCGCCAGTGCGGACAGCCGCCGTGCAGGCACTCGCCGCGCCGGTCGGCGAGGCTGGTCGTGAAGCGGCTGCCGAACAGCTCGGCGAACCAGCCGGGCAGGTCGCCGCCCTGGATGTCGCCGTCGTCGGTCGCCAGCGTCCAGCGCGCGATCAGGCCGAGCGGCACGGCAGCGGCGCTGCGCGCCTGCACCGACACCGCCTCCTCGAGCCGCAGCAGGCACAGGTAGTTCTCGCGTCCTTTGCGCACCACGAAACGGCGGCGCCGGGCGGCGGGGTCGGGTTCCAGGCGCTCCAGCTCGGCCTCGACCTGCCGCTGCAGGTGCTTGGTGTAGGTGCTGATCCACACCGCACCGCTGTTGCGCTCGGCCCAGAGGCTCGCCGGCGCCACGTAGCCGAGCGTCTTGCCGGTGCCGGTCCCCGCCTCCGCGAGCACCACGTGCGGCGAGCCGGGCACGTCGCGCGGCGCGAACGCAGCCGTGGCGGCGGAGGCGTAGTCGGCCTGCGACGGCCGCTGCTCGGCGTCGCTCCCCAGCAGCGACGCCAGCCGCTGCCGGGCCTCGGCCGGCTCGACTCCGTGGCTGCCGGCAGGCGGGCGCGGCGGCACCGCGTCCCAGGTCGGCAACCGGCGCCAGACGCGGAACGCCTCGCCCGACGGGCGTGTGCCGGTCGCCCGCAGGGCGGTCAGCACGGCCCCGGCCCAGGGCCAGCCGGCCGCGCCCATCTGTGCGGCCAAGCCGGCGGCATCCCGGTTGGCCGGCAGGTCCGCCCCGGCCGCGAGCCGCCCGAGCAGCGCCTCGGCTAGCTCCGGCAGCGCCGCCGCCTCGTGTTCCAGCCCCACCGGAGGCGGCTCCAGCCCGAGTGCCGAGCACATCCCGCGCGCCGTGGGCGCTGCCGACCGGGCCGGGCAGACGAAGGCGAACAGCTCCAGCAGGTCCAGCGCCTCGGTATCACGCTTGAGCCCAAGCCGCGCGAAGGTCGCCGGCCGATGGATCAGCAGCGGCAGGCTGCCCGCGATCAGCCCAGCCGCCTCGAGCGCCGGCACGGTCAGCAGCTCGCCGTCCGGCGTCAGCACGGCGGCAAGTGCATGCCCCGCCGCCACGCACGGCGCCGCAGGTACGCGAGTCGCTGGGGAGTCCATTCTGCGGGGAATTATCGGGGAGGCTCGCCCGCCCCGCTAGGTCGACGACAATCTCGAGGTCGTGTGAGAAGCGCCGCGCAGCCCTTCGCGCGCACGAACGCGCCGGTTGACCCGGCCACCCCCGGTTTCTAGCTTCCGCGCCATGCCTGTAACCGCTGGTAACAACGCGCTTCCGAAGGCGTGGCCTTTCGAGGAAGCCGCCCGGCTCGCCGCCCGGCTTGCCGGCCGGCCGACGGCCGAGGCGCTGTTCGAGACCGGCTACGGCCCGTCCGGCCTGCCGCATATCGGCACGTTCGGCGAGGTCGCCCGCACGTCCTGGGTCCGCCGCGCCTACACCGACCTCACCGGCCGCCCGTCGCGGCTGATCGCCTTCAGCGACGACATGGACGGGCTGCGCAAGGTGCCGGAGAACGTGCCCAATCGGGACCTCCTGACCCCGCACCTCGGCAAGCCGCTGACCCGCATCCCCGACCCGTTCGGCACCCATGAGAGCTTCGGCGCGCACAACAACGCCCGCCTGCGCGCCTTCCTCGACGGCTTCGGCTTCGACTACGAGTTCGCCTCGGCCACCGACTACTATGCCGCCGGCCGGTTCGACGCGGCCCTGATCCGTGTCCTCGAAACCTTCGACGAGATCATGGCGGTGATCCTGCCCACGCTCGGGCCGGAGCGTCGCGCCACCTACTCGCCGGTGCTGCCGGTCCACCCCCGCACCGGCATCGTCATGCAGGTGCCGATCGACGCCCGCGACCCCGCCGCCGGCACCATCGTCTGGCGCGATCCTAGCAGCGGCGAGCGGTTCGAAACCGACGTGCGAGGCGGCCGGTCCAAGCTACAATGGAAGGCCGACTGGGCGATGCGGTGGTACGCGCTCGGCGTCGACTACGAGATGTCGGGCAAGGACCTGATCGAGAGCGTGAAGCTCTCCAGCCGGATCTGCCGCATCCTCGGCGCCGAACCGCCGGTGGGCTTCACCTACGAGCTGTTCCTCGACGAGCACGGGCAGAAGATCAGCAAGAGCAAGGGCAACGGCCTGTCGGTCGAGGACTGGCTCCGCTACGCCCCGCCCGAGAGCCTCGCCCAGTTCATGTACGGCAAGCCCACGGCGGCCAAGCGGCTGTATTTCGACGTCATCCCGCGCGCCACCGACGACTACCTCGCCAATGCGGCAAAGCTGCGCGAACAGGACGGAGCCGTCGCACGCGCCAACCCGGCGTGGCACATCGACGCCGGCCGGCTGCGCAACGACAACGACAGCCCGGTGTCGTTCGCCATGCTGCTCAACCTCGCGAGCGTGGTGAACGCGGAGAGCCCGGAGATCCTGTGGGGCTTCATCCGCCGCTACAGCCCCGGCGCGACGCCGCAATCGAAGCCGTTCCTCGACCGGCTGGTGCACCACGCGATCGCCTACTACCGCGACTTCGTGCGGCCGGAGAAACGCTACCGGCACCCGACCGAGACCGAACGCGCCGCCCTGGCCGACCTCGCCGAGACGCTGCGCGGCATCGACGGCACGCCAGATGCCGAGGCGATCCAGACGATCGTGTACGAAATCGGCAAGCGCCACCCGTTCGCCGAATTGCGCGCCTGGTTCGGCTGCCTGTACCAGGTGCTGCTCGGCCAGGACGAAGGCCCGCGCTTCGGCGGCTTCGTCGCCCTGTACGGCATCGCCGAAACCATCGCGCTGATCGAGGCCGCCCTGCTGCGCCCTGCCGATGCTGCCTGACCCCAAGTCCGACAAGCGCGCCGAGCCGGCGGTGTTCCACCGCGTGCTGCGCCATGTGCCGACGGTGCTCGGCCTGGGCCTTCTGTTCGGCGCGGTCTACGTGGTGTGGCGCGAGGCGCGGCACATCAAGATCGAGCAGGTCGCAGCCGCGCTGCACGGGCTGGGCACCCACGCGATCGCGATGGCGGCCATGTGGACGTTCCTCGCCTATTTCGTGCTGACCTTCTACGACCGGCTCGGCACGATCTACGCGGGCCACCGCGTGTCGTACTCCCGCGCCGCCTTCGCCTCGTTCTGCGCCTATGCGTTGTCGCACAACCTGGGCCTCGCGGCGGTGTCCGGCGCGGCGGTGCGCTACCGGCTGTATTCGCACTGGGGGCTGCCGCCGCTGAAGATCGCGCGGATCGTCGCCTTCTGCGCCCTGACCTTCGGCCTGGGTGCGATGGTGCTGGAAGGTGCCATCCTGTGGATCGACCCCGGTTCGGTGCCATTCTTCGGCTCCTTGCTGCCGACATGGGCGATGCACGCGATCGGCACCGCATTCTGGCTCATCGTCGGGGGCTACATCACGCTGTCGTCGGTCGTCGGTTCGTTCACGCTGTTCGGCCATGCGATCGAGCTGCCGCGCTGGCGGATGGCGCTCGCGCAGGTGGCGCTGGCAACCGTCGACGTCGCGGTGACGACCTCGATATTCTACGCCTTGGTGCCGCACACGCACGGCCTGACCTGGCTGCGCTTCGCCGGCGTCTATCTCGCGGCGTACAGCGCCGGGCTGGTGGCCAACCTGCCGGGCGGCCTCGGCGTGTTCGACAGCGCGATGCTGCTCGGCCTGCAGCCGTGGATGGACGCGCCGCACGCGCTGAGCGCGATCCTCGTGTTCCGGCTGCTGTACTACATCATCCCGCTGTTCCTCGCCGGCAGCCTGTTCGCCGGCAACGAGCTGATGCTGCGCGGCGGCTCGCTGCTGGCGCGTGCGCGCGGCGGGGCCGTCGCACCCGGCGTGGGCGCGGTGCGGGTGAGCACGTGGAGCGAGCCCGACTTCGCCGTGGCAACCGCAACCGGCGTGGTGGCGCTGTGCGGCACGCTGTTGCTGGCGCTGGGCCTGCTGTCGCCGCGGCCTAGTTTTGCCTGGATCGACCCCGATCTCGCCGACATGGCGGCCGAGGCCGGGCAGTTCATCCCGTCATTGATCGGCGCCGGCCTGCTGGTGCTGTCGATCGGGTTGAGCCGGCGGGTGAACCTCGCCTGGACGCTGACTGTGGTGCTGCTGGTGCTGGGCACGCTGTTCTCCATCGCCGAGGGCGAGCAGCACTGGGTGACGGCGATGCTGGTGCTGTCGGCGCTGATGATCGCGCCGTTCCGCCCGGCGTTCTACCGACATGCGCACCTGCTGAGCGTGAAGCTGTCGGCCGAGACCGTGCTGCCGCTGTTCGCGCTGATCGGCTGCCTGGTGATCCTGGCCGCGTTCGAGCGGCATGTGCGCTACTTCGCCGACAATGCGTGGTGGGAGATCGTGATCTCGCCGGAGATCGCGCCCGGCACCCGTGCCGCGATGGCGGCGACGGTCGCGATCGCGCTGTATGCGACCTGGCACCTGATCCGCCCCGGCCGCGTGACGACCTTGCCGTGGACGCTGGACAGCCGCCGGTTGCTCGCGCGCTTCGGCGGCGTGTTGCCGGCGGCGCACGCGGACGGCGTGCTGCTCGGCGAGGCCGAGGCATCGGGCGTGGCGTTCCGCCGTTGCGGCCGGATCCTGCTGGCGCTGGGCGATCCGGTCGGGTCGGCGTCCGACATCCCGACGACGATCTGGCGGTTCCGCGACCTCGCGGTGCAGGAGGGGCGCGATCCGGCGTTCTGGAACGCGGGGCCGTCGCTGCTGTCGCTGTATGCCGATGTCGGCCTGACTGCGCTGCCGCTGGAGGCCGCCGCGCCGGCGCGTTCGGGCTTCCTGGTCTGCTCGCCGGAGAAGGACCTGAACGCGCTGCTGCCGTTGCTGAAGGAAGTCGGGGGAAACCAGTTCCGTCTGGGCGAGGCGGCGGCCGCGTAGCGCGGGTTCAGAGACCCCGACGCATGTTTGTTGAGCCGTCATTGCGAGGAGCGTAGCGACGAAGCAACCCAGAGCCGCGCGAAAGGCATCCGTCACGCGGCTCTGGGTTGCTTCGCTGTGCTCGCAATGACGACCTTATTCTCCCACCGGACCCTCCGACCATTCCCGCCACAGCAGCACCGAGGCCGCCATCAGGGCGGGACCGAGGAACAAGCCGAGCAGCCCGAAGCTCCCCAGCCCGCCCAGGATCCCGAAGATGACCAGCACGAACGGAAGGCGGGTTGCGCCGCCGATGAAGGCCGGGCGCACGAAGTGGTCGGAGACGAAGATCACGCACACGCCGAACGCCACGATCGCGACCGCCCAGACGGTGCTGCCGTCGAACAGCAGCGTGGCGCCGGCGACGAGGACCGGCAGCATGGAGACGAAGGGCGGCATGCACCCGACCGCCGTGACGGCGCCGAACAGGATGGGATGGGGAACACCTGCAACGGCATAGAAGATGCCGATGAGGACACCTTCGCCCAGGCCCACCAGCACCAGGCCGGCCAGTACGCCACGGATCGCGCGCACCATCATCAGGCCGACCCGCTCGCCGTGCGGGCCGAATGCCCGCGTGCCCGCGCGCTGTAACTGCGCGGCGAGTACGTCGCCGTCGCGCAGCAGGAAGAACAGGGTCAGCAGGGTGAAGCCGAACACGCCAAGTTCGTGCAGCAGCCAGCCGCCTGCCTGACGGCCATGGGTGATCAGTTCGCTGCGCTGCACGCCTTGGGTCATCCGCGATGCACTGCCCGGCTCGACCAGATGCGCAGCCCACCATTCCGCCATCGTATCGCCCACCCAGGGAAGGTGGTGGAGGAAGTCCGGCACCGGCACGCCGCCTTCCCAGGCCGTTCGTGCCCAGACATAAGCGCCGCGCACCTCCGCAGCCGCCTCGACGCCGAGCAGGCCGAGCGGCAGCAGCACAAGCAGGGCGATCGCCAGCGTCAGCAGTCCCGGCGCCAGCAGGTGACCACGGCCGCGCATGTGCGCGCGCAGCGTCGCGCAGGCCGGCCACAGCACGATGGCTAGAACCGTCGCCCAGGCGATGGCCTTGAGAAAGTCGTGCAGGGTCCAGAGCGAGGCGGCTGCCAGCAACACTGCCAGCAGCCCCACCGCCCAGCGGCGCACCGGCGGAGGAGGAGCTTCGACGGCGGGCTGCTCATTGATGACGACGGGCGTGTCGGCCGACATCGCAAACGGCGCTCCTGCCAAAGGTGCGCGCGGCGGGCGCGCAGATGAATGCTAAGGCGCAGACGGGAGCTCCGCCAATCCGATCGCGCAGCGACCGCGCCGCGTTCAGCCGGCCCCCCGCCGCGGCAGAAAGTTCGTACTGTTCAGTGTCGCGACCTCCTCGTCGCGCTGGTTGAGGATCGCTGTGCGCATCCGCACAATGCCGAGATGCGGGCGCGTCGCCGATGGACGCAGGCTCATCACCTCGATCTCGACGCGCAGCGCGTCGCCCGGACGCACCGGCGTAAGCCAGCGTACCTCCACGCTGCCGCCCATCCCGCCGCCGGCGACGGGCAACGCCTCCGTCATCAGCCGGCTCGCGGTGCTCGCCGTGTGCCAGCCGCTGGCGACCAGTTCACCGAACGCGCTGTCCGCCGCGGTGTCCTCGCCGACATGGCCCGGATGCGGGTCGAACTCGCGCGCGAACGCGACGATGCGGTCACGCTCCATGACAATCTCGCGCGAGCCGCGAAAAATCTGACCTGCTACAAGATCCTCGAAGTACACTCCGTCTGCCATCGCAAAATCCCGTAACTCCCTTCCGCCCGCGTTGTGCCATGCTTCCCCGGCACCAGATATCGGCACAGCGTGCGCACCTTCCGGAACAACAGGTGGTGGCGGACAGGAAACCGTGAGCAGGACAGCGCATTAAGGGCCATGTTCGGCGACCAGCAACCAACTCACCGCAAGGCGGGACACTCCCTTATGCCGCTGTCCACCGCGAAGACGCGTGTCACGGAAGGGCGGCCGTTTCCGCTCGGCGCCACCTGGGACGGGCTGGGCGTCAACTTCGCCCTGTTCTCGGCGTATGCGACCAAGGTCGAACTGTGCCTGTTCGACGCGCGCGGCGAGCGCGAGCTGGAACGCATCGAGCTGCCGGAGTTCACCGACGAGGTCTGGCACGGCTACCTGCCCGACGCGCGGCCCGGCACGATCTACGCCTATCGCGTGCATGGACCGTACGAGCCCAATGCCGGCCACCGCTTCAACCCCAACAAGCTGCTGCTCGATCCGTACGCCAAGGGGCATGTCGGCCAGCTGAAATGGGGCCCGGAGGTGTTCGGCTACCAGCTGGAATCCGGGAACGACACCACCTTCGACGAGCGCGACAGCGCCGCCCTGATGCCGAAGTGCCGCGTGGTGGACCCCGCCTTCACCTGGGGCCTCGACCAGCCGCCGCGCGTGCCCTGGGAGCGCACCATCATCTACGAGACGCATGTGCGCGGCTTCACGCGCCTGCATCCGTCGGTGCCGAACCGGCTGCGCGGCACGTTCGCCGGCATGGCGGTCAAGGAGGTCGTCGACTACATCCGCGGCCTCGGCGTTACCGCCGTCGAGCTGCTGCCGATCCACACCTTCATCAACGACAGCCTGCTGCTCGACAAGGGCCTGACGAATTACTGGGGCTACAACACGATCGGCTTCTTCGCCCCCGATCCGCGCTACTCGGCGTCGAACTCGACCGGCGAGTTCAAGGCGATGATCGCCCACCTGCACGATGCCGGGATCGAGGTCCTCCTCGACGTGGTGTACAACCACACCGCCGAGGGCAACGAGCGCGGCCCGACGCTGAGCTTCCGCGGCATCGACAACGCCAGCTACTACCGGCTGCTGCCCGACAAGAAGCGCTACTACATCAACGACACCGGCACCGGGAACACGCTGAACCTGTCGCACCCGCGCGTGCTGCAGATGGTCACTGACAGCCTGCGCTACTGGGTGCAGGAAATGCACGTCGACGGCTTCCGCTTCGACCTCGCGACCATCCTCGGCCGCGAACCATACGGCTTCGACGAGGGCGGCGGCTTCCTCGACAGCTGCCGGCAGGACCCGGTGCTGTCGTCGGTCAAGCTGTTCGCCGAACCGTGGGACGTCGGACCCGGCGGCTATCAGGTCGGCGCCTTCCCGCCCGGCTGGGCGGAGTGGAACGACCGCTTCCGCGACACCGTGCGCGCATTCTGGAAGGGCGACGAGCACATGGCCAAGGAGCTGGCCTCGCGGCTGTGCGCCTCGGCCGACCTGTTCAACAAGCGCGGCCGCAAGCCGTGGGCGAGCGTGAACTTCATCACCGCGCACGACGGTTTCACGCTCAACGACGTCGTCAGCTATAACGGCAAGCGCAACGACGCGAACGGCGAAGGCGGCCGCGACGGGCACTCCGACAACCGCAGCTGGAACCATGGCGCCGAAGGCCCGACCGACAACCCGGACATCAAGGAGCTGCGCGAGCGCCAGAAGCGCAACCTGCTGGCGACGCTGCTGCTGTCGCAGGGCACGCCGATGCTGCTGGCGGGCGACGAGTTCGGCCGCACGCAGAAGGGCAACAACAACGCCTATTGCCAGGACAACGAGATCAGCTGGGTGGACTGGCGCCTCAGTCCCGAAGGTCAGTCGCTGTCCGATTTCGTCCGCAAGCTGATCGCCCTGCGCCACGCCTACCCGATCCTGCGCCGCGGCCGGTTCTTCACCGGCGAGTTCAACGAGGCGGTCGGCGTGCGCGACGTCACCTGGGTCCGTCCCGACGGGCGGGACATGGAGCTGTCCGACTGGGAAGACGCCACCACGCGCTGCTTCGGCATGCTGATGGACGGCCGCGCGCAGGCTACCGGCATCCGCCGCCCGGCGAGCGACGCGACGCTGCTGTTCCTGGTCAACGCGCATCACGAGGACGTGCCGTTCACCCTGCCGGAGACCGCGGGCGGTCGGCACTGGCGGGTGATGTTCGACTCGGCAGCACCCGACGGCGACGGCAGCCCGACCTACGGCATCGGCGACGGCTTCAACCTGATCGGCCGCAGCAGCGCGATGTTCCTGCTGGAGAAGTGAAGCGCGGCGTCGTCCGCCGTCAGGGCATTCCATGCGGACGAACGCGCTGTCGCTCCGTCAACGTCACGGCCCGCGCACGCGGACCGAGCCGCTTTCGGGGTATCGCGGACGCGACGTCCGGTCGGGCGCAGCAGCGTTCAGCGCGTCAGCAGCGAGATGTGTCCGCACGAATGATCGAGGTCGAGCGAAAACCCCTCGAGGATGAGCAGGCGCATCAGCTTGTCGATCCGGCGCTTGCCGGCCGCCCAGTAATGGGTTTCGATCAGGATCTTGTTGATGCTCGCCAGCTCCGCCTCGTAGAGCAGGTCGTATTCGCCGCCTTCGATGTCGCAGATCAGCACGTTCGCGGCATGGTTTCGGATCTCCGCCTCAAGGCAGAACACCGGCACCTTTTCCACCCGGATCACGTCGGGATCGGATGCCGCATCCAGGCGTGACATCCAGAATTTCTTGCAGACGAAAAAATCGACGCTGGCTTCGCCTCCCATCATGCGGCGTTCGTTGCGCAGCACGCCTACGCGCGACTGGATGCCGTCCAGCCCATTGCGCCGGAAATTGGTCCGCGCATCCGCTGCGATCGCCGGGTTGGCATCAAAGGTCAGAACGGCCTCGGCACCCACGATCGAAGCCCCTGTCATCGCGACGAGACCGATTGCCGTTCCCGCCTCGATGATCCGGTCGTGCGGTTCGATGATTCGCTTGACGACCTTGCGCTCAGGGCTTTCGTAGTCGCCGATGGCCAGAGCGTACTGGATATCCGGGTCATAGTTGACGGAGTCGAAGAGAACCTCGAACTGGTCGATCTGTGCCCAATGGCCGGTCCGCCCCGGGGGGATCCCGTCACGCTCGGCATTCGCTTGCACAAGCCGCGCGTGTGCTTCCGGGTCGAGCGCCTTCCCGAAGGCGCGGAATTCGTCGAAGTGCAGAAATTCGGTGCCGTCCAGCCGGACGCGGATGTAGCGGGCGACCCGAGCCTCCGGCAAGGTGACCACGAACGGAAGGCCGCGCACTTGGCCGAACACGCTGTCGTCGGACTTGGTGAACACGGTCAGCCAGGTCTGGCCGTCGCGCGAGGCAAGGATGCTGAAGTGCAGGAGCCATTCGGCGCAGTGCTGCCGGTTGAAGATCTCGAACCGCTCGACAAGGTAGTCGTCTTCCAGATCGACCTGCCACCAGGGATTCGTCTCGCACTGGGTGTGGAAACCCATCTCCCCGGTGATCATGCCGTTGTTGGCGCCGCGTGCATCGTCCTCGGGCGTGCTGCCGTGCGACCAGGGCGCGAGCGAGCTCTGCGACGCCGGCTTGTTGAGCGCCACGTTGATGAGTACGTCAGCCTCCATTGCGCACCCTCACCTGATCCGGTTTGGCGCGGCGCGACCGCGCCTCGGCCAGCAGGCACAGAAGCTCGAACAGCACCGACGCGCCGTTGAACGCCGTCAGCGTGCCGACGTCGAATGGCGGCGACACCTCGACCAGATCCGCGCCGACGAAATCCAGCCCGCGCAGCGCGCGCAGCAGGCGCAGCGCCTCGATCATCGTGATCCCGCCCGCCTCGGGCGTGCCGGTGCCGGGCGCCTGCGACGGATCGAGCGCGTCGATGTCGAAGCTCAAATAGACGGGTCCGCAGGCGATCCGCCGCGTCTCCTCGGCCGCGAAGCGCCAGCCCTGGTCGCAGAACTCGTCGATGCCGAGCACCCGCATGCCGTGGCGGGTGCTGAACGACCACATCTCGGGATCGTTGGTGGTGCCGCGTATGCCGATCTGGATGACGCGCGCGGGATCGAGCAAGCCCTCGTCCACCGCGCGGGAGAACGGCGCGCCATGATGGTAGCTCGAGCCAAGATAGTCGCCGCCGGTGTCGCAATGCGCGTCGACATGCACCATGCCGACCTTGCCGTGCCGGCCCGCCACCGCGCGCAGGATCGGCAGGCTGATCGAATGGTCGCCGCCGACCGACAGCGGCGTCACCCCCGCCTGCACGATCTGCGTGAAATAGCCGGCGATCTCCGCCTGTGCGCCGGTCAGCTCGAACGGGCGCTCGATCCAGCAGTCGCCGAGGTCGCGCACGCGGGCCATTCCGAACGGCGCGACGCCGGTCGCCGAGTTGATCCGGCGCAGCAGGCTCGACTGGTCGCGCACCGCGCGCGGACCGTGCCGCGTGCCAGAGCGGTTGGTGACGCCGCCGTCGAACGGCACGCCGACGATGCCGATATCCACGCCGTCGGGAGTGTCAGCGTAGGGCACTCGAAAGAACGTCGGGATGCCCGTGTAGCGCGGCTGCGCCTGCGGGTCCGCCATGTCGGTGTAGTGCGCCGGGGTCTTCGCCAACTGCGTCTCCTCGAACGGACGAAGGGCGCGCGGCCTGGCACCGCGCGCCCGCTCGTTGCGAACGCCTTGCACAAGGTCAGCCTCGCACGGCGCGATCGGTCGCGCGGCTCGGGTGCCTGCGCCGGGTCCCCGGGGTCAGGTACCCTCAGGGCGCGCCACCGGGCGGCCGCCGAGGCGGAAGCTGCTCGCCACCTTCCGCGCTTCCTCCCCGCCCTCCGCGCCAGCCGGCTGAGGCTCCTGCGCGGGCGCGGGGGCCGCAGACGGGGGCGACGCCGCCGCGGTCGGCGCGGACGCTGCGGCCGCCGGACCGCCCGGCTTGGTCGCGCGGCACTTGCCGTCCTGGAAGCTCGCTTGCACGCCGTGCGACGAGAAGAACGACTCGTAGGCCTGCCGCGCGACCTCGTGGCCCTCGCCGCACGGGCCGCCGATCAGCACGCCGCCGGGTGCCAGCAGCGGCCACCACGCTTCGAGATACGAACGGATCGACGCCGCATCGTCGCCGGCGTCCAGGTGCACGACGCTGGCGGGGATGCCGAACTGCGCGAACAGCGCCGCAGCGGACGTGGCGTCCAGCGTCAGCGGCAGCACGAAATTGCCCAGGCCCGCCTGCAGGACGTTGCTGACGAAGCGCGGATACAGCGAGGACCGGCCCGCTTCGTACTCCATCCCCTCGAACTCGTCGTCGCTCCCCCAGTCGGTCACGTCGCCGAGGAAGGTGTCGACCGCAACCACCACCGCGTTCATGCGGCCGTTGCGCAGCTCGCGTGCGAACGCGATGGTCGATCCGCCCTTGCCCGCGCCGACATCGACGACGACGCCCGGATGCGCGGCCGCGACGGCCGGTCCGATGAAGGCATGGCCCTGCGAGGCGCCACGCATGTCGACCTCGCGCAGGTCAGGCGGCAGGTCCAGGAACGGGTCCCGGCCGCGCCAGAGGCGTGTGACGAGATCGTGTCGGACGCGGCTCATGCGCGGTTCCTTTCGATGGCGGGTTCGGTCGTCTGGATCGGGACCCTTCGGCCCGCGCGGAACCTATTTTCCGGCGCAGGCGGGGTCAACTTGCGGTAGCGGCGCGAGTCGCGCCAATGCGCGCCGCGCGGCCGAACGCCCGCGCCACCTCGGGGTCGAGCAGCGCCCGGTATTCCGCCTCGTGCTCATAGCCGAGCATCCAACGCGCCAGCTCCGGGGCGCGGCCGGTCGCCGGATGCAGGTAGATTTCGCTGCTCCCCGGCGGCAGGTGGCGGGCCAGCAGCGTCAGGCGCTCGGCGGTGACGTGCCCGCTCCACCGCAGTCCGAAACAATGGTCGGTGGTCTGCAGGCCGGCGCGACGCGCCGCGGTGCGCAGCCAGCCGGTCCAGGCGTGCAAGGCGCGGTCGCCGAACGTCGGCCGTTCGCCGCAGGCGCGCATCACGGCCGGCGGCTCGGCCGGGACCCGCAGCCGGGTCAGCCCGAACTCGCGGCCGGTGCCGATGACCGTCGTGCCGACGACGGGATGCAGGTGCATGTGCTTGTGCGCGTCCGCGTGGCCGAGCGTCAGGCCAGTCGCCGCGAATGCCGCGAACTGGGCGCGGATCTCGCGCGCGAGCTGCTCGCGGGCCTGCCGCGACATCGCGTAGCGGAATGCGAGCTCGACCTGCTGCGGGGGCAGGCGCCCGTCAGGGCCGGCGATGGCGCGCAGCTCAGCATACGGCAGCACGCACGGGCCTTCGACGGCGACGATGTGCAGCCCGACCTGCAGGTCCGGCAGAAGCTTCGCCCGCGCCACCGCATCTTCCGCCGCGGGACCGGCGACCATCAGGCTGGCCGCGTCCAGCACGCCGCGCCGGTGCGCGTCCTCCACCGCTTCGTTGACCGCGATGGAGAGCCCGAAATCATCGGCGGTGAAGGTGACCTCTCTGCCCGCCACTCGGACGAGGGTCAGCTATCGCGCAACCAAAACCTACGCCGCCTTGTGCCGCTCGCGCAGGAACTGGAAGAACTCCACGCCCTCGCGCAGGCGGCGCTTCAGCATCTGCGGGCTGCGCGCCATCTCGCCGACGATCGAGGCGATCTTCGGCGCTCGGAAGTAGAATCGCTTGTAGAACGTCTCCACGCTGTCAAAGATTTCCGTGTGGCTCAAATGCGGGTAGTGCAGCGGCGCGATCTGGATGCCGTGGTCGTCCACCAGCTCGGCGTGCGACTCATCCAGCCAGCCGTTGTCCAGCGCCTCCTGATACAGGTGCGTGCCGGGATAGGGCGCGGCGAGCGACACCTGGATGGTGTGCGGGTTGATGTCGGTGGCGAACCGGATGGTCTCCTCGATCGTCTCCTTCGTCTCGCCCGGCAGGCCGAGGATGAAGGTGCCGTGGATCTTGATGCCCAGATCGTGGCAGTCGCGCGTGAAGCGGCGCGCCACCTCGATCCTCATCCCCTTCTTGATGTTGTGCAGGATCTGCTGGTTGCCGCTCTCGTAGCCCACCAGCAGCAGCCGCAGGCCGTTATCCTTCAGCACGTGCAACGTCTCGCGCGGCACGTTCGCCTTGGCGTTGCACGACCACGTCACGCCGAGCTTGCCGAGCTCCTTCGCGATCGCCTCGGCCCGGGGCAGGTTGTCGGTGAACGTGTCGTCGTCGAAGAAGAATTCTCGCACGTTCGGAAACAGCTTCTGCGCATGCGCGATCTCTTCTGCGACGTGTCCGGGTGAGCGCACGCGGTACCGGTGGCCGCCCACCGTTTGCGGCCACAGGCAGAACGTGCAGCGGCTCTTGCAGCCCCGCCCGGTGTACAGCGAGACGTACGGGTGCAGCAGATAACCGATGAAATAGTCCTCGATCCGCAGGTCGCGCGCGTATACGTCGGTGACGAACGGCAGCTGGTCCATGTCCTCCAGGATCGCGCGGTCGCGGTTGTGAACGATCTGGCCGTCGCGTCGCCACGAGATGCCGTCGACGTCCGCGTAGTCGCGGCCCTCCGCGACTTCCTTGATGGTGAAGTCGAACTCGTTGCGCGCGACGAAGTCGATCGCCGCACCCTGGCGCAGGCTCTCCGCCGGCTGCACCGCCACCTTGGCGCCGACGAAGCCGACCTTCAGCGACGGGTTCGCGGTCTTCAGTGCCTCGGCCACCTGCACGTCGGAGGCGAACGACGGCGTCGAGGTGTGGATCACGCACAGCTCGTAATCGCGCGCCTGCGCGGTGACGGCATCCAGCCCGATGCGCGCGGGCGGCGCGTCGATCAGCTTGCTGCCGGGCACCAGCGCGGCCGGCTGCGCGAGCCAGGTGGGGAACCAGAACGACTTGATCTCGCGCCGCGCCTGGTAGCGCGAGCCCGCCCCGCCGTCGAAGCCGTCGAAGGACGGCGGATGCAGGAACAACGTCTTCATGGTCGAAGTGGTCGAACTCATGGGCGGATAACCTCCGGCACGTGGCCGAGTGTGATTTCAGGCGGAATGCCGTCGGCGAGCATGGACTGCCCGCGCCAGTCGACCCGGCGTCCCGCGAAGCTTGCGGCCGTCACGGCCAGCGACAGTACGTCGCGCAGCGGCAGAAGCCAGAGTGCGGGCCGCGATGCAAGCCGGCCGAGCTTCGGGCGCAGCGCACGCGCCACGGCGGCCGCGGCCGACGCACGCACCGCCCACACGCCGAGCGCGAGGGCGACGGTCCAGACCGACGGCGCGACGACCAGCGCCAGCAGCGCCAGCGCGATCGGATATTGCACCGCGGAGGCGAGGTGGGCGAGCGGCGCCAGCGTGCGGATGGTGCGCGACCAACGCAGCTCGTGGCGCAGCAACGCGCGGAAACTCGACTCCGGCACCGTGGTCGCCGGAACGGTGTCGGCCAGCCGCACCGACAGGCCTGTCTGACGCACGAGCACGCCGAGGATGTGGTCATCCGCGAGGTGGTCCACCAGGGCGGGGAACCCGCCGACCCGCTCCAGCGTCGGCCGGCGCAGCATCATCGAGGCGCCGAGGCAGTCCTCCCGCCCCAACGCGCGGGCCATCAGCGCGCCCGGCAGGAAAGTCTCGGTGATCTGCAAGGCGCCCAGCAGCGCCGGGATGGAGCGGCTCGCCGGCAGGCCGGCGTACAGCGTGGTGGCGAGGCCGACGCCGTCCTGCTCCAGCGCCGCCGCGAGACGGCGCAGGTAGTCGGGCTGCACGTGCACGTCGCTGTCGGAGATCAGCAGCACGTCGTGCTTCGCCTCCGGCAGCATGTTGATCAGGTTGCCGACCTTGCCGTTCTGCCCGTGCACCGTCGCGTCCACGACGACGGCGATGTCGCGCGCCGGAAACCGGGCGGCCACGCGCCGCACGACCGCGATTGCCGGGTCCTCGGACGCATGCACGCCGAAGACGATCTGGTACTCGGGATAGTCCTGCGCGCAGAACGAGGCGAGCGCGTCCTCCAGCATCGGCTCGGCGCCGTACAGCGGCTTGAGCACGGTGACGGGCGGCAGCGCGACCGGCGGCGTCGGCGGCCGGCGGGCGAAGCGCGCCAGGCCGGCCGCGGCGACGCCGGCCTGCACCGCGCCGGCGACGGCGAGGCAGCCCAACGGGATCGCCAGCGCGATCATGTCGGCGCGACGTCGAGCCGCTCGGCCTCCATCGTCATTGTCGGCGCAGGCCGACCATCCACGCCTTCCTTTCGCGCCGCCGACAAAGGCGTGGATGCCGGGCCGTCGCCCGGCATGACGATGAACCGCAGCGCGTTGTGCAACGCAGGCGTCACAACCATCACGTATGCATCGTGCCGCCCGACAGGTCGGACACCTTCTGGCGCAGGCTGGTGATCAGCGCCGACACGTTGTCGCCGGAAATCAGGCTGCGGAAATCCGAGCGCTGTACGGCCACACGGCTGATCGTGCCGTCCAGCAGCACATCGACCACCCGCCAGGACGAACCTTCCTGGCGCATCACGTAGTCGATCTTCTTCGAATCCCCGCTCATTCGCTGGATCACGACCTCGACGATCTGGTCGTTGCCGACCGCGCGCAGGGTCGGCGACAGGTCGAAGCGCTGGCCGTTGTATTCGTCGAAATTCGCCACCCAGGTCGCAACGGTGAACGCCGTGAAGGCCGTTCTCAGCGCCGTCTGGTCCTCGGCCATCAGCGACGACCAGCGCGCGCCGACGCAGCCCTGCAGAATAGTGTTCAGGTCGAATGTGCGCTCCAGCACGGGGGCGAGGATGTTGTAGCGCTCTGGGAACGACGTAGTCTTGCCCGCCTTCATGACCGCGACCAGCGCGTCGTTGAACGCAGCGATCGGCTCGCCCACCTCCAAGATGGTCGCGGCACGGGCAGGCGCGCCTGCGGCCAGCCCGACCACACCGAGCAGGGCGCCCAGCGCGGCGCGGCGGCCGAGGCCGCTCATGGCGCCACCGCCACCGGCCGCGCCTGTACGCCCAAGGCTGCGAGCGCCGTGCGCACGATGTCGCTCGGCGCGAGGCCGGCGTCGGCGATCTGCCGGGCCTGGGTGTCGTGCTCGATGAAGCGGTCGGGCAGCACCATCGGGCGCAGCTTCAGCCCGCCGTCCAGCAGCCCCGCCCAGCACAGGTGCTGCATCACCGCCGCCCCGAAGCCGCCCACCGACCCCTCCTCGATGGTGATCACCACC
>DATEQV010000280.1:0-6506 GCA_035272265.1 Acidisphaera sp. | reverse complement strand
CACCCGCCACGACTGCGTCGAGGGCTGGAGCTGCATCGGGCAGTGGAGCGGCGTGCGGCTGGCGAGCATTCTGGCCCTCGCCGGATTGCAGCCGGCGGCGCGCTATGTCGTGTTCCACTGCGCCGACACGCTGGAGCGCACGCTGGACAACAGCGGCCAGTATTACGAGAGCATCGACCTGATCGACGCCGCGCATCCGCAGACGATCCTCGCCTACGACATGAACGGCGCGCCGCTGCCGGTCGCGCATGGCGCGCCGCTGCGCGTGCGGGTGGAGCGGCAGCTCGGCTACAAGATGGCGAAATACGTGATGCGGATCGAGGTCGTGGACAGTTTTTCGTCGCTCGGCCGCGGCCGCGGTAGCTTCTGGGCCGACCGTGGGTACGAGTGGTACGCCGGGATATGACGGCCCGACGCCGGCCAGCCTCACCGCCGTCATTGCGAGCGTAGCGAAGCAACCCAGAGTCGCGCGAAAAGCGCCTGTCGCGCGGTCCTGGGTTGCTTCGTTGCTGCGCTCCTCGCAATGACGAGGAAAGCCTTGAAACGCTACGCCGCCTTCGCCTGCGACGCGATGCGCTGCAGGTCCTGCAGCACGCCCCGCGCGGTGCGCACCCGCTCGGCGACGGTCATCTCGCGCAGGATCGCCAGCTTGTGGTCGGGGCGCAGCTTCAGCTCGCCCTTCGCACCCTTGGCCGACACCCAGCCGACCAGCCCGGCCGGGTTGCGGAAATGGTTGCCGCGGAAACCGATCACCATGCCCTTCGGCCCGGCCTCCAGCTTGTCCACGCCGGCCTCGCGGCACAGGCGCTTCAGCGTGACCACCTGCAGCAGGTTCTCGACCTCCTGCGGCAACTCGCCGAAGCGGTCGGCGAGTTCCGCCGCCATCGCCTCGGTCTCGGCGTCCGACGCCAGATTGCCGACGCGCCGATACAGCCCGAGCCGCACCGGCAGGTCGGCGACATACGTCTCCGGGATCAGCACCGGCAGGCCGAGCACGATGTTCGGCGTCCAGTCGCGGTCCTCCGCACGGCGGCGGCCCTCGCCGGCGCGGATCTCCGCCACCGCGTCCTCCAGCATCTGCTGGTACAGCTCGATGCCGACCTCGCGGATGTGCCCCGACTGTTCCTCGCCCAGTAGGTTGCCGGCGCCGCGGATATCCAGGTCGTGCGACGCCAGCGTGAACCCGGCGCCCAGGGCGTCAAGCGTCTGCATCACCGTCAGCCGCTTCTCGGCCGCGGCCGACAGCCGGTGCGTCTGCGGCCAGGTCAGGTACGCGTAGCCGCGCTGCTTGCCGCGTCCCACGCGCCCGCGCAGCTGATAGAGCTGACCCAGGCCGAACATGTCGGCGCGATAGATCAGCAGCGTGTTCACCGCCGGCATGTCCAGCCCGCTCTCGACGATGTTGGTCGACAGCAGGATGTCGAACTTGCCGTCGCTGAACTCGGTCATCACGCGCTCGAGCTCGGTCGGCGCCAGTCGTCCGTGCGCCTGTCCCGTCTTCGCCTCGGGCACGATCTCGGTGAGGCGCTCGGCCATGCGCGGCATGTCCTCGATGCGCGGCACGACGCAGAAGATCTGCCCGCCGCGGAAGCGCTCGCGCTGGATCGCCTCGCGCACGACGACGCTGTCGAACGGCATGATGAACGTGCGCACCGCCAGCCTATCGACCGGCGGGGTGGCGATCAGGCTCATCTCGCGCACGCCGGTCAGCGCCAGCTGCAGCGTGCGCGGAATGGGCGTGGCCGTCAGCGTCAGCACGTGCACCTCGGCGCGCAGCTCCTTCAGCTTCTCCTTGTGCTTGACGCCGAAATGCTGCTCCTCGTCGACGATCAGCAGGCCGAGGTCGGCGAAGCTGATCGTCTTGCTCAGCAGCGCGTGCGTGCCGATGACAATGCTCACGCTGCCGTCGGCGATGCCCTTCTTCGCCGCCGCCTGCTCCTTCGCCGGCACCATGCGCGAGAGCTGCGCGACGGTCACCGGCATGCCGGCGAAGCGATCCCTGAAGGTGCGGAAATGCTGGCGGGCGAGCAGAGTGGTCGGCACCACCACCGCCACCTGCGCGCCGGACATCGCGGCGACGAACGCCGCGCGCAACGCGACCTCGGTCTTGCCGAAGCCCACGTCGCCGCAGATCAGCCGGTCCATCGGCTTGCCGCTGGCAAGGTCCTCCAGCACGTCGGCGATGGCGCGTTCCTGGTCCTCGGTCTCGTCGAACGGGAAGCGGCCGCAGAACTCGTCCCACATCCCTTCGGGCGGGGTCATCAGCGGCGCGTCGCGCATCTGCCGCTCGGCGGCGAGCTTGATCAGCGCGCCGGCCATGTGGCGGATGCGGTTGCGCATCTTCGCCTTGCGCGCCTGCCAGCCGGTGCCGCCCAGCTTGTCGAGCGCCACCCCCTGCGTCTCGCTGCCGAACCGGCTGAGCAGCTCGATGTTCTCGACCGGCAGGAACAGCTTTTCGTCGCCGTCGTAGACCAGCCGGAGGCAGTCGTGCGGCGCGCCGTCGGCGGTGACCGTCTCCAGCCCGGCGTAGCGGCCGATGCCGTATTCCTGGTGCACGACGAGGTCGCCCTCGGCGATCTCGGTCGCCTCGGCGATGAACTGGTCGGCGCGCTTGCGCCGGCGCGGCGGACGGCCGATGCGCTCGCCGAGCAGGTCCTGCTCGGACACCACCGCCAGCCGGTCGCCGATGAAGCCGCGCTCGATCCCGAGCGTCACCAGCGAGATCGTGCCGGACGGACGCCGGCGCACATGCGGCCAGTCGCCGACCGTCTGCGGCTCGCCGTCGGCGTCCTTGACGCCGTGCTCGCGCAGCAGGTGGCTGAGGCGTTCGCGCGACCCGCGCGTCCAGGCGGCGACGATGATGCGCCGCTTCTCCGCGATCCAGCGTGCGACGTCGGCGCCGAACTGGTCGAACACGCCGATGCCCGGGCCGCCGCCCGCCTTAGCGTACACCGGCCCGGGCCGTCCGCCGCCGTCGATTCCGTCGCGCGCGCCGTCCGGCTTGGCGAACGGCGAGAACGCCAGCAGCGGCCCGCCCGAGAGCATGTCCGCCCACGCCGTGCGGTCGAGATACAGGCGGTCGGGCACGAGCGGCCGGTACGGCACCTCGCCGTCGCGCGCCACCGCGCGGCGCGCGGCGTAGTGGTCGGCGATCATCTCCAGCCGCGCCGTCAGCGCGTCGTCGCTCTGGTGATCGAGGCTGACCGACGCGCCGGGAAGGTAGTCGAGCAGAGTCTCCATCCGCTCGTGGAACAGCGGCACCCAGTGCTCCATGCCGGGATGCCGCCGCCCGTCCGAGATCGACAGGTACATCGGGTCCTGTGCGGCGTCGTCGCCGAACAGCTCGCGCCAGTTGGTGCGGAAGCGCGCGATGCTGTCGCGATCGAGCGGCACCTCGTTGACCGGGTGCAGGATCAGCGCCTTCACCGCATCGCCGCTGCGCTGCGTGGAGGTGTCGAAGCGGCGGATGCTCTCGATCGAATCGCCGAACAGGTCGATGCGGACCGGGTCGCTCTCGCCGGACGGGAAGACGTCGATGATGCCACCGCGCACGGCATATTCGCCGGGCTCCATCACCGTGCCTGCGCGGCCGTAGCCGTTGGCTTCCAGGAAGCGCGTCAGCCGGTCGGGATCGAGCGTCCCGCCGGTCTCGATCTTCATCGCGGCGCCGTCGAACATGGTGCGCGGCGGCACGTGCTGCAGCAGTGCGTTCACCGTGGTCAGCACGACGCGGGGCCTGTCCGGCGTCTCCAGCAGCCGCGCGAGCGTGGCGATGCGTTCGGCCACGATGATCGGGTTCGGCGAGACGCGGTCGTACGGCAGGCAGTCCCAGGCCGGGAAGCGCAGCAGCTCGGCCTCGGGCATGAAGAAGCCGACCGCCTCGGCCAGCCGCGCCATGCGGCTGTCGTCGCGCGCGACGTGCAGGATCGGGCCGGCGAACTCGGCGCGGCGGCGGCCCAGCAGGACCGCGTCGTAGCCTTCCGGCGCGCCCCAGACCTGGATCGGCTCGACCGAGTGCGTCGCTGCGGGGTTGTGATCCATCAGGCCTCGCCCCGCGCGGCGGCCTTCATGCGGCGAAGCATCGGGCTGTCGACCTCCGGCGGAATCGGTTTGCGCCCGGTCAGCCAATCGGCGAGATCGGTGTCGGGCAGTTCCAGCACCTCCTCCAACGCATCGAGATCGGCTTCGCTGAGCGAGCCGATCCGCGAGGCGACGAAGCCACCGATCAGGATGTCGTTCTCGTGCGTGCCGCGATGGGTGGCGCGGAACAGGACGCGTCGGCGCCGGGTGTCGTGTTCTGGCGATGTCATCAACTCGCGGGCATATAGAGCCGGTTCACATCCGTGTCAGCCTTGGAACCACAGGCGCTCATCCCGTTACTCGCACCCCTGGCCAGCCTGCGCGGCATCGGTCCCGAGCGCGCCGCCCTGCTGGCCAAGGCAAGCGGCGGCGAGCGCGTGCTGGATCTGCTGTTCCACCTGCCGTCGGCCTATGTCGACCGCCGCGAGCGCCCGTCGATTCGCGACCTGGTCCCGGGCCGGATCGCCACCGTCGCGGTCGAGGTGGTCCGCCACGAGCCGCCGGGCCGGCCGCGCCACCCCTGGCGGGTGACGGTGACCGACGGCACCGGCTTTGCCGACATGGTGTTCTTCCGCCCCGTCGGCCTTGAGCGCCTGACCCCCAAGCGCAAGCTGCTGGTCTCCGGCAAGGTCGAGTTGTTCCAGGGCCGCCCGGTCCTGACCCACCCCGATTTCATCGTCCCGGCCGAGCAGGCCGACCGCCTGCCGCCGGTCGAGCCGATCTGGGGCCTGACCGGCGGCCTGCCCCCGCGAGCCATGGCGTCGGCGGTCGCGCAGGCGCTGGAGCGGCTGCCGGCGCTGCCCGAGTGGCACGACGCGGCCCTGATGCGGCGCGAACGCTGGCCGGCTTTCGTCGACGCAATGCGCGCCCTGCACGCACCGGCCGAGGTGCCCGAGCCGGCGTCGCGCCGCCGCCTGGCCTATGACGAGTTGCTGGCCCAGCAGGTCGCCCTGCTCGTGGTGCGCGGCCGGGTGCGGGCGCGGCCGGGCCGGCCGCATGTCGGCGACGGCTCGCTGCGGGCGAAGGCGCTGGCGAGATTCGGCCACGCGCTGACCGACAGCCAGGTGCAGGCGCTGGCCGAGATCGACGCCGACCTCGCCGCACCCCGCCGCATGCTGCGGTTGCTGCAAGGCGACGTGGGCTCCGGCAAGACCATCGTCGCGCTGATGGCGATGCTGCGCGCGGTCGAGGCGGGCGCGCAGGCGGCGCTGATGGCGCCCACCGAGGTCCTCGCCAAGCAGCACCACCGCACGCTCTCGCACCTGTCGCCCGAGCCCGTCGCGCTGCTCACCGGCTCCGTCACCGGCCGGGCGCGTGCGTTGCTGCTGCGCCAGCTTGCCGACGGCGACGTGCGCATGGTCGTCGGCACCCACGCGCTGTTCCAGGACGCGGTGGCCTATCGCGATCTCGGCGTCGCGGTGATCGACGAGCAGCACCGTTTCGGCGTGCAGGAACGCCTGTCGCTCGGCGACAAGGGGGCGCTGACCGACGTGCTGGTCATGACCGCCACGCCGATCCCCCGCACGGTCCTGCTTGCACAATGGGGCGAGATGGACGTCAGCCGGCTGGAAGGCAAACCCGCCGGCCGCCAGCCCGTGCGCACCACGCTGCACTCGCTGTCCACGCTGCCGGACGTGCTGGACGGCATCGCCCGCGCGATCGAGCGCGGCGCGCAGGTGTTCTGGGTCTGCCCGCTGGTCGCCGAGAGCGAGGCGCTCGACCTCGCCGCCGCCCGCCAGCGCCACATCGCGTTGCGCGACCGGTTCGGCGGGATCGTCGGCCTCGCGCACGGCCAGCAACCGGCCGAGGAACGCGACGCGGCGCTGGCGGCGTTCGCCCGCGGCGACCTGCGCGTGCTGGTCGCGACGACCGTGATCGAAGTCGGCGTCGACGTGCCCGAAGCGAGCGTGATGGTGATCGAGCACGCCGAGCGCTTTGGCCTCGCACAGCTGCACCAGCTGCGCGGCCGCGTCGGGCGGGGGGCTGCCGCGAGCTACTGCCTGCTGCTGCATGGCGACGACCTGGAGGAGGGCGGGCGCAAGCGCCTGGGCGTGCTGCGCGAGACCGACGACGGCTTCCGCATCGCCGACGAGGATTTCCGCGCCCGCGGCGGCGGCGATCTGCTCGGCACGCGGCAGGCCGGCGATCCGGACTGGCGCATCGCGCATCCGGTGGACGACGAGGGCCTGCTGCACATGGCGCGGCAGGACGCGGCCGTGCTGCTGGAGCGCGACCCGGCGCTGTCGAGCGAGCGCGGGCGGGCGGTGCGCGTGCTGCTGCGCCTGTTCGACCGGGCGCAGGCGATGCGCATGTTGCTGGCGGGCTGAGAGGCTGAAAATGTATCGGCCGTTGAGGTGAGTTCGCTGAATCGTGTTTTGGTAGGACCGACGCGCGAGATGCTGGGACGCTCCTATGGCCGGAGCTGG
>DATEQV010000279.1:0-5745 GCA_035272265.1 Acidisphaera sp. | reverse complement strand
CCCCCGTTTTCAACCCAAGTTCGTCGATCGCCTCGTTCGTGATGGACGCCATGATGACGACGCCGTGACCGATGTCGATCTGCACATGGCCGGTCGTGTGCCCCTTCTGGACGGCGACCACTTTGCCCTTGATCTGGTTCCTCGCGCTGATCTTCATCGGTCACTCTCCTGTTTGACGGTCACGGGATAGCCGGAGCGGCGCCTCTTGAATACCTGCCTGATGTCGCCGCTGCCGCCGCAGGCGCACCCGGGCCTACCCGATCGTCTTCTGCATTTGAAACCTGGCGAGGGTTTGGCCGCGAAGCGCGACCTGCTGTCGCGCGAGCACCTGAAAGCCCCACCTTTCGAAAAACGGGCGTGCGGTGAGGCTGGCCTCGGTGAACACGTGCGAAAGCCCCTGTCCCATCGCAGCGGCTTCCACCCTCTCCAGCAGCAACGAGGCGACGCCGACTCCCTGGTAAGCGGGATGCACGTACAGCACGTCGATGTGCCCATCAGGTTCGAGATCGGCGAAACCGACAATCGCCTCGTCGAGAACGGCCACCCATGTCGGCCTGCTGAGGCACTGCTGTTCCCACGCGGTCCGATCGGCCTGCGCCCATGCGTCGACCTGGGCCGGATCGTAGTCCCTGGACGCAACCTCACGAATGGCGTCCAGGAATACGGTTATGACCGCGTCGAGGTCAGTCGGCCGATATGACCGCAGGACCGGCTTCGCGGACATCCGGGCTCACGGTTCATCGAGCATGATTGCGCTTCGTCCGCGCCGGACGCGGCATTCCCCGCGTCACCGATCCGGTCCGCCGCTCACACCACCCGCCGCTCGCGCAACGCGGCGATCTCGTCGGCGCCGTAGCCGATCTCGCGCAGGATCTCGTCGGTGTGCTGCCCCGGCTCCGGGCTTGCGCTGTGCAGGTCCCACGGGGTGCGGCTGAGTTCGACCGGCTGGCCGACCAGCTCCTGATCTCCCAGCACCGGATGCGTCAGGTGCCGCGTCAGGTGCAGGTGCTTCACCTGCGGGTCGGCGAATGTCTGGTCGATCGTGTTGATCGGCCCGCTCGGCACGCCCGCCGCGTTCAGCTTCGCCACGACCGTCTCGGACGACAACGTCCGCGTGCGCTCCGCGATCGCCGCGTTCAGCGCGGCCCGGTTGCGCGACCGCAATCCACCCGTCGCGTAGTCCGGATTTGCCCTGACCTGCGGCATGTCCAGCACCTCGCACAGCCGCGCGAACATCACGTCGCCGGCCGCGGCGATGTTCACGTGTCCGTCAGCGGTCGGGAACACGCCGGTCGGGATGCTGGTCGGATGGTCGTTGCCGGCCTGCCCTGGCACCTCGTGACCCAGCAGCCAGCGCGCCGCCTGGAAGTCCAGCATCGAGATCTGCGCCGCCAGCAGGCTGCTCTGCACCCACTGGCCCTCGCCCGATTGCTCGCGTTCCAGCAGAGCGATCAGGATGCCGAGTGCGGCGAACAGCCCTGCCGTCAGGTCGGCCACCGGAATGCCGACCCGTACCGGACCCTGGCCCGGCAGGCCGGTGATCGACATCAGCCCGCCCATCCCCTGCGCGATCTGGTCGAACCCCGGCCGCTCGCGATACGGCCCGTCCTGCCCGAAGCCCGAGATGCTCGCGTACACCAGCCGCTTGTTCAGCGGCCGCAACCGTTCGTAGTCGATGCCGAGGCGGAATTTCACGTCCGGGCGGAAGTTCTCCGCCAGCACATCGGCGTTCGCCACCAGCCGGTGCAGCACCGCGATCCCCTCGGGCTGCTTCAGGTCCAGCGTTAGGCTGCGTTTGTTGCGGTGCAAATGCTGGAAGTCCGGCTCGTGCCGCGCCCCACCCATCCCGCCGTCGCCGCCGGGGTTCTCCACCTTGATCACCCTCGCGCCCCAATCGGCGAGTTGTCGCACCGCGGTAGGGCCTGCGCGGACCCGTGTCAGGTCGATCACAGTGAAGCGTGCAAGCGGGCCGGCCATCTTTTCGTCCCCCCGTCCAGACCCAATCGATCACGCGAACACGAGTTTCAGGCAAGGCACGATCGCGTTTCTATGTCGCCCCGAAGTCGCCCGCTACGCGCCAACAGTGACGGACCATGCCAGATGCAATGCCGAGCGAGATGGCCCGCTCCCTTCGGGCCGATCAGCCGGTGGTGGTGATGACACCCGCAGCAGGGTTCCGGCCGGACGGCAAGGGGCGGCCCTCTGCGTCGCGCGTGATCCTGGTCGTCGATGACGACAGCGCGGTGCGCGAGCTGATCGCCGAGTTCCTCGCGAGCGCCGGCTTCAACGTCGTCAGCGCGATGGGCGGCTACGAGGCGCTGCGCCTGCTGCAGGAGACGCCCGGCATCGCGCTTCTGCTGACCGACATCCGCATGCCCGACATCAACGGCATCGAGCTGGCGCGTCAGGCGAAGGCAGGCAATCCCGACCTGCACGTGGTGCTGACGTCGGGCTACTTCTCGCCGCAGCCGATGCCGTATCGCTTCATCCGCAAGCCCTTCCGCCTCGGCGATCTCGAAGCGGCCGTGCGGTTGGAACTCCAGGAATAGCCAAGCTTTTCGGGCGAGAGAGACCTGTATGCTCATGGCGTGCGCTGATTTGGCCGGCCGGGGGAGGGGCCCCCAGGGGAGTGCCTCGTGACGTTTCTCGATACGCGCGGCCTGACGCCGCACGGCTTCTGCCTCGCCTGGGACCCGGGCCTGCTGGCGCTTCAGGTGGTTTCCGACGCGATCATCGCGATCGCCTACTACTCGATCCCCTTCGCGCTGGCCTATCTCGTCATCAAGCGGCGCGACCTCGTGTTCCGCTCGGTGTTCTGGCTGTTCGTCATCTTCATTACGGCCTGCGGCACGACGCATGTGATGGGGATCGTGACGCTGTGGTATCCCGTCTACTGGACCGATGGGCTGATCAAGGCCCTCACCGCGGTTGCCTCCATCATCACCTCGATCATCTTGTGGCCGCTGCTGCCAAAGATCCTGGCGCTGCCCTCGCCCGCGCAACTGCGTGATGCCAACGAACTTCTCGCCGAGCAGCTCGCGCAGCGCGACGCCCTGCTGTCGGCGTTGCGCCGCGAAACCGAAGAGCGCCAGCGCGCCGAATCGATGCTGCGCCAGTCGCAGAAGATGGAGGCGCTCGGTCAGGTGACCGGCGGGGTCGCGCACGACTTCAACAACCTGCTGACCGTCGTACAGGGCAGTTTCGACATGCTGCGCAAGCGTGTCGGCGGCGACGCGAAAGCGGCCGAGCTGATCGATCGCGGCCTTCAGGCCACCGGGCGCGGCGCCGCGCTGACCCAGCAGCTGCTGGCCTTCGGCCGCCGCCAGCCGCTGCAGCCGACACGCATCGATCCGATGGAGCTGGTCGCACGCAGCATCCCGTTGCTGCGGGGCACGCTGGTGGGGGCCGTCGCGCTGGAGGTCGAGGCGCCCGACGGCGTCTGCGACATCGAAGCCGACGCGAACCAGCTCGAGAACGCGCTGCTCAACCTGGTCATCAACGCCCGCGACGCCATGCCGGACGACGGGGGCGTGATCACGATCGCCCTCGCGAACGAAACCGTGGGCAGCGACGGCGAGGGGCTCGAGCCGGGCAACTACGTCGCGATCTCGGTCAGCGACACCGGCGTGGGCATGGAACCGGACGTGGCGGCGGCGGCGTTCGAGCCGTTCTTCACCACCAAGCCGGTCGGCAAGGGCAGCGGTCTCGGCCTCAGCCAGGTCTACGGATTCGCCCGCCAGTCGCGCGGCGGCGTACGGCTGGAAACGGAGGTCGGGCGCGGCACGACGGTGACGATCCTGTTGCCCTGCGCGGCCGAACCCGCCGATGCCGATCAGGCGCCCGGCAGCGAGGCGCTCGCGACCCGCGCGTAGTTGCCGCCCAGCAGCTTGCCCACGTCGTCCGGCCCGAAGCCGATCCGCAGCAGCGCGTCGGCCAGATGCGGCACGCTCTCGTAGCGGTCCAGGCACGATCCGCCGATCAGCCCGCCCATGTCGGTCCCCAGCCCCACGTGGTCCACGCCCACCTGTTCGGCCATCCGCGCCATGCCTGCGGCCAGCGCCGGGATGGACGCGAAGATGTTCACCGGCGGCCAGATGCCGATCACGCCGCCGGTATCCGCGACCGCCTTGGCGTGATCCGGCGAGATGCGGCGCATGCGCGGGCCGGGATTGAGCATCAGCGACGTGTGCGACAGCACCAGCGGCTTGGTCGTCACCGCGGCGGCCTGGACTACCAGCTCGTAGGTGCCGTGCGCGACGTCGACGACGATGCCCAGCCGGTTGCAGCGGCGGATCACCTCGGCACCCGCCTCGGTCAGCCCCCCATGCACCGGCGGATCGGTCTGGATGTCGCCCAGCTCGTTGACCCGGTAGTGCGTCAGCTGCAGGTGGCGCAGCCGCCAGCGATGGAACGCTTCGTCGACCTTCGCCGGATCGCCTTCCAGGAAGTCGCCGCCTTCGGACGACACGATGGCCGACGGCGTATCTGCCCGTGCCGCGCGCAGATCGGCCGCGCTGGCGATCAGCCGCAATCCCTGGTCGGCCGCCAGCGCGTGCAGCCGGCCGAACGCCGCCTGCCCGTACGCATACAGCTCGCCGGGCTCGGGCGTGTGGAACGGCTGGTAGCGCGTGTCGGCGACCGAGCGCAGCGCCGGCGCGTCCGGCACGATCGCGAGGCACACCACCGCCACGCCGCCGTCGCGCATCGGCCCGGCCAGTGGCGCGAATGGCGCGCCGTCATCGACCCGCCACATGCCGATCAGCGCGCCCGCATGGCTGTGCAGGTCGATCGCCCCGCCCTGCACGATGGCGCGCGCCTGCGCCGAGGCCGGGCCGCCCGGCAGCGCGGCGCAGATCAGCGGTCCCGCGGCGAGAAAGGCCCGGCGGGACAGCAGGCTCGGTGCCGGGGCGCAACACGCCGGTTCGGTCGCGTCGTTATCGTCCAGCCAATCCATGTCGCTTTGCCTGTCCCGGTGCGGCTGGCAGCTTAGCAGCATGGCAGACGGCCCCGAAGCACTGCTGCTGTGGATCGAGGCCCTGCGCAAGCGCTACGGCGCGGTCGAAGCCTTGCGCGGCGTCTCGCTCGACATCGCGGCGGGCGAGCTGTTCGTCCTGCTCGGCGGGTCGGGGTCGGGCAAGACCACGCTGCTGCGGACGATCGCCGGGTTCGAGCGGCCGGATGCGGGCCGCATCCTGCTGCGCGGCGAGGATGTCACCGCGCTGCCGCCGCACCGGCGGCCGGTGAACATGATGTTCCAGTCCTACGCGCTGTTCCCGCACCTGAAGGTTGCCGAGAACATCGCCTACGGCCTCCGGCGCATGGGCCTGGGCAGGGCCGAGCGCCTCGCCAAGGTCGAGCGCCTGCTCGATCTGGTGCGCCTCACGGGACTCGGCGACCGCCGGCCCGATACGCTGTCGGGCGGCCAGCGGCAGCGGGTCGCGTTGGCGCGCGCGCTGGCGCGCGAGCCCGCGCTGCTGTTGCTCGACGAACCGCTTTCCGCGCTCGACCGCAGCCTGCGCGAGGAGACCCGAGAGGAGCTGGCCGCCTTGCAGCGCCGTCTTGGCATGGCCTTCGTTCTGGTCACGCACGACCAGGAGGAGGCGCTGACGATGGCCTCGCGGATCGGCGTGATGCGCGACGGCCTGCTCGTGCAGGTCGGCACGCCGCGCGAGCTGTACGAGCAGCCCGCCGACCGCTAACTGGCTACCTTCATCGGCGGCGCCAACGTGCTGGCGGCCGAGGTGC
>DATEQV010000278.1:0-8889 GCA_035272265.1 Acidisphaera sp. | reverse complement strand
CCACGCGAGAGTCGGGACCGACGACAAATCGTATCATGCGGTCCTTCTCGTGGCGTTCGCGCGTGACGACGCAGCGCCGGATCGGGCCCGGCCCGTCGTCGTCCTCCGCTGCGGATTGCTCAGCCGTGTTCCGCCTCTTCGGACGCGGCCGCGGCCGCGCCGTTGCCGGCGCCGCTCTCCTCGCCTTCGAACCAGTGCGCGCGCGCGGCCATGATGACATCGTTGGCCGTCGCCTCGTCCATGTTGTCCGCACCCACGATCTCGATCAGCTCGTCGGACGCGAGGTCGGCGAGATCGTCGAGCGACTTCACCCCACGCTCGCCGAGTGCGACCAGCATGGCCGGGGTGAGAACCTCGATCGCAGCAACCTCGTCGGACACGCCCAGCTCCACGCGTTTGATGTTCAGTTCTTCGTCGCGGCGCACGAGGAACGCCTCGGCGCGGCGGATCAGCTCGCCGGCGACGCCTTCGTCGAAGCCTTCGATCGACGCCAGTTCATCGACCGGCGTGAAGGCGAGCTCCTCGATCGTGGTGAAGCCCTCGGTCACCAGCAGGCCGGCGATCACGTCGTCCACGTCCAGCGCCTCGACGAACAGCGCGCTGCGGCGGCGGAATTCCTCCTGCCTCCGTTCGCTCTCCTCGGCCTCGGTCAGGATGTCGATGTCCCAGCGGGTGAGCTGCGAGGCGAGCCGCACGTTCTGGCCGCGCCGGCCGATCGCGAGCGATAGCTGGTCATCGGGCACGACGACTTCAACGCGCCCGGCTTCCTCGTCCATCACGACCTTGGTGACCTCGGCGGGCGCGAGTGCGTTGACGACGAAGGTGGCGGCCTGCGGCGACCACGGGATGATGTCGATCTTCTCGCCCTGCAGCTCCTGCACCACGGCCTGCACGCGCGAGCCGCGCATGCCGACGCAGGCGCCGACCGGATCGATCGAGCTGTCGCGCGAAATGACGGCCATCTTGGCACGGCTGCCGGGGTCTCTCGCGACGGCCTTGATTTCGATGATGCCGTCGTAGATTTCCGGCACTTCCTGCGCGAACAGCTTGGCGAGGAAGCCGGGATGCGTGCGCGACAGGAAGATCTGCGGGCCGCGCGGCTCCTCGCGCACGTCGTAGATGTAGGCGCGCACGCGGTCGCCGTTGCGGAAGCTCTCGCGCGGGATCAGCTCGTCGCGGCGCAGCAGGCCTTCGGCGCGGCCCAGCTCGACCATCAGGTTGCCGTACTCGGTGCGCTTGACGGTGCCGTTGACGATCTCGCCGACGCGGTCCTTGTACTCGTCGTACTGCCGCTTGCGCTCGTATTCGCGCACCCGCTGCACGATCACCTGCTTGGCGGTCTGGGCAGCGATGCGTCCGAAATCGATCGGCGGCAGCGGATCGACGATGAAGTCGCCCACGTTCTTCTCAGGCGCGAACTTCTTGGCGATGTGGACGGGGATCTGCGTCTCTTCGTTCTCGACGGTCTCGACGACCTCGGTCCAGCGCGACAGCTTCACCTCGCCGGTCTTGCGGTCGATGGTCGCGCGGATGTCCTTCTCGTGCCCATAGCGCGCGCGGCCGGCCTTCTGGATGGCCTGCTCCATCGCTTCCAGCACTTCCTCGCGCTCGATCGACTTCTCGCGCGCGACGGCGTCGGCGACCAGGAGAAGTTCGGGGCGTAGGACTGAGGCTTCCATCGTGGTGCTCATCTAGTTGGTCGGCTTTCTCGGTGTGCTGGCGGCGATGAGTTCGTCGGTGAGAACGAGGCGGGCGCGCTTCAGGTCGGCGTGCGGCAGCGCCACTTCGGTGCCGTCCTCCAGCCGCATGCGGGCGACCTGGTCGTCGGCGCCGAGCACGATGCCGGAGAAGCGCCGCTGTCCATCGATCGGCACGGCGACTTCGGCGCGCGCGAGGTGGCCGGCAAAGCGGTTCCAGTCCTTCGGCCGCGTCAGCGGACGGTCGATCCCCGCGCTGCTGATCTCCAGCGTCCAGGCGCCGGGGATCGGGTCCTCGACGTCGAGCAGCGGGTTCAGCGCGTGGCTGATCGTTTCGCAGTCCTCGACGGTGATCGCCGAGCCGTCGTTGCGGTCGGCCATGATCTGCACCGTCGGCCGTTCGCGCCCGAGCACGGCGACGCGCACGAGGTCATAGCCCAGCCCAGCCAGCGCGGGGCCGACGATGGCGGCGATCTTTCCTTCCAGTTCAGTCGAGAGCAAGCGGCGTTCGCTCCAACAAAAAAGGCGGCCCGCGAAGGCCACCCTCCTTGAAATCCGGAGAAGTTGAAATCGTGAAATAGGCCGTCGCGATCGGAGTTGCAACCGTGTGCCGGATTGGGTATCTCAACCATAGGTTGAGTCAGGATCGCCCGATTGCCGTCCAGAGGTGCAGACGCCAGCCGCGCCATCGAGCCGGGCTACGCGGCCGGCGACGAGCGTCTGCGCTGCTTCGACGGCCTGCGCGGCGTGCTGGCGACCTACGTGACCGTGTCGCATGCGGTTCCGTTCGCGGCGGTTCCCGCGTGGCTCGCCGGGCCGTTCCTGCACGGCGGGGCGGCGGTCGACGTGTTCTTCGCGCTGTCGGGCTTCGTGATCGCGCGCGCCTGGGAAGCGCACGGCGCCGACCCCGAACGATTCCTGGCCGCGCGGGCGCGGCGCATCTATCCCGCCTATCTGTGCGTGCTGCTGTTCGCCATTCCGGGCCAGCTGATCCCGCTGCCGGCGGACGCGCTGCGATGGGCTTCGCCGGCGGGCTGGGAGATCTGGTCGGGCGGCTGGCCGGCGGACGGCTGGCTCGTGCTGGGCCTGCATGTCGTGATGGCGCACGGCGTCGTGCCGGACGGCCTGTTGCCCGACGCCTGGGTGGGCTGGCTGGGTGCCGCATGGAGCCTGAGCACCGAGTGGCAGTTCTACCTGCTGGTCGCCTGGGTCGGGCCACGGCTCGGCCGCGGCCATCCGTTCATCCTGCGGCTGACCCTGCTGTTGATGTGCATGGCGGCGGCGGGTTTCGCCTATGACCGGACGATGCCGCAGGGCTGGCTGTTCAGCCGCGCGTTCCTGCCGGAGAAGGCGGCCTATTTCGCCCTCGGCGTGGCCGGCGCGGGCGCCTTCGGCCTGCGGTCCGGGCGCTGGTGGCTGCTGCTGCTGGCGCTGGAGAACTGCCTCGCCTTCAGCACGCAGGCGGGCATGGGCAAGGCGCTGCCGCCGCTGGTCTGGGTCGCGTGCCTCGCGGTGCAGCGCTGGCCGTCCGCGCCCCTGCTGCGGGTGCCGGCGCGCTGGCTGAGTAGCGCGCAAGCGACAGGGCTCGGCGCGATCTCGTTCAGCCTCTATCTGGTCAACGAGCCGGTGCAGAAGACGCTCGGCGTGGTGCTGGCGTGGTTCGCCGGGGCGGACGCGGGGCTGTTCACGCTGTTCTGGCTGCCGCTGGCGATCGGGCTGTCGCTCGCGGCGGCGTCGGTGCTGCACTGGGCGGTCGAGCAGCCGTTCCGCCGCCGCCCCTCTCGCCGCCGGCTGGCCGTTGGGCTACATGCTCCGCACGCGGGTGTAGCTCAATGGTAGAGTTCCAGCCTTCCAAGCTGGCTGTGCGGGTTCGATTCCCGTCACCCGCTCCAGCCGCGCCGGGCTGACGCGCCGCGGCGGATTTCCGGGCCACGGACGTGGTCGGGGGGTGTTGCGGCCTTGACACGCCTTCGGCCGCACTCTTTCTACGCCGCCTGCGCGATCGAATGCCGTAGTGTGCGGACTTCAGCCGCGGCGCAGGGGTGTAGCTCAATTGGCTAGAGCGCCGGTCTCCAAAACCGGAGGCTGGGGGTTCGAGACCCTCCACCCCTGCCAACGCGACGCGCAGGGATTCTTCCGCACATATGCCGCGAAGGCGGCTTGGGAGCATAGATTTTGGCGTTCAATCCGGCTCGATTCCTGCGCGAAGTCCGAACCGAGATCGGCCGGGTGACCTGGCCGTCGCGCAAGGAGACCGCGGTCACGACGGGCCTCGTCTTCGCGATGGCCGCGATGGCCGCGCTGTTCTTCCTGGCCATCGACCAGGTGTTCGGCATGGGCGTGCGGCTGTTGTTCGGTGCCAGCTGAGGAGAGTGTGATGGCCAAGCGCTGGTACGTGGTGCACGTCTATTCCGGGTTCGAGAAGAAGATCGCGCAGCAGCTGAAGGAGCAGGCGGCGCAGAAGGGCCTGGCCGACCAGTTCGAGGAGGTCCTCGTGCCGAGCGAGGACGTCGTCGAGGTGCGTCGCGGCCAGAAGGTGAGTGCCGAGCGCAAGTTCTTCCCCGGCTACGTGCTGGTGAAGATGGACCTGACCGACGAGGCGTGGCACCTGGTGAAGAACACGCCGAAGGTGACCGGCTTTCTGGGCAGCAAGACGCGGCCCACGCCGATTTCCGACGCCGAGGCCGAGCGCATCCTCAAGCAGACCGCCGAGGGCGTGGAGCGTCCGCGCCCGTCGATCCTGTTCGAGGTCGGCGAGCAGGTGCGCGTCGCCGACGGTCCGTTCACCAGCTTCAACGGCGTGGTCGAGGAGGTCGACGAGGAGAAGGGCCGCGTGAAGGTCAGCGTCTCGATCTTCGGCCGCTCGACGCCGGTCGAGCTGGAATACGGCCAGGTCGAGAAGGTCTAGCCGCCGCCCCGACGGGAGCCGGGATGGCGCGCCGCTCCACCCGGGTCGTCATCCTGCTCGTGGCGCTGACGGCGGGGGCGTTTGCGTTCGTGCGCACGCGGGCGCTGTTCCAGGGCGGCACGCATCCGGGCGCCGACTACTTCTGTTACGAACTCCGGCAGGGATGGGTCTGCACCTACGCCGAGCAGGAATGCAGGCTGCGCCAGGCGAACGAGGCGCCGCCCGACGTGCAGAGGGGCTGCACGGCGCATGACGACGACGTCCTGACGCCGTGAGCCGCAGCCGCTCTCGCCGCGGCGAAGTCGGTCCGCCCCCTCGGTCCGCCGCAGCGCCGGCAAAGCTTGACCTCGTTGCGACTGGCGCGGCATTGCTTGGTGATTGCAGCGGATCGGATCGATGCCGAGCGCACAGTCGGCCCCTCTCGCCGGGGCGCGGTTCCAACCGGAACGGATCTACTGGCCGCGGCCGGGCCGCCGCATCGCGACGCTCGGGCTCCTTGCCGTCCTGGGCGCGATCCTGAGCGTGCTCGCGCTCCGCCACCTGCATCTGGGCCAGCTTCCGCTCCCGCGCGCGGTCTGCGCCGTTCCCGCCGCCGTCTGTTGGCTCGCCGCCCTCGGCAGCGCGGTCACGCTGTTGCGCGGCACGCCCCGCGTCGTCCTCGACGGCAGGGGAATTACCCTGACCCTCACGTTCGGCAGCCGATACGTCGGCTGGTCCGACTTGGCACCTCTCTCGTGGTCGCCATCCGGCGCGCTGACGGTCCAGGGCCTGCCCTGGGACGGCCGCCCCGAGCAGTTCACGATCGCCGACATCTACGACGTCCCGGTCCAGACCATCGCCCGCCGCATTGAGCAGTACCGCACCGATATCGTCGGCGTGGCCCGGTTCGGAGCGATGCAGGGCGACGGGTCGGCCGGCGGCGGGTCTTTCGAGCAGGCGTGGTGGTCCGATTTCGCCGACCGGCGCAACGAGACAGCCTGGGCGACGCTGGCCATCGTCGCGGTGCTGATCCTGGCGTATGTGCTGGAGGTGAGGTTCGCCGTGGTGGCCGGCGCCGACGGCACCCAGTCGCCGGCGAGCATGCTGGCGCTGGGTGGGATCGAGCGCGATTACGTGCTGCGCAACAACGAGTGGTGGCGCGTGCTGACCGGAACCCTGCTGCACATCAACCGGCTGCATCTGATCACCAACCTGTTCGTGCTGGTGCTCGCCGGCTGGGTGCTGGAGCGCGTGGTCGGCCCGGCATGGCTGCTCGCTGTCTATTTGCTGGGCGGATTGGGCGGCGCGCTCGCTACGCTGGGGTTCGCGCCGGCGCATCTCGTCAGCGTCGGCGCCTCGGGCGCGATCATGGCCGTAATGGCCTGCGGCTTCTGCCTCGCGCTCCGGATGCCTCCTGGCGGGCTGCGGCGCCTGATGATGTGGCTGACGTTGCTCTGCCTCATCCCGTCGCTGTTGCCGGCCCGCGCGGCCGCGCACAGCGGCGTACTGGTCGATGTTTCCGCGCATATCGGGGGCGCCATCGTCGGCGCCATCACTGGCTTGCTGCTGCACGGGAAGTTCGAGGAATCGACGCAGGAGGACTCTGGCCGACAGCTCGCGCTAGTCATCGCCTGCTGCCTCGGCCTGCTGTCGTTCGCCAGTGTCGGCGCGGTCGCCATGCGGGTGCCGACATTCCAGAAGGTGTTGGATGACCAGATGGCGCAATTCATCCCGCAGGCGCGCTGGCCGACCGACCCCGAGCAGTTGCGCGCCGCTGGGCCCGGGCTGCTGAGCGACTATCCGAAGGATCCGCGCTCGCACGTGGCGATGGCGCTGTTCCACATCCACAATAATGATATGCTCGACGCCGATGGCGAACTGCATGAGGCGCTGCGCATGGTCGAACACCTGCCGGCCGGGCCGGGGACGGCGAAGTTCGTCAATCTGGTCCGCGGCGTCCTGGGTCCGGTCCTGTTGCAGATGCACGACCGCGAAACAGCGATCGAGCAGGTCCGCCCAGTCTGTCAGGCCCCGCCGGACGAGCAGCCCGACGCCCGGCTGATGACCGTCCTGCACACCACGGGTCTGTGCCCGTAGGGCGGTTTCAACCTAAGTGTGATCGCACCCACCTTGGTCTCGTCATGCTCCGCGAAGGTGGAGCATCCACGCCTTTGCCGGCCGCGCGAAAGACAGGCGTGCATGGCGCAACGGGCCGTACTTCGACCGAGACGGTTCTGGACAACCGCCAAGCCAGCCGTCATAAATTCGTCACAGAAGTCGCGGATGGCCGGCATGACGACGCAGAAGGACATCGACTTCCGGGTCTTCGCCCGCGGCGCCGCTTCGGTCGCGACCTACGCGCAGGGCGACGTCATCTTCCACGAAGGCGAGCCGTCGGATTCGATGTACATCGTTCTATCCGGTTCGGTCGACATCGAGAGCCACGGCAAGTTCATCGAGACGATCGAGGCAGGCCGGGCGCTCGGTTTCGCATCGGTTCTGGATCAGGTCCCGCGCACCACGACCGCGCGGGCGCGCGAGCGGTGCGAGCTCGCGGTGATGGACCGCCGCAAGTTCCGCTACATGGTCGACGAGGTGCCGAACTTCGCGTGGTACGTGATGCACGAACTCACCCACCGTCTGCGGATGCTGAACGCGGCCATCGAGCACGCACCGCCGAGCGGCAACGCCGCCTGACGAGCGCCGCCGCCGTCGTTAACTGGTGCTGTCGTTCGTAAGTTGCTCGTCGGCGTGTCCGGTGCCGTAGTTCGTGGGCCGAGGCTCAGAGCCACGGAGTGGACGAGTGGAACAGCACCAGCGGCGGCGGCGTGTGCATCTGGTAGAGCGCGGACGCTGCTGGGCTGCTGGAAAGCGAGGGGCTGCTGGACGACGCCGGTACGCCGGGTGCCGGCAACAGATCGGCGTTGGCGGTCAGGTCCTGCATCAGCGTGGCGAGGCTGCTCGCGGTCGTCACGGGCGCGATGATCGAGGAGGCGGTCGTCGACGAGGTTGGCGAAGCCGAAGCAGCCGACAAGGCCGGAGCAGCGACCGCGTCGTCCGCGATCGAGCTGTCGCCCAGGATCTCGTAGGTGTCATACCCGAGCGACTCGGGTGAGCCGGTGAAGCTATCCGGGACGCCCTCGCTCGAGTAGTAGGCGGCTGGTGATGGTGCCGACAACTTGGAGGAGCTGCTTTTCTGGACGCCGGTCAGGTTTGGTCCGGAGAAAGTGCCGGCGCTGACAATGCCGTTGCTGAAGGAAAAGACCGCGGATGAGGTCCCGTTGGTGTAGTTAACCTCGTAGATCGAGACTTTGACGCCAGACGTGCCCGCCGGGTCATTGACGACCAGGGTTTCGCTCGTTTCATTCGACGGTACGGGCCTGAAGTTGGTCAGCTCCGCCTCACCGTTCTGGTAGTAGGCGACGGTGTAATCCAGCGCGTCAGAGGCGGTGAATTGCGTGATCAGCAGCTCCGCGCCGGACGGATATAGGCTCGACGGATAGGAAGTTGGAAAGAACTGGTCGATGGCGGCGCCGCCGGTGGGCGTGTCCCACACGGTCACCGTGGCGGGCCCGGTCGCGGTGATCGCGTCCCCGGTGCCGACGACCCCAACCGAACTGTTCGCCCCGACGGTCAGGCCTATGTTGCTACCGTAGACGGTGTTGCCGGTGCCCGAGATCGTCAGGTCGTCGCCGCTGCCGTCGAGGCCGACAGTGTTGTTCGAGCCCTGCAGGTCGAAGCTGACGTTGGCCGCAGTGGCGATGGCCTCGCCCGAGGCATAGACGGTGTTGCCCGACCCGCTGCCGATCACGAGACCGTCGCCGCTGCCGTCGAGGCCGACAGCGTTGTTCGATCCCTGCAGGTCGAAGCTGACGTTGGCCGCGGTGGCGATGGCTTCGCCCGTGGCATAGACGAAGTTGCCCGACCCGCTGCCGATCACGAGACCGTCGCCGCTGCCGTCGAGGCCGACAGCGTTGTTCGATCCCTGCAGGTCGAAGCTGACGTTGGCCGCGGTGGAGATGGCTTCGCCCATGGCATAGACGAAGTTGCCCGCCCCGCTGCCGATCACGAGACCGTCACCGCTGCCGTCGAGGCCGACAGCGTTGTTCGAGCCCGCCAGGGTGAAGCTGACCTTGGCCGCGGTGGAGATGGCGGCGCCCGAGGCTTGAGTTCGACACCGCATTTCTGGAAGTTATTGATTGACAAGGCGAATCCGGGAAATTCAGCCCGACGTGGCACCACGCCGCGGGCGACCGCGGCGGGACGGCGACGCGGCTGGCGCCGACGTAGGCGGCGGGATGGCAG
>DATEQV010000277.1:0-2957 GCA_035272265.1 Acidisphaera sp. | reverse complement strand
ATTTGGAAGGACGCGCCAAACGCCGGCGCTTTCGCGTTGCTTGCTGTCACGTTCGACACACCTGGGTTGCAGAGGACGGACGGTTGGTAACGAGTATGCCGGGCGCGGTACTCGCCGCCTTGATTGGGATCAATCGCGTGGCGCAAATGGCGCGGCGGACGAATCTCCGGACTGCAACCCCTGCGCGGCCCTAATCGATGGTTTCGCTGGCCCATCCGCGCTGCGTGGCCAGGACGCCGATCAACGCGAGCGACACGATGATTTTCTGGCCGGACGCGTGCCCGCCAAACCACCCGTGACGCCAACACAAAAGCGGCAAGCGCCGTTGCGTCGTAGTGATGCGCGGCGGGGCGGCCCGACCGTGACGGCAGTCGTGAAAACTGAGGCCTAGGCCGTCGTCCAAACCGTGAATTACCGGCCGCCGGGCGGCTGACGCTTGGCACCGATCCGGCTACGCGGCTGCACAGCTGGACGATCACCGTCGCCTTCTTACCCGGGCTGATACGTCGCGCGGACTCAGCTACCATCGCTTGGTCAACGTGGCCCAATGGCACGTCAAGGACGACAACTACGCCGCCGCGCGCGCCGCCATCGTCAACGCGCACCACAAGCATCCGATGGCGGCGATCTGGGTTTGGGCTTGACCCACCATCGCGAGGACGCCGCGCTCGGCCTGGGGCGGCCCTGGGGGCCTGCCGGGCCGGATCGAATTCGGGCAGGACCGAGGGCGCGAGGGCCATCGAGGAACAGGAGGCGTCCGGCATCATGGTGCCGGTCGCCCCGAAAGCGCGTTGCGGATCGGCCCCATCACGTGCAAATGCAGCGCGATATCGCCGGCGACCAGCAGCGTGGCGAGCACGAGCGATCCCAGCAGCATGCCGATCGGCGCGGGCAGGCGCACGTATCGGTCGTTGATTGCGTCGAGCACCGCGGCCAGAACCAGGACCACCGCGACGATGTCGATCGAAACCATCGTCCTCCCGTCACGCCGGCGCCGCCGTGGGGCGCCTGTGGCTACCGCGATCAGGTACAGCCGGACATGCCGCCAGGCTGCAGCACGCGCTCGGTTCCGTGCACCAGCACGGTCAGCGGGTCACCTGCCTCGAGAGTCGCATTGACCTCTCCGTCGCGTAGGATGTGGACGTGTACGCGGCGGCCCCGCCAGCACACACGAAAGTTGAGGCCGAGCCACTGCGGCGGCAACTGCGGGACGATCGACAGACGCTCCCCCGTCAGCGACAGCCCGCCGAAGCCCATCACCACCGCCTGCCACAATCCGCCGAGTGCTGCGATCTGCACGCCGCCGGCGCTGTCGGCGACGTTGGGGGACAGATCGATCTCCGCCGTCTCGCGGAAGTAGCGATAGGCCACTGATGTCGCCCCAAAGCGAGCGGCCACGATCGCATGCATCGCCCGGCTGAGCGAACTGCCGTGCCCGCAACGCGGCTCGTAGGTCCGGAAATTGACCCGCTGGACGGCCTGGTCGAATTCCTCCGGCAGCAGCGCCAGCAGTGCGACGACGTCGGCCTGCTTGACCACCTGCGTGCGCTTGACCCGCTCGTACCCGAGTTGCACGTCCATCGGCGTACTGCGGTCAGGATACTTCGTCAGGTCGATCGGCTCCAGCGCGAAGAAGCCGGCGAACTGCTCAATGATCCCGGTCGCCGGATCGAGGCCCGTCACCAGCATTTTCGCCACCTCGCGCCAGCGCGCGAGTTCGGCCGCGTCCAGGGCAAGCTTCGCCGACAGGTCGGCCCACCGGTCCGGCCAGCGTTCGCGCAACAACGCGCAGACGTCCAGCCCTCTCGAGACGTTCCAGCGCGCCATCACGTTGGTGTAGGCGTTGTCGTCGACGCCCTCGTGGTATTCGTCGGGCCCCATCACAAGGCGGATATGCCGCTTGCCGTCGGCTCCCCGCGCGGCCCGGCTCGCCCAGAACCGCGCCGTCTCCAGCACGATTTCCGCTCCCGCCTCGAGCAGGAACGTGTCGTCGTCGCTCGCGTGCCAGTACTGCCAGACGGCGTAGGCGACGTCGGCGGTGATGTGATGCTCCTGCTTACCCGACAGCACGTCGATGAATTGGCCGCCCGGCGTGAGCACGCGCTCGGGCGTGGTTTCCTCGCCGGTGTCGGCCGATTCCCAGGCATACTGCGCGCCGCGCCAGCCGTTCTTCGCCGCGTTCGCGCGTGCGCCGGCCAGCGTGTGGAAGCGGTACATCAGCAGTGCCCGCGCCGCTTCCGGCCAGGTCGCGATGTAGAACGGCAGCAGGTAGATCTCGGTGTCCCAGAAGACGTGGCCGAGATAGGCATCGCCGGTCAGCGCGCGCGCGCCGATCGATACGCGCGGATCATGCGGATTGGCGGCGCTGTTGAGGTGATAGACGGCGAAGCGCAGCTCCCGCTCGAGTTCCGGCGCGCCGTCGATCGTCACGTCGCTCGCGTGCCAACGTGCGGCCCAGGCCGACGCATGCGCGGCGAGCACGGCCTCGCCGCCCGCGTTGCGCGCGCGCTGCAAGGCGGCGGTTGCGGCCTGGCCGGGATCGCGATCCGGCTCGTCGCTGCGCACTACGGCAACCAGGCGCTCAAGCGCTGTCCTCTGGCCGGCGACCGAGCGCCAGTGCCACGCCCAGCGCAGCCGATCGACCGCGTCGGGCCTCAACGTGTTGCCGCCGAGGGCCAGCCTGGGGGCCCCCGCCATGGCGACGGACTTGGAGCCGTCGGTGATGCGCCAGACGCCAAGCTCGCGCTCGATTTGGGCCGGTTCCATCCCCAGCCCCGCCGCCTCGAAACTAGCTTCCAACGTCACCTCGACGTCGTCGCGGTCCACCTCGAAGTTGAGCCATTGCAGGCCCAACGCACGATCATCCTGCGAAACCAGCCGCAGGCTGACAATGTCCGCCACGATGCCGGAGGGGTCGCGATGCCGCCAGTTTACCACCAGCAGTCCGCGCCGCATAT
>DATEQV010000276.1:0-4575 GCA_035272265.1 Acidisphaera sp. | reverse complement strand
CTTCGCCCGCAACACCGCCGCCTGAAAACCCTCCGGCGTGAAATTCGACTTCGGCGTCCCCGGCGCCGGCAGCGTCACCGGCGGCGCCGCATGCGGCAGCGGCCGGTTCAGCGCCTCCCGCGCCTCCTCCAGCCGCGCCTGCGCCCTGGCGTACGCCTGTTGCGCCGGCACGTCCGGCTGCAGCCAGACTGGCGCGGCGAGGATCAGCTCGTCGCGCACGTTGTCGAAGATCGCCAGCAGCGTCGGGCGCAGCAGCAGCGCCTCCGGCAGGGCGAGCGTGTCGATGTTCTTGTCCGGCAGCCGCTCCATCAGCCGAACCAGATCGTACCCCAGATACCCCACCAGGCCCGCCGCCATCGGCGGCAGCTCGGGCGGCAGCGTCAGCCGGCTCTCCGCGATCAGCGCCCGCAGGCTCTCGAGCGCCGGTCGATCCTCCGCCACGAACGCGAACGGTGCGGACAATGCGTGGCGGTTCACCTCGGCCACACCGCCGCGGCAACGCCAGATCAGGTCCGGTGCCAGGCCGATCACCGAATACCGCCCGCGCGCCGCCCCGCCCTCGATGCTCTCCAGCAGGAAGCTGTTGGGCTTCCCCGCCGCGAGCTTCATGAACGCGGCCACGGGGGTCTCGAGGTCGGCGACCGTGCGCACCCAGGCCACCACTCCCTCGCCCGCCTCGTAGGCCGCCGCGAACGCGGCCGGTCCGGGCGCGATCTCCGCGTCGTTCGGCGCCATCAGGGACGATGCCTCATTGGGCGATGTTGTCGACGACTTGCCGGTTGACCTGCACCCCGGCGCGCGCCCGCACACCCGTCTCGAACGCGACCGCCACGTCGGTCGCGATCGCCTCGCGCACCTCGTCGCGCAGCTTCGCGTATCCGGCCGGGTCCTTTTCCGGCTCCGGATCCTCGGTCTGCCCCCGCACGGCGACCAGGAAGGCCTCCGGCGTCTCGATCATCGTCGGCTCGCCCGGCTTGAGGTCGAACAGCGGCCGCAGCAGCTGCAAGGGGAAACCCGCCTCCGGCGCGCTGCGGCCGGTCAGCTTCGTGGTCGCCACCGCCAGCCCAGCGGTAGCCGCCGCGTCCTTCAGGCTCTTGCCGGCTTTCACCTCGGTCAGCAGCTTCGCCGCCGCCTCGTCCTCGATGTGCCGGCGGGCGTCGGCCACGTAGCCGTCGTGCACCTTCTCCTTCACCTCGTCGAACGGCTTGGGCGCGGGCGGCTCGATGCTCTCCACCGTCACCGCGTAGTACGCCGGCCCGGCGCCCGACGCCTGGTCGGGCGGCACCTCCTGCATGTGCGGCGGCTCGTTCGGATGCGCCTGGAACGCCGCCGCGAGCAGCGCGGTACGCACCGCGGGCGAGCCCGGGATCGGCGCCGGCTTGCCGTCGAGGTCGGTCCCCTGCGCCGTCACGGTGCCGAGGAACCCGGCCGCGCCGATATCCGACGGCACATGATCGAGGTCCGCCCCCCCGCCGAACGCGTTGTCGAGCTGGTTCGCCCGGTCGTACAGCAGCCCCGCCGCCTTCTCGGCCTTGATCTTCTGCGCGATCTCGTCCTTGACCTGATCGAAGCTCTTGTCCTCTCTCGGCACCACCTGGGTGACGCGGAAGACGCCCCAGCCGAAATCGCCCTTCACCGGCGCGGAGACCTGGTCGGCCTGTGCGGCGAACACCGCGTCGGCCAGGGCCGGATCGGGAATTTCCGTCTTCGTCGAGGCAGGCAGCTCCACACCCGTCCCGCCGGCGTCCTTGACGGCCTTCTGCATCGCCGCCCAGTCGGCCCCGCCGCGCCACTGCGCGGCCAGCGCCGCCGCCTTCGCCTCGTCCTGCGTCAGCACCATCTGCACCGCGCGCTTCTCGGGCTGGTTGAAGTCCGCCGCGTGCTGGTCGTAGGCGGCCTTCACGTCGGCGTCGCTGACGTCGATGCCGCGGGCGATGGTGTCAGCCGACAGCACCACCGCCTTGATCCGCCGGCGCTCCGGCGTGGCGTACAGATCGGGGTGGTTGTCGTACCAGCGCTGCAACTGCTCGTCCGTGGGCGCGGCCACCGTCGCCTGCGCGAACGGGAACGCCACGTAATCCGCACCGCGCTTCTCCTGCTGGAAGGCGAACACCGCGCGGGTCAGCACATCCGGCGCCCCGGCGCCCGCGCCGACGGATTCCAGCAGCTGCCGGTTGCCCACCTCCTCGCGGATCAGCCGGGCGAGGTCGGCCTCGGTCAGGTTGTTGGCCTGCAGCACCTGCCGCGCTACCGCCGGGTCGTACTGCCCGGTCGGACCGCGAAACTGCGGGATGTCGAGCAACGCCCGCTGCAACGCCGCCTCGGGCACGGTCAGTCGCAGCCGCGCCTCCTCCTCCTCCTCCAGCGCCGCCTGCGTCACGACCTGCTGCAGCGCCTGCTGCATCACCGAGCGCTTGATCGCGGGCGTGGGCTCGATCTTGCCGCCGAACATCCGCTCGGCGGCAGCAAGCTGCCGGCGGTAGGCGTCGGCGAGCACCTCGGGCTGGATGGTCTGGCTGCCGACGCGGGCCGCCCAGGTGGAACGGCCCATGTTGCGCAGCACGTCGCCCACACCCCAGACGACGAAGACGGCGACCAGAATCAGGAAGAAGCCGCGGGCGACCCAGGAATCAAGCGACTTGCGAAAGGCGGAGATCATCGGCCTCTGTCCGGTTCGGGAGCCCGCGGACTGATTGCCGCCCCGCCGGGCGGGCGCACCATAGTCGGCGCGCCGGATGTGGCAAGGCTGCACCACGCAAGCAGGTTCATACGCCTGCGAAGCGTTCGCTGAGCGGTCGGCGAGCGGTCGAACGCGCTCGATCAGCCGGGTGCAAACCGTTGCGGCCAAGCTGGGTGAAGTCCCGACACATCCACATTGTTCAAGACTTTACTTCAATACCCTAACATTCGACTTGGTTTTACATGCATGACGCTGGCGCGCCGAGCATTTCCACTGCGGAAAGACATGCTACTTCTGCTTGTCTCACACGCCCGTGAAAGCTATGGACACGCGAACGGCGAGTGAGGGTTCTGTCATGAGCGGCTCGGTATCTCGTCTCCGGGTTCGCCGCTTCAGCCGCCCGGAATTCTCGGAGCTGGCGCGTTGGGAAGCGGTCAGTTGCCGGCACGGCTGGTCGGTCGGCGACGGCCAGATGTCGCCCGTCGAGATGTTCGAGGACGGCGTCGAGTATGTCTCGCTCTACCTCGCCGCGGTGACCGGCGGACCGGTGTATTTCGTCAAGCCCGGGCCGGGGTCGTGGGCGGTGGTGGACGGCCGCGGCAACGCCCGCCGCTACGCCACGTTGCGCGCCGCGCTGGAATATGTCTGCCCGACCATGGCCTATCGCGAGGTCAACGCCGGGAGGCAGCCCGGCGCTGTCGTGGTGCACCTGCCGACGAGCGCGAGCCGCCTGACGCTGCTGCGTTAGCGGCCTGCGGCCGCTCCTTCAGGCCGTAATCGGCGAACTGCGCGGTCGCCTCGGCGATCTGCGCGTCGCTCAGGATCACCGGCTCGCCGGCCTGCAGGCTCAGGTAGTACTGCCTGGCGAGCGTCTCGAGCTCGACCGCGAGCCACATCGCACGCGCCAGCGTCGGTCCGACGACGATCATGCCGTGGTTGGCGAGCAGGCAGGCCTGCCGATCCTGCAAGGCCTGCAAGGCGAGTTGCGCGAGCTCCTCGGTGCCGAACAGGGCGTAGGGGGCGCAGCGGATCGTCGGGCCGCCGAATGCGGCGATCATGTAGTGCACCGCCGGGATCTCGCGCCGCAGGATGGACAGCGTGGTGCAGTACGTCGCGTGCGTATGCACCACCGCGCCCGCGTCCGGCCGCCCGCGCAGGATGTCGAGGTGGAACCGCCATTCCGTCGACGGCGCGAGCGGGCCGGACCACTCTCCTCGCTTGCCCTCGAGCGGCATCGACGCGAGGTCCTCGGGGCGCATGTCCTCGTACGGCGTGGCCGACGGCGTGATCAGCATCCGCGTGCCGCATCTCGCGGAAATGTTGCCGGACGTTCCCTGGTTGATGCCGAGCGCGTTCATCCGCCGCGCGGCGTCCACGATCGCGCGTCGCAGGTCAGCCTCGGCCTTATCAGTGCTGCTTCGCGCCCTCACGTGCTCCCCGGCCCCGACACACACACACACACGGCGCCTAGCACAGTCGCGGGACCGGCGTCAGTCGCGCGCCGGCGTCAGCGACGTCAACCCTTGCGATGCAGTGACAAGACGAAGTCCGTGCCGAGCCCGCGCGTGCGGGCGAGTTCGATCCACAGCATCGCGAATGATTCGTCGCAGGTCATCGTGAGCGTCGCTGGATCGACTTCATGGAACCGCTCGGACTCATCGTAGCAACTGTGACCGTCACGGCGAAGACAGGTTACCCACCATGTGTGAGAGATGGATGTGCTGAGAATCCGGGATTTGCCCAGAATTTCGGTTGATGCGGCGAGGTGGAAGGTCTGCATCTTGTTGGTGTCCTGACGTTCGGCGATGAATTTCGCGAAGATGTTGGTTTGGTCGGTATTCAACAGAAATTCCGGAAGGCGCTGGCGTAGCGCGGTGGCGACGACAAGCTCGGAG
>DATEQV010000275.1:0-4023 GCA_035272265.1 Acidisphaera sp. | reverse complement strand
GATCACGACCGCGCAGATCGGCAGCACGTATTCCTTCAGCTCCGGCGTGGAGACCTCCAGCCCCTCGACCGCCGACAGCACCGAGATCGCCGGGGTGATGATGCCGTCGCCGAAGAACAGGCAGGCGCCGGCGATGCCGATCATCGCCAGCGCCGCCTTCATCCTGGCACCCGAGGAGACACGCTGCGCCAGCGCCATCAGCGCGAGGATGCCGCCCTCGCCCTTGTTGTCGGCGCGCATCACCAGCATGACGTACTTGATCGTCACGATCAGGATCAGCGACCAGAAGATCAGCGACAGCACGCCCATGATCTCCAGCAGCTCCACGCCGCCGGTGAAGTAGGTCAGGCTGGCCTTGAACGCGTACAGCGGGCTGGTGCCGATATCGCCATAGACCACGCCGAGCACGCCCAGCAGCAGCCCCGCCCGCGGCGCCGCCCGCCGGGCCGCCCCGTGTGCCGGCGCCGCCACTCCGATCGCCTGCTGCATGCTTCTCCTCTCCGGTCGCCGCGCGGTCTTGCAGACGGATGGCGCGCGGGCAACCCCGCCGTTGCGGCAGAGTGCATGGCGGTGCCGCCGCGCGCCACCGCCGCGGCGGCCGGCGTGCGGAGACGAACGCCGCCCCAAGCGCGGCGATCCGGGCTGGCTTGCATAAAAATTAGGGTGTGCATGGGATCACTGCGTGTATCTCGCGCGTCCTGCAAAAGGGAAGGCGAGGTTCCCCGGCACCATGGGGCGCCGGGGTGGAGGCGAAGATGGAAGAGAGACGAGCACTGGCGGTCGCGATCGGGTTCTTCGTGGTGCTGATGGCCACCTATTTCGCGGTGGTCTGAGCGCCGGAGCGCCGAGTGCGGGCAGGACGCCCGCCGACCCTCCCGGACGACCACCCGGCACATCCCCTCTGCCCCTCTGACGAGCCGCCCCAACTGATCGACCCCACCTGATCGACCGCCCACTGATCCGCCCCTGACCGACCGGCTTGCGGCCGATCCGCTCCGACACGCTCCTGATGGCCACTTATTTCGCGATCGTCTGACCGGGACACCTCCGCCCACCCTCCTGGATGCGGCGTACCGCACCAATCGTGGCTCAAATTCGGTTTCGGGCGTTTCGCTCGCCGGACGTCTGCTCTAGATGATCCGCCATGACTCTGCCCTTTGCGCTTCCCGACTGGGTGCCCCCTTGGGTGCCTGTCGTCGTACTGGTGCTGGCCCTGCTCTGGGGGCTGGCTTTCCTGTTCGTGCCGTTCAGCGTGCTCGGCACCCGCAGCCGGCTCGAATCGATCGAAGCGCGGCTGGACGAGATCCAGGGCGAGATCCGCAGCCTGTCGTTGCGGATGCCCGAGCCGGGGCCGCTCCGCACGATCGAGACCCACTACGCCGAGCCGCCGTCGCGCCGCGCCCCGGACATGGACGCGCCGCCGATGCGCCCGCCGATCCCGCCGCCGCCGGCGGACTGGGACGAACCGCGCGAGGACTGGCCAACCTCCGACTCCCGCGAGAGCTACCAGCCCCGCGAGGGCCTCAGTCCGCGCGGCAGCCGGCTGGCGGCCGAACCCCGTGCGGGCACGCAAGGCCCGGCCGGACGGCGGATCGAGCCTCGCCTCGGCCGCAACGGCTGAGCCCCACCCACCGGAGATCCCGGAGACACCATGCGCCTCAGCGTGCTGCAGATGAGCCCCGGCCACGACAAGGAAGCTAACATCGCCCAGGCCCAGGCGCTGATCGACGGCGCCGCCAGCCACGACCGGCCCGAGATGCTCGCGCTGCCGGAAGTCTGGTCCTGCCTGGGCGGCGACCGCGCTGCCAAGTTCGACGCCGCCGAGGTACTGCCGGCGCCGGGCGGCGAGGCGAAGCCGGGCACCGCCTATGCCTTCCTGCGCGACACCGCACGCGCCCGCGCGCTGTTCGTGCACGGCGGCTCGATCGTCGAGCGCGAGGGCGAGCGTCTGTTCAACACCACGGTGGCGTTCGGCCCCGACGGCGCAGAGCTCGCGCGCTACCGCAAGATCCACCTGTTCGACATCGTGACACCCGACGGGGTCGCGTACGGCGAAAGCCGCCTCTACGGCTCGGGCAGCGACGTGGTTACATACCAGGCGCGCAACCTGGGCGTGGGCTGCGCGATCTGCTACGATGTACGTTTCCCCGAGCTGTTCCTGGCTCTTCGCCGCGCCGGCGCCGAGCTGATCTTCCTGCCGTCCGCGTTCACGCTGCAGACTGGCAAGGACCACTGGGAGGTGCTGATCCGCGCGCGCGCGATCGAGACCCAGTGCTGGTTCGCAGCACCCGCCACGTACGGCCGCCACACCGACGCCAGCGGCGGCCCGCGCGACACCTACGGCCATTCGCTGATCTGCGATCCGTGGGGGCACGTGGTGGCGAAGGCGGCGGACGGCACCGGCTGGGCGACGGCGCGCATCGATCCGGCGCGGGCGGCGAAGGTGCGTGCCGACATGCCGGTGATGGATCACCGGAGACTGGCCTGAGCCCACGGGCCTGAGCCCACTGGCCCGATACCGGGCCTGAGCAAGCGGAGCGGCCGATGGATATCTTTGCCTCGTGTGCCGCCGAGCTGTCGGACCTCAAAAAAGGCGACATCGCCTTCGTCGCCGCACCCACGGCGCTGGCGCACGAGGTGCGCGAGAAGATGGTCGCGCGCTACGGCGACGCGCCGCGCGAGCGCGCCCGCGTCGTGGTGGCGTTGGGCGGCGACGGGTTCATGCTGGAGACGATGCACAGCGTGCTCGGCGGCACCGTGCCGGTGTACGGCATGAACTGCGGCACGGTCGGCTTCCTGATGAACGAGGCCGGCGACGATCACCTGCTCGCCCGCATCATGGGCGCGCAGGCGGCGGAGCTGCATCCGCTGCGGATGCGCACCGTCGACGCGCACGGCATTACGAACGACGCGCTGGCGCTCAACGAAGTGTCGTTGCTGCGGCAACTGCGTCAGGCGGCGAAGATCCGCATCAGCGTGGACGGTCGCGTGCGCCTGCAGGAGCTGGTCTGCGACGGCGTGCTGGTATCCACGCCCGCGGGATCGACGGCGTACAACCTCTCCGCGCACGGCCCGATCGTGCCGCTGTCGGCCAACCTGCTGCCGCTGACGCCGATCAGCGCATTCCGCCCGCGCCGCTGGCGCGGCGCGCTGCTGTCGAGTTCGGCACATGTGCTGTTCGAGGTGCTGGAAGCGGAGAAGCGCCCGGTCGCGGCGGTCGCCGACTTCACCGAGGTGCGCGATGTGGTCTCGGTGGCGGTGCAGGAGGACCGTTCGGTGTCTGTGCGCGTGCTGTTCGATCCCGGTCAGGGCCTGTCAGAACGCATCATCGTCGAGCAGTTCACGGTGTAGCAGGTTTCCCTCTGGACGTGCCCATCTGATTTCACCCGTCATCACCGGCCTTGTGCCGGTCATCCACGACTTCCTTCCTCTGCACAGACGTCAAGAAGGCGTGGATGCCGGGCCTTCGCCCGGCATGACGGGTGAGTACTTTCGGTCGCCGGCCTTACGTCCCCTGCATCATCGGCTGCCACATGCCCAGCATCGCACCCGTCGGATCGATGAAGATCGACAGCCATCCCGTGCCCATCACCTCCATCGGCTCGCGGATCACGGTCGCGCCCAGACTGCGCGCCTTGTCGGTCGCCGTGTGGATGTCGTCGACGAACACGTAGGACAGCCACATCGACGGCGCACCCGGCATCGGGTGAGTCATCATCCCGCCGCCGGTGCCCTCGCCCACCTTGATCATCGTGTAGGAGCCGCCCGGCCCCATCGGCACGTCCTCCAGCGACCAGTCGAACAGGTCTTTGTAGAAGCCCTTCGCGCGTTCGAGATCGGTGGTGCTCAGCTCGACATGAACGAACGGATTGCCCATGACGTCCTCATGCCTCCCCTCATTTCGGTTGAGAGATGCATAGTGAAAAAGAATCGGGAAACCTGTTCGGGGTTTCCGAAAAGACTCGAAATTGCGAGCCAGGCGTTCGAATGATGTTGGTCGACTGAAGGGCATTGCGGCGCGGG
>DATEQV010000274.1:0-3021 GCA_035272265.1 Acidisphaera sp. | reverse complement strand
CCTTGTTGTTCATGGGCTTGCCACGTCACTACACCGGCAGGCCGTGCGAGTTGTGCCACCGGGTGAGGACAGGCGGGTGATCGCTGAGCACGCTATGCTACCGCATTGAAATGACTCATGAAAAATGAGGGGATAGTTGAGCACGGACGGAAGAGGCCGGCGGAGTCCGACTACGGTACGCTTAGGCGGGCAAGTTCAGGCGGCGCGGCGGCCGGACAGCGCCGTCGGCAGGCCGGCGATCGCCGTGTCGATGAGCCGGGTTCCCGTATCGCCGGGCAGGCCCCGGCTGATGACGTCGCGCACCGCGGCGGTCGCCACCTCGGCGGCGAGATTGCGCACGTCGTCGACCGCCGCCTTCTCGGCTGCCGCGATGCGGTCCATCGCCATCTGCTCGCGGCGCCGCGCGGCGTGCTCCGCGTCCTCGGCGGCGGCCTGCGCGATGCGCTGCGCTTCGGCCTTCGCACCTTCCACCAGACGATGGCTTTCCTCGATCGCGGCCTCGCGCCGGGCTTGCGCGTCGTTCAGCATCGCCTCCGCCTCGCGCCTCAGCCGCTGCGCTTCGTCGAGCTCGGCGCGCACGGCATTGGCGCGCGCGTCCAGCATCCCGCTCAGCGCGGCCCAGATCTTTCGCCACAGCAGCGCGAAGAACAGGACGAACGCGATCGCGACGTAGGTTTCGTGATCGCCGAAGAAGCCGTGCTCCACGGTTGCGCCCTCCTACAGGCCGCGGCCGGAGAGTTGCGCGCCGACTGCGGCGTCCAGCGTCGCGCGATCGCCCTCCTGCCCGGCCAGCCGGGCCAGGATGGCCGCGGCCGTCTCGCCGGCGACCTGCCACAACGCGCCCATCGCCGCCTGACGCGCGACACCGATGCGCGCCTCGGCCTCGGCGATGTGGGCGTCGAGCTTCGCGGCCAGCTCGGCAGTCTGCTTCGCCGCCGCCGCCCGCGCTTCCTCGACCGCCGCATTGATCGCGGCCTGCGCCTCGGCGCGCGCCTTGGCCGTCGTCTCGACGAGCTCGCGCGCCGTGCGGTCGGCCGTGGCCTTCGCGCCGCGCGCCGCCTCGAGGTCCGAGCGGATCTTCTGCTCCCGCGCCTCCAGCACGTCCGTCACCTGCGGTAGGCCGACGTAGCGCACCGCGACGTAGAACAGCACGAAGATCAGCGCGCCCCAGTAGACCTGCGTCAGCGTCAGCGGGTTTCCGAAGGCGAGCTGCGGCATGCCTTCGGCCGCGTGCGCCGTGCCGGCCACGCAGGACAGCAGAGCAAGCACCGGCAACGCGACGATGCGCAGCGCGGTCGAGCGGCGCATGGACGCGGTCAGGCGAACAGGATCAGGAACGCGATCAGCAGCGCGAACAGCGCCACCGCCTCGGTCAGCGCGAAGCCCAGGATGCCCAGGCCGAACACCTGGTCGCGCGCGGTCGGGTTGCGCGCGATCGAGGAGACCAGCGAAGAGAAGATGTTGCCGATTCCGATGCCCACGCCCGCGAGCGCGATGACGGCAATGCCGGCCCCGAGGGCCTTGGCTGCGGCGACGTCCATGTGTGGTCTTCCTTCCGTTCGGGTTGCAAGTCGTGGGGCGGTGCGGCGCGGCTCAGTGCAGATGCACCGCGTCGTGCAGGTAGATGCAGGTCAGGATCGCGAACACATAGGCCTGCAGGCAGGCCACCAGCAGCTCGAAGCCGACGAGCGCGATGTTCACCGCGATCGGCAGCAGGCCGACGGCTGGCCCCACCACGTGGCCGAGCATGCCGCTGTTCGCGAGCAGGATGGTAAAGGTCGCGAAGACGGCGAACATGACGTGGCCGGCGACCATGTTGGCGAACAGACGGACCGACAGGCTGACGATCCGGGAGAGGTAGGAGATCACCTCGATCGGGATGATCAGCGGCGCCAGCGCGACCGGCGCGCCTTTGGGGAAGAAGTATTCGGTGAAGAAACGGGCACCGTTCTCCCGGATCGCCACGATGGTCACCAGGACGACCACCATGAGCGCCAGCGCTCCGGTGACCGCGATGTGGCTGGTATAGGTGAAGCTGTACGGGATGATGCCGAGCAGGTTGCCCATCAGCACGAAGAAGAACAGCGTGAAGACGAACGGGAAGAACTTGCGTCCCTCGGGCCCGACCTGGTCGATGCACATGTCGTAGATGAACTTGTAGGCGAGCTCGGCGGCGGCTTGCAGCCGGCCCGGCACGATCGCGCGCGGGCGCATGCCGAAATAGAGCAGCGCCAGCGTCAGCGCGGCGCCGACGACCATCATCAGGTTCGACTGGGTGAAATCGAGCGGACCCGCCAGCGAATAGAGCTTGAACTGCCCCAGTGCGTCGATGGTCGGTTCGCCGCCGTTTGCCGCCGCCACTTCCAGTCCTCCGGCGCCGCGCTATTTGCGCGGTCCCATCACCCGGTACACGTTCATCACGCCGGCCGCGCCCCCGAGCAGGACGAACACCCCGATGAAGACCGGAGTGGTGTGCAGCCAGCGGTCGAGCAACCAGCCGATGCCGACGGCGGCCGCGAGGGCCGACACCAGCTCGATCCCCACGCGTAGGCCGATGCCCAGCGCCGACCCGGTGGTGTTGCCGGCGCTCCCGGTGGGGGCGGGCGGCTTTTGCCGGTGTTCGGCGGTGCGCAGGCGGTCTTCGAAGCCGCGGTCCGGTTGTTCGCTCATGTGCCCTCCCGGCAAGCAGGTGCTGCCGCAAGGCAACGGCTCCGTAGAGGGGGGTCGGGGGGGTGTCAAGAACGGGGCCGAGACGACCGGCGCTCGGCGTTTCGGTGGCGGGCATATGGCGATAGAAGCGGCGGGGCCCGGGCGGCGTTCCCGGCCGGTAGGATGGGTGGCCGAGCGGTTTAAGGCAGCGGTCTTGAAAACCGCCATGCGTGCAAGCGCATCGTGGGTTCGAATCCCACCCCATCCGCCATAAATCTGTAATCGGAGCAGAACCCCGGGCGGCGTCCCGTTCAGGCGGGCTGGCCGCGGCAGCGGATGAGGTCGGCGAGGCGGGGCACCGCCGGGGCGCCG
>DATEQV010000273.1:0-3918 GCA_035272265.1 Acidisphaera sp. | reverse complement strand
AGCGCCGTCGCCACGTTCGCCATCTCGATGCGCGCCACCGCCTGCCGCTCCGGTCCCGGCGCGGGGTCGGCCAGTTCGGCCATCGCCTCCTCGCCCTCGTCGTGCCCGCGGTCGCGCAAGGTGTCGTAGGCGACGTTGCGCACGATCCGCATCAGCCACGCCCGCGCGCTGCCGCCGCGCCATTCGGGGAAGAAGCGCAGCGCGCGCAGCAGCGCGTCCTGCGCCACGTCCTGCGCGAGCGTCGGGTCGCGCACCAGCCAGCGGGCGAGGTTGTAGGCGGCGTCCATGTGCGGCAGCATCGTGCGTTCGAATTCGCTGCTCACCGCCCTGCCCCACATCGCCCCGCCCGCTGAAGGGTAGCCCAGTCCGCCGCTCAGCGCACCACGACCGTGCCCTGCATCATCGGATGGATGCCGCAGAAATAGGCGAAGGTGCCCGCATGGCTGAAGGTGAAGCCGTAGCTGTCGCCGGTATCCAGCGGCGGCGACTTGATCGACTTGTCGTCGCGCCCGACCACGATGTGCGGAATGTCGTCGCGGTTGACCCACACCACGCGGGTGCCGGGCGAGACGGTGATCGTCGCCGGGTTGAAGGTGAAGTTGTCGATCGTCACCGTCGCGTCCGCTGCCAGCGCGACGACGCGCAGCAGCGGCAGCAGCAGCAACCCGAGCACGCCGGCACGGATCGCCGCCCGTCTGACATGCGCCATGGTCACGCACCGAGCGGGGTGTCGACGATGGCGAGCGGCTGCTTGCCGGGGACATACATGACCTTGTCGATGCCCAGCATGCTGCGCAGCTTGTCGGCCGGCACGTCCTTCATCGGGCCGGGCGACGGCGCGGTACCGGGTACGGGCTGCGGGAAGGCGGTCGAGCGCGCGGTGTGGAATGCGACGGTGCCCTCGACCTTCTGCATGATCTGGTGGATGTGGCCGTTCAGCACGGTCACCGAGCCGAAGCGCTTGAGCAGGTCGATCGCCTGCGCGCCGTCGTCGGTGCCCCAGCCCCATTGCGGCGCCACGGTCCACAGCGGCACGTGCGCGAACACCACGATGGGCTGGCTGGCCGAGCGTCCTGCCAGGTCGTCCTTGAGCCATGCGAGCTGATCGGCGCCGAGATTGCCCAGGCCCCCGGCCTTCAGGTTCTGCACGTTGTTCAGCCCGACGAAATGCACGCCGCGCTCGTCGAAGCTGTACCAGCCGCGCGGCGCGCCGGGGGTGAAGCGGGCGAAGAAGGCCTTGCCGTCGTCGATGAGCACGTCGTGCTCGCCCGGCACGTAGTGCGTCTGCAGCCCTGATTCGCCGACGAGCTGCCAGGCGGTGTCGAACTGGCTGTCCGCCGAGAGGTGGCTGACGTCGCCGGTGTGGATCATCAGCGCCGAATCGCCGCGCTGCTGGCGCACCAGCGCCACCGCCTCCTTCAGGGTGCCGGGCGTGTCCATGTTGGGTGCTGCGTGAAACCCGATATGGCTGTCGCTGATCTGCATGAAGGTCAGCTCGCCTGTCGCCTCGGCCGCCTGCGCGGTGCCGACGCCGATCAGCGACGAGCGCGGCACGCCCCCGGCCACGGTCCAGACGGCGGCGGCGCCGGCCCAGGTCATGCATTCCAGAACCTTGCGGCGGGATGGGATATTGGTCGCGTCGGCCATGCGGTGCTCCTGTGCACTGTCCACAGAGGCCAGACCGGGGGCGGCCGCGAATTATTCCCCGCCGCGGCACTTTTTGGTCAGAAGGAGGTTTCGGCCAACGGAGGCCCGGATGATCGACGACCAGCTCGCGCCCGGCCGGCTGCCGGCGGGCGAGCGGATCTACGCGATCGGCGACGTGCACGGCTGCGCCAACCGGCTGGCCGCGCTGCACGAGCAGATCGCCGCCCACGCGGCGGCGGCCGAGCCCGCCAGGATCACCGTCCTGCACATCGGCGACTACGTCGACCGCGGGCCGGACAGCGCGGCGGTGGTGGCGCGCATCGCCGGGCCGCCGCCTGTGCCGGGTGCCGCCATGGTCAACCTGCGCGGCAACCACGAGGCGATGATGCTCGACGCTCTGACGGGCGACCGATGGGCGGTCGGGCAGTGGCTCGGCAACCGGGGCGAGGCGTCGCTGCGCAGCTGGGGCGTCGACCCGGCGACGCGGCCGTCCACCTGGGCGGCGGGCATCCCGGAGGCGGACCGCGCCACCCTGGCCGGCCTCGCGCTCACCCATCGCGCCGGCGACTATCTCTTTGTTCACGCCGGGATTCGACCATTGGTCCCGATCGAGCGTCAGGACCCGCAGGACCTGCTGTGGATACGCGAGCCCTTCCTCAGCTGGGACGAGCCGTTCGGCGTGGTCGTGGTGCACGGCCACACGCCCACGCCGGACCCGGAGATCCGCGCCAACCGGATCGGCATCGACACCGGGGCGGTGATGGGGGGCGCGCTGACCTGTGCCGTGCTGGAAGGCGACCGCGTCGCCTTCTTGACCGCGTGACTTGCCTACCGCACTGCCGCAAAGGATACTGAAACGTCATGACGACCTCCGCCCCGCCAGAGACGGACTGGGTTGCGGCTGTGCCGCGGCTTGCGCGCACCAGCCTGCTCGTCGTCGGCGATGTGATGCTCGACCGCTTCGTCTATGGCCGGGTCGAGCGCATCAGCCCCGAGGCGCCGGTGCCGGTGCTCAGCGTCGGCCGCGAGGTCGCGTTTCCCGGCGGCGCCGGCAACGTGGTGCGCAACCTGACCGCGCTCGGCGCGATGGTGTCGCTCGTCTCGATCGTCGGCGACGACCAGGCGGGCTCGGACCTGACGGGCCTGATCGGCGGCCAGCCGAATGTCGAGCCCTGGCTGCTGGTGCAGGGCGGGCGGCTCACCACGGTCAAGACCCGCTACCTCGCCGGCGGGCAGCAATTGCTGCGCGCCGACCAGGACGACGCGCAGCCGATCCACGCCAAGCTCGCCGAGCGGATGATCTCGATCGCCCGCAACGCCATCGCGGCGACGAAGGTGCTGGTGCTGTCGGACTACGAGAAGGGCATCCTCGGCGGCGACGTGGCGCCGCAGCTGATCGCCGCGGCCAAGCGCGCCGGGCGGATGGTCGTGGCCGATCCGAAAGGCCCGAACCTCGCGCGGTTCGAAGGCGCGGACGTGGTGATCCCGAACCTGAGCGAGCTCTCGGGCGCCACCGGGATGCGCACCAACAACGAGGACGCGATCGTCGCCGCGGCCAACCGCCTGATGAAGGTGCATAAGTTCGGCGCGGTGCTGGTCGCGCGCGGCAGCGACGGCATGACGCTGGTGCGCGACGGCTCGGCCACCACCCTGCCGGCCGAGGCGCGCGACGTGATCGACATCGCCGGCGCTGGCGATGCGGTGGCGGCCACGGTGGCGGCGGGGCTTGCCGCCAGGCTAGATCTGTCGGTCGCCGTGCGGCTGGCGAGCATTGCGGCGGGTGTGGTGGTCGGCAAGGTCGGCACGGCGGTGGTCGAGGCGATGGACCTGCTCGCCGCGCTGACGCCGCAGGGCGGTGCGCTGCGCAAGATCGTCAACCGCACCGGCGCGGTGGAGCAGGTGGAACGCTGGCGGCAGCGCGGCATGCGGATCGGGCTGACCAACGGCTGCTTCGACATGATGCATGCCGGCCACGTCCACCTGCTGGAACAGGCCCGCGCGGCCTGCGACCGGCTGGTGGTGATCGTCAACAGTGACGGCAGCTTCGCACGGCAAAAGATTTCGAGCGCCGCGGCGCAGCCGGAAGCCGCACGGGCGGCATCATTGGCTTCACTGACCAGCGTCGATCTCGTCTGTATCTTCCACGAGGACACGCCCGAGGCGCTGATCCGCGCGCTGCGCCCGGAGGTGCTGGTGAAGGGCGCGAACTACACGCTCGACCAGGTGGTCGGCGCCGACCTGGTGCAGAGCTGGGGCGGACGCGTGCTGCTC
>DATEQV010000272.1:0-4984 GCA_035272265.1 Acidisphaera sp. | reverse complement strand
GCCGATGCATATCGTGCAAGCAGGTCCGAGGCATTTGATGTCTGGCAACAGGAGACGTGCGCCCAATACGCGACATGATGCGCGCAGCGGAACCGTCCTGGGCTCCAGCCCGTCCGTCCAAAGTTAATGTGACAATGCCCTCCATCGGCACGGTGTCGTCTTGCGTCGACGCGAGCGACTCCAGAAGGTCGATCGGCGTCAGGTATCGCGCGGCTCCGTGCGCGAAGGCGAACTCGGCCACGATGCCGGTGACGAGACTGGTCTTGCCGCTGTGCAACGGCCCGGTGACGAGCAGGTGCCGGCACGCAGGTTCGGGGATGGTCGGCGCGGGGACGGTTCCCAGACAGACGTCCCACAGGGACACCGCGCGGTTCGCCAGGGCCGCCATCGACGCGACCAGACCCACCTGCTCCTGCTTGCGCGCCGCGGTGCCGGCGAACGGCGTCTTGAACGTCGCGAGGCGATAGAGATACGGGCCGCCGGCCTGCTGGAACGCGATCGCGCGCCGCAGCCACCAGACGGCGACCGCGAGACCCCACCACAGCGTCAGCGGTATGACGACAAGCAGCCACCAGGGTGCCGCATAGGCGGCGAGACCGAGCGCGAGCCCGAGGCCCACGTACAGCAGCACCGTCGTGACGTTCCACGCGATGTCGCTGGTGTCGAGCGGGAACACGCCGGCCTCGGCGCGTCCGCGGTCGTCGGCCAGATCGGCGCGCTCCTTCCAGACCCACGTGCCGAAGCTCGCGCAGACCAAGGCAACATATCCGAACGAGGTCCACCCCGGCGCCATGCAGAAGCGCCCGGCGACCCAATGCCAGATGGCGCAGATCGCCAGTCCGGACAGCACGCCGTACGTCCAGTGCCCGAACTCGTCGGCGATCCAGATGTAGCTCGCGGTGGACACGTCGTGCGTGTTCTTGGTGCCGAACAGATCCTCCTTGGCCTGAGCGGCGATCCGGCACAGACCCAGCCGGCTGCTGCGGTCGCCCGCGCCGACGAAGCCGCGTGGCGGCGTCGGCATGACCGACACGTGCGTGGGGCGCGGCGGCGTCGGCGCTGGACGCGCAGTCTGGCCATCCTCAGGCGGCAGGTGAGAAGTTTCCAAAGCGATTGTCCCGTTGCGATCTTACAATGACAAAGCCACAACCGGCGCGAGCACGCAACAGGGATTCGGCCCGGTCCGCTGCGGGGCCGGTGAACGGCGCTCGATCCGCGGGGGCTTCACGTTTCGGCGAACCGCCCAAAGTGGTATCGAAGGAATACGGCCCCGCGGTCCGGGCGGCACGGGGTGGCGATGGCTCCGATACTTGACCCCGTAACGGGCCGCAAATTAGCTGTCGTGGGGCGCCGCGAGGCCTATGAGCAACGCGCTGAAGGACTGGCTGGATGGATTCGGCCTCGGGCGCTGCGCCGGGATACTTGCGGCGCATGAGGTCGACTTCGACGTCCTGCCGGACCTCGTCGAGCACGACCTGGAAAAGATCGGCCTGCCGCTCGGCGAGCGCAAACGGCTGCTGCGCGCGATCGGCACGCTCGGCGCGGCGTCGACCCCTGCTCACTCGGCGCCCGCCGGGGCGGCGGCGCCCGGACCCGAACGTCGGCGCCTGACCGTCATGTTCTGCGACCTCGTCGGTTCGACGGAGCTCGCGGCGCGCCTGGACCCCGAGGATTTCCACACCGTCATTGCCGCTCATCTCGCCGCCATCGCCGACGGCGTCGGCCAGTACGGCGGGTTCGTGGCGCGCTACTACGGGGACGGGCTGCTGGCCTATTTCGGCTGGCCGCGCGCCAGCGACAACGATGCCGAACTCGCCGCGAGCGCCGCATTGGCCGTGCTCGCCCGCGTCGCCGCCTGCGACGCGCCGGAGCGGATGCGCGTGCGCGTGGGCGTCGCGACGGGGCTGGTGGTTGTCGGCGATATCGTCGGCCAGGGGCCGGCGCGCGAATTCGTCGTCTCCGGCGAGACGCCGAACCTCGCCGCGCGGCTGCAAGCCGCGGCCGAACCCGGCACCGCACTGCTCGCCGCCGAGACTCGCGTGCTCGTCGGCGACGTCTTCACCTTCGGCGAGAAGCGTCCGCTCACGCTCAAGGGCTTCGCGCGCCCGGTCGAGGCCTGGCCGTTGACCGGCGAGCGCGAGGGCGCACACCGCACGCCGCTCGCGTCGCGTGGCGCGGACTCGCGCATCGTCGGACGCCAGCAGGAGCTCGACTGGCTGCTCGCGCGCTGGCGCGAGGCGATCGACGGCGCCGGACGGGTGCTCGTGCTGGTGGGCGAGCCGGGCATCGGCAAGAGCTCCATTGCCGAAGCGCTGGCCGCCGGCATTGCGGAACGCCATGCGTTGCTGCGCGTGCAATGCCTGCAACGCCGCTCCGACAGCTCGCTCTATCCGATCGCGATGCTGCTGCGGCAGGTGGCGCGGTTCGAGCCGGAGGACAGCGACGAGGTCCGGCGCGCCAAGCTGGCCTTGCTGCTGGAGGACGACGCGGAGCAGGCGCGCAGGCCCGACCCGGCCCGGCTCGCCTTGCTGGCGAGCCTGCTCGATCTGCCGGGCCAGGACCTCGCGACGCTGTATCCCGACCCCCGCGCGCTGAAGGCCGCGCTGCTCGCGACCCTTGCCGACACGATCGCGAGCCAGGCCCGGTTCCAGCCGCTGCTGCTGCTGGTCGAAGACATCCACTGGGCTGACGCCACGACGCTCGAGCTGCTGGAAATCCTCGCCGAGCGCCTGGCGTCCCGGCAGGCGGTGATGCTGATCCTGACCCGGCCCGGTTTCCTGCCGTCCTGGGAACGGGTCGATCTCGACGTTCGCATCATCGGGCCGCTCGCGGCCGACGAAGGGGCGAGCGTGATGGCGCAGGTGGCGCGCAAGCCGCTGCCGCCTGACGTCGCGCGCGAGATCCTGCGCAAGAGCGACGGCGTCCCGCTGTTCATCGAAGAACTCACGCGCGCGGTGCTGGAAAGCGGCTGCCTGGAGGAAGGCGACGAGGCGTACACGCTCGTCGCCCCGATGGCGGCGCTGGCGATTCCGGCCACGCTGAACGACAGCTTGCTCGCGCGCCTCGACCGCCTCGGCTGGGTCAAGGAGATCGCGCAACTCGGTGCCGTCGTCGGCCGCGAGTTCTCGCCCGCGCTGGTCGCCGCGATGTCGAACTTCGAAGCGCACCGGCTGGAGGCGGGGCTGCGGCAGCTGGTGAACTCCGGCCTCGTCGGCGTGGGCGACGGGACCGAGGCCATGTACAGCTTCCGCCACGCGCTGCTGCACGATGCGGCCTACGGCACGTTGCTGCACAGCGCGCGCCGCACGCTGCACGGGCGGCTTGCCTCGGTGCTGCTCGCGCGGCAGCCGGAACTCGCGCGCGAGCAGCCCGAAATCCTCGCGCACCACTACACCGAGGCGCACGCGCACGAGGAAGCGGCGGACTGGTGGCAGCGCGCCGGCGACCGCGCGGCGCGCCGCTGGGCCAATGTCGAGGCGGTCGCGCATTTCAGCCGCGCGCTGGAGGCGCTCGAAAACTGGTCTGCCTCCGCCGCGCGCGACCTGCGCGAGTTCGAGCTGCGGCGCAGCCTGGGCGCCGCGCAGATCGAGGTGTACGGCTTCACCGCGGCGCTGCTGCGGGAGAATGTGGATCGCGTGATGGCGCTGACCGATCGGCTCGACGATCCGGGCCGGCAATTCCCGGCGCTTGGCGGGCATTTCGGCAGCGTCTACTGGCGCGGGGAGATGGCGCAGGCATTGCAGGCCGCCTGGCAGATCCTCCGGCTCGCCGAGCGGATGGGTCAGCGCCCGCAACGGATGCTGGCCCATTGGCTCGTCGGCATGGCGCTGAGCGGCGTGGGCGAGCTGGAAGCCGCCGAGACTCAGCTTCGCGCGTCTCTCGCGCTCGCCAACCCCGACGAGGATGCCGCGCACTTGCGCAGCGAATCGTCCGACCGGGTGGTCGGCGCGCTCGCTTACCTCGCCCTCGTGCACTATCTCCGCGGCAACGCCGACGAGGCGCTGGCGAGCGATGCGGCGGCGCTGGCGCGCGCCCGGCAGCTCGATCACCCCGGCACGCTCACCATCGCGCTGGTGCTGCACGCCAGCCTGCTGGTCCTGCGCGGCGAGAGCGCGGCCTTGGGCGCGGCCGCCGGCGAGCTTGCCGAGGTTGCTGCCCGAAAGGGATCGCACCACGCGCAGCTCGCCGCGGAGGCGTTCACCTACCTGAGGCAGGCCGAAGCCCGGCCCGACGAGGCGCTGTTCGCAGCCGTCCGCGAACGGATACGCACGCTGCGCTCGATCAGCTGGAACGTGATCGTCACCTGGACCACGCTCAAGGAGATCGAGGTCTGCCTCGCGCACGGCCGCAACGTCGCGGCGCGTGCATCCGTCGACGAGCTGTCCGAGATGTTCGCGCTGCGCGGCTACGACATCCTGAAGGCCGAGATGCTGCGGCTGCGCGCCGTGCTCGCGCATCGCGACGGCGCGCCGGCGGACGAGATGACGCGGCTGCTCGGGCAGGCGATCGCGGTGGCGCGCGCGCAGTCCGCCGTCCTGCTCGAGTTGCGCGCGGCCCTCAGCTGGGTGGAACTCGCCGGGCACGATGCGGGGGAGGGGCGGGAGGCGCTGGCCGCGGCCTGCGCTCGCCTGCCCGCCGGGTGCGACCTGCCGGAACTGCAGCGCGCGCGCCGCCTGCTGGACAGCGCCGCGCGGGGGCGCCGCGAGATGGAAGCGGACGTCGGCCGCGATCCGGTGCCGGCGGCATAAAACACTTGCGTTCCGGCGGGCGCCGGCAGACCATACCGCAGCCGTGACGAAACTGCCGGTCCCGGCACGATCCGAACGCATGGGGTGTCGATGCTGACAGACCTGTGGCTGCTTCCGCCGCTCGCCTTCGCGCGGGTCGGCGCGTCGGACGAGCCGAGCGACGCATTCGACTGGGGTCCCAACGACCTCACGCCGCACGGCACCGGGCGGACGACCGTGCGGCCGGCGCCTACCTT
>DATEQV010000271.1:0-3821 GCA_035272265.1 Acidisphaera sp. | reverse complement strand
CCGCGCCGCAATGCCATTCAGTCGATCAACGTCATTCAAACGCCAAGCTCGTAATCTCGAGTCTTTTCAGAAACCCAGAACTGGTCTCCCGATTCTTTTTCTCTGTGCATCTCTCAACCGAAATGAGGGGAGGCATGAGGTCATCCCCCGAAAAAGCAGCTTCTTGCGGACTCTCGATGACTATTGAGGTCTTCGCTCTTCATCCACCGAACGCCTGAGGTCGCGAGCCAGGGCCGACCTGGCTGGAGCAACTTGCTCAGCACCGTCCACCCACGCGCTTGCCAGCCGCGGTGCCGGTCCCTACCGTTACGCGGACAGCGTACCGGGGCGTCCGATGAGCATTCTGAGCTTCGTCTCCAAGCAATTCATCGACATCCTGCAATGGACCGAGGACGGCCCGGGCGTGCTCGCATGGCGGTTCCCGATGCAGGACATGGAGATCCAGAACGGCGGGATGCTGACGGTGCGTGAGAGCCAGCGCGCACTGTTCGTCGACGAAGGCAGACTTGCCGACACGTTCGGCCCCGGTCTCTACAAGCTGACGACCGAGACGATCCCGATTCTGACCTATCTGAAGAACTGGGACAAAGGATTTCGCTCCCCCTTCAAGTCCGACGTGTATTTCTTCAGCACGCGCGAGCAGACCGATCAGAAATGGGGCACTCCGCAGCCGATCACCGTGCGGGACAAGGAGTTCGGCGCGCTCCGCATCCGTGCCAACGGCGTCTATTCGTACCGCGTCGATAACATCGTCACCTTCTACTCCAAGCTGAGCGGGACGACCGCGAAATACACGGTGGACGATGCGGCCGGCCAGCTGCGCGCGGCCATTCTCACCGCGCTCGCGACCGGCCTCGGCGGCAGCGATGTTGCCTTCCTCGACATGGCGGCGAACCAGACCGTGCTGTCCGAACACCTCAAGCAGGCCGTGGCGCCGGTGTTCGCCAGCTACGGGTTGGCGCTGACCAACATGTTCCTGCAAAGCCTGTCGCTGCCGGAAGAGGTGCAGGAGCACCTGGACCGGCGCAGCTCGATGCAGATCGTCGGCGACATGGCGAAATACACGCAGTTCGAGGCGGCGGAGAGCTTGCGCGACGCGGCGGCCGCCTCCGGCGGCGTGGCGGGCGCGGGCGCGGGGCTCGGCGCGGGCGTGGCGCTCGGGCAAACGATGGCTCAAGCGCTGCAACCCGCGATGACCGGCCCTGCCGTGGCCGCCCCGCCACAGGCACAGGCAGCGCCGGCCGCTGACCCGATCGCGACGCTGGAGAAGCTCGGCGACCTGCTGAAGAAGGGTATCCTGACGCAAGCGGAGTTCGACGCGAAGAAGGCGGAGCTGCTGCAGCAAATCCGCTGATGGCGCCGATCACCTGCCCGTCCTGCGGGGCCGAGCTGACCTTCCGCACGTCGTTCTCCGTCTACGCCGTGTGCCCGTATTGCGGCTGCACCGTGGTGCGCCGCGACCGCGACGTGGAAAGCATCGGCACGATGGCCGACCTGCCGGACGAGATGACGCCGTTGCAGGTCGGCACCGAGCTGACCTGGGGCGGTGAGCGCTACAGGCTGGCCGGACGCGTGCGCATGGCGTGGTCGGACGGCGCCTGGAACGAGTGGTTCATGGTCGCGGGCGGCGAGGTCGCGTGGCTCGCCGAGGCCCAGGGCTTCCTGACCATCGCCACGCCTGTGCCGATCACCGAGGCCAGGGGCTACGGCCCCGCCGCACTGCCGGGGCTGGACGCGACGATCTCGATCCAGGGGAAGACCTACACGGTCACCGACATCAAGGACGCGACCTGCGTGGGCAGCGAGGGCGAGCTGCCGTTCGCCGCGCCGCGCGGACGCAAGGCGACGTACTACGACATGCTCGCCGCCGATGGCGGCTTCGCCAGCGTCGAGGCGGGCAGCGAGGGCCGCGACCTGTATATCGGCTCCTACGTGGCGTTCGACGACCTGGGCTTCGTCAATTTGCGGAGCATCGAACGCTGGACGCCGCCGGCAAGCGCGGTCGAGGCGCGCGACCCGGTGCGGCCGGCCGCCACATGAGCGACGGATCGTTGGCCGCGTCGGGAGGGGTGCCGCCACCGGCACCGGCCGTGCCGCGCACGGCCCGTCCCGCCCGGCCGCGCAGCCTCGTGTGTCCGTCATGCGCCAGCCCGGTGATGCTGCGCGCGGCGGGCAGCAGCGTCACCGCCGTCTGCCCTTCCTGCGGCGCGGTGCTGGATGTCGCCAACGAGGACGTGCGGCTGATCGCCGCTGCGGCCGCACGCACGCGCCAGCCGCTGATCGCCATCGGCACGCGTGGCACGCTGGTCGGCACGGAATGGGAGGTGGTCGGCTATCAACAGCGCAGCGCGCAAGGCGAGCAGTGGGAGGAATACCTGCTGTTCAACCCGTACCGGGGCTTCCGTTTCCTGAGCCTGGGTGACGGCGTCTGGACGCTGTACGTGATGCTGCGCGAGGCGGTCGGCGGCCCCGGCGAAGTGCCGGGCGACCCGAACCGCTACCGCAAGGTCTCGGAGACGACGGCCAGGACCGACTACGTGCTGGGCGAGTTCTATTGGCGCGTGAAGGTCGGCGACAGCGTCCTGCTGCACGAGTACGTCTCCCCGCCCTACTGCCTGTCGGAGGAACGCAGCGTCGACGAGGTGACGTGGTCGCGCGGCGTGACGCTCGACGACGCCACGGTGCGCAAAGCGTTCGGACTTCAGCCGGAAGCGGTGGCCCCACCCGATGCAGCGACCAGGCCGTCCGGCCTGGGCAGGATGTGGCTGACGGCGTGCGCGGCGTTGGTGCTGCTCTGCGTGCTGGCCGGAATCCCCTTCGGCCGCGACCGCAACCGGCTGGTCGTCGCGCACACGTTCAGCGCGACCAGTGCCGATCAGGGCGCGCCGCCGGCAAGCGAGGCGTTCGACGTTCCGGGCCGGGGCGGCAACCTGACGATCGAGGTGACGCCATCGACGCCGATCGACTGGCTCGAGGCGGACGTCGCGCTGGTGTCGGACGACGGCAACCGGCGGTTCGATGCGCCCGCGCCGGTGCGGCTGTTCGTCGGCCACACCACGCTGCGCTACACGTTCGCGTCGGTGCCGGGCGGCCGATACAAGCTGCTGGCGACGATCGAGTGGCCGGTCGCCGACACACCCCACGTTGCGCCGCCCGCCGCGCTGTTCCACATGCCCGACCTGTCGCAATACGGCGTGGGCAGCGAGAAGGCGCCGGAAGCCCCGCCACCGCCACCGCCGAAGCACACCGAGATCGGCGTCACCGTCCGGCGGCATACGCCCAGCGACGCGCTGCTCGGGCTGGCATTCCTGGCCATCCTCGCCTGGCCCGTCGTCGCGACGATCGGCCACGCCCTGTCGCGGATGGGCCGCGGGTGGGACAACTGAGCCGATGAGTCTGCCGCCGCGCTATATCGTGTTCTGCCTGCTGGTGCTCAGCGCGTTCGCGTACGGCAAGTACCAGGGCCTCGACTTCGGCAACAGCATCCCCGGCCAGACCAGCAGCGGCGGCAGCAGTAGCAGTAGCAGCGGCGGCGGATTCTACGGCGGCGGGTATCACAACACCGGCAGCTCGGGCGGCTTTCACAAATAGGACACGGTCATGGACACTCCGCTGATCAATCTGCACAACCTGATCGAGGCGATCATCTACTCGGCGCTCGGGCTGATGATCTACGCGGTCGGCTTCGTGCTGCTCGACCGACTGGCGCCCAGCAAACATATCTGGCGCGAGATCAACGAGGAAAAGAACGTCGCGATCGCGGTGCTGATCGGTGCCGTCGCCATCGGCATCGCGCTCATCATCAGCGCCGCAATCCACGG
>DATEQV010000270.1:0-17408 GCA_035272265.1 Acidisphaera sp. | reverse complement strand
CCGCGCCGCAATGCCCTTCAGTCGACCAACATCATTCGAACGCCTGGCTCGCAATTTCGAGTCTTTTCGGAAACCCCGAACAGGTTTCCCGATTCTTTTTCACTATGCATCTCTCAACCGAAATGAGGGGAGGCATGAGGTCGGGCAGCACTTTTTCGCCAGGGAGGCCGATATTGCCGTGCAGCAAGACGAGTGACCGACGGACAGCTTGCCGCCCTGCGGTCCACCTGAACCGACCGGCTGCGACCGCGAGATGGATACCATGTGCTTACGTTGGTATCCGCAACACCAGCCGCGGGCTGTACTTCAGCCCACCCCAGGTGTCCCAATGGTAGTCGGCCAAACTCTGAAGGGCTCCTGCCGCAGGGTGCGAGACGCCTGGCACCGGCGAGGAAGCGCAGGTCTCGGCCAAGCCTCTTCGCAACCCTCTGTCACATCGCCGACGTTGACTCTACCGTATTGTCATCGTGAGGTTTGGACAGCGTCCAGATAAGACGTCACGCGGTCAAAGGCGCGCTATGACCGGTCAGAACGCGAACCAGGCTGCCACTGACCAGAAGACAGCTGACCCGCCAAAAAACCTGTTGCCGACGTCAAGCGCGACGAGCTGTCGGGCACGGAGATCGGAAAGGTGACTGGTGGCGGAAGTATTTCGTGGGGTCGAGCAGCACGCGGTGGTAAAGTCACCTGAAGTTGGCCCCGGAAATGGGACCGGGGCTTGTCCGCACGCGCAAATACCCAAACCGCGCACTGCAGGAGGCACACTATGACCGATCCGAAAGCAAACCAGGCTGCTACGGACCAGAAGACGGCAGACCCGACCAAAAAGCCTGTCCCCGACGTAAACAGCGACGAACTGTCGGAGGCGGACGTTTCGAAGGTTACGGGAGGCGCATACGACGCTTTCAATAGACCAAAGGAATGAGTCTGACAACGTGCCGATAGAACATCACATCGTGGGAGGAACACAATGACCGATCAGAAGACAGACCAGACCGCTATCGATCAGAAAGTAGACGACGCCACCAAAAAGCCGGTTCCTGACGTAAAGAGCGACGAGCTGTCGGAGACAGACGTTGCGAAGGTGACTGGCGGAAGCTGGGGCGAGGCCCAGACGGGGACCATGAGCACCCGCACCGGCAAGACCAACCCTATCACCCTGATCGAGTAACCCTCGCTCGGCGCCGGGTCATACACCGCACGACACAATCTGCGCCCGGCCACCGCAAAAGCACCGCAAAAGCCGAACCACGTCCTGACAGGACATCATGTCGCGAGAGGCAACTACGACCGAGCAGAAGAAGAACCAGACCGCCGCCACCGACAAAGCAGACAGCGCGACCACAAAGCCCGTTGCCGACGTCAAAGGCGACGAACTGTCGGAGACAGACGTTGCGAAGGTAACGGGCGGAGCATACGACGCTTTCAAAACACCGCCGTCTCGGCACCTCAACGATCCCAACACGAGCGGCAAAGATTAAAGATTATCAGCCCTTACGCTACCGCATCAATTGGATAACGTCCCGGCTCCGGTACGGAGCGGCACATCTCAGGAGACCAACTATGACCGACCAGAAGACAGCAGACGCGACCAAAACGCCTGCTCCCGACGTAAAGAGCGACGAGCTGTCGGAGACGGAGATCGCGAATGTGACGGGGGCGGGGACGCACTCGGCTGGCGGCGGCGGCGGCGGCGGCGCCGGCAAAGCCAACGCTATCACCTTGATCGAGTAACGCTCGCTTCCGCGCGGGGTCACGCACCGCGTCACCGAATGGCACATCAGAGGAGACAAACCGTGGCTGACCAGAAGAAAGAAGACGCGACCAAGAAGCCTGCTCCAGACGCAAAGAGCGACGAGCTGTCGGAGAAAGACGTCGCGGAGGTTACTGGCGGCAGGAAAGCGGGTGGCGAACAAGAAGAGCTTCTTCCTGCAGTGTAGCGCCACGACCGAGGGTGATACCCTCGGGCAAAGCTTCGGGCTGCCACGATCGGAGCGTCGCCGGAGTGCGCCATCGCATCATCCACGTCGTGTTTACCAGATCGATGGCGCAAGCCCGAACGACATCCCGACAGAACATCACACCGTGGGAGACACGCCATGACCGATCAGAAGACAAACCAGACCGCCGCCACTGACAAAGCAGACAGCGCGACCACAAAGCCCTCTCCCGAGGCTAAGAGCGGCGAGCTGTCGGAGACGGAAGTCGGGAAGGTTACTGGTGGGGTCTCGATTAGTTCTGCTACTGGTGGAGCAGGCGCCGGCAAAAGCAACCCTTGGACCTTGATCGAGTAACCCTCGCTGGCAGGGCTATCGCATTTGAAGGGCGCCGAATTGTGCGAGGAGGCTGACCAAGAATGTATCGTCCCAGCCGGCGCGCTTGAGTTTGCCTTTCATCGACCCCTTGGAGCCTTCAAGCGTGGCAAGGGTCAGCGCGAGGCGCCGGAGAAGGGCGATATTTTGCGGTCCGTGATCCTTTCGATTTCGCGCCTGGTCTTCGTTCATGGTCACGTCGAGAACCCAGTGCAGTCCATTCTCGACCCCCCAATGCGCCCGCGCCACCTCGCCAAAGCGTTCGGCCGGGAACGGGGTGCTGAGTAAATAGTAAGCGGTCTCGGAGCTGGTCTTGCCGCCGATCTCTCGGAGGCGAACCACGCGCCCGATGGCGGCCAGCCCTGGCCAGGCGTGCTGCTCTTGCAACCAGGCGATGTCGGTGCAGACCAAGCTGGTGCGGGTCTCGATACGGCCGTGGTCGCCATCGACCGTGGTGTGGACGATCTCGGCCCGCCGGGCGGGGTCGTTCAGAAATTTGCGGACGTCGTCGTGCAGGGTGCCTTGGTTGCCTTTCAGCGCCAGCACATAGTCGCCGCCCTGCTGGACGACCTTGGCGGCGATGGTGCGCTGGCAGTTGAGCGCGTCGGCGGTGACGATGCAGCCCTTCAACGACAGTAGCTCCAGCAATTTCGGCACCGCCGTGATCTCGTTCGACTTGCCGTCCACCGCCATCTGGCCCAGCAGCAGCCGCTGATCGGTCGACCAGGCATGCAGCATGTGCAGCGGCGACTTCCCCGCCGCCCGGTCGAACGAGCGCCGCAGCGTCTTGCCATCGATCGCCACCACACGCGACAGGGTTTGGGCAAAGCGCTGCATGAAGCGAGTGAAGCAGGCCTCGAATGCCGCCGGATCGAGCAGTCGGAACACCCGGCTGAACGTGTCGTGACTGGGAATGCCGTGGCGCAGGCGCATGAACTGCCGCAAGAACGGCTCCTTGGCCTGGCCGAACAGCGCCATGTCCGAGCAGTCCTCGCCGCCGAACAACATCGTGCAGAGCGCGATCATCAGCAGCTCAGGCAAGTCGTGCCGCGCGTTCTCCTGACGCGGATCGGCGATTTCGGCAAAGCAGGCGACGAACTCTTCCACCGGGCGGCCTCAGCGCTGAATCCCATCGTTGGAATCCAGCCCGACACGGTGCCGCAACCCCCAATCTCAACCGCCAGATCCATATGCGATTCCCCTGGGGCCGGGTCCCCTCAAGAGGGGCGTAGGGCGCTGCGCTGTGATAAGCGAAAGCGCGGTGGGATTCGGAGGCACCGCCAAGCGACTTCCACGAGCTCAGCAGCGCGCTCCGTGCGAGATGCTCGAAGGTGTGGAGAAGCATCGACAAAACCTCGCGCGACCATGTCGCTCTTAGGGGGGCGCCACCGAGCCCGGCCATGTGTAACACTGGACACGCTCGAATGAAGGCCGACCGGCCCACGCGGCGGATGCTTGGTAGCTATCTTGGTAACAGCGACGCCAGGCTGATTTAATGCGTAAGCCTGCCGGACTAAACCATTGAATAGCCGTGGCGTCCCGTAGGGGATTCGAACCCCTGTTACCGCCGTGAGAGGGCGGTGTCCTGGGCCTCTAGACGAACGGGACCTAGGGCGGGCTTAGGGCAGCGCCGCCAGCAGATCAAGCCGCCCTCCGCACCGCCAGCAGACCAAGCCGCCTCCCGCGACGACATGTGTGACTCCCGTCGGGCCAGCAAGATACACCCCGCTCACCAGTCAACCTTCCCACAGCATAGGGACGTTGGGCCATGAGCGGCGAGCCATCCGCGAGCCAGCCGGCGGAGGTCTCCACCCCCGACACCATCCAGCGCCTGCAATCCGGTGTCGGGCCGGCACTGGCGATGCTCGCCGGCATGCAGCTCGAGGTCTTCACGCAGCTCGCCGACGGCCCGCTTCCGGCGGCGGAGATCGCCTCGCGCCTCGGCGTGGCGGAGGACCGGCTCGCGCGCCTGCTGTACGCGCTCGTGGTCGCCGGCCTGCTCGCGGTGCGCGGCGGCGCCTTCGCCAACACGCCGGAGGCGGCGACCTTCCTGGTCAGGGGCCGGCCGCGCTACATCGGCGGACTGCACGAGCTGCTCAGCCAGCTGTGGGATGCCGATCTGCGCACCGCCCGTTCGATCCGCTCCGGCGAGCCCGCCGCGTTGCACGACTTCGCCGCGATGGACGACGGCGAGCTGGCGGCGATGCTGCGCGGCATGCACGCAAACGCCATCGCGTCGGGCGCGGATCTCGCACGCCGGTTCGACTTCACCGCCTGCGCATCCGTCGTCGACATCGGCGGCGGATCGGGCGGCGTGATCGCGGCGCTGTGCGACGCGCACCCATCGATGCGCGGCGTGCTGTTCGATCTGCCGCGCACGGCGGCGCTGGCCGCACCCATCCTGCGCGACACACGAGGCGCGGGGCGCGTGACGATCGAGGCAGGTGACATCCTGGCCGCACCGCCCGCGGGCACGCACGACGCCGCGGTGATGGGGCGCGTGGTGCAGACTTTCTCGCGCGACGATGCGGCCCGTGCGATCACCAACGCCGCCGCCTCGGTGCGGCCGGGCGGCGCGGTGTATATCCTCGGCGGCGGCATCCTGGACGACAACCGCCTCGGCCCATTCCTCGCGGTCTACCTGAACGTCACGTTCGTGAATCTCTACCGCGCCGGCGAGGCCTACACCGAGGCCGAACATGCCGCGTGGCTGGCCACCGCCGGTTGCGGCGAGGTGCAGCGGATCACTCTGCCCACCGGCGGCGGCATCATCCGCGCGACGAAGCTGAGCTAGGCTTTCGCTTCCACACGGCCGCGCGTAGGATTCCGCGAACGCAAACCGGAGGCCTGGGATGTTGGACCGACGCTCGTTTCTGGCTGCCTCGTCGGCCGCGGCACTCGCCGCGCCGGCATTGACGCGGGGCGCGCGCGCAGCGACGCCGCGCACCATCGCGGTGATGGTCAAGCAGATCGACGATATCGTCAGCTTCGATCCCGCCGAGTCCTACGAGTTCTCCAACAACGAGATCGACGCCAACTGCTACCGCCGTCTGGTCACCCCCGATCCGAACGACGCGACCAAGATCACCGGCGACCTCGCCGAGAAATGGGACGTCAGCCCCGACGGCAAGACGTTCACCTTCCACCTCCGCCCCGGCGCGATGTTCGAGAGCGGGCGGGCGCTGACCGCGGAGGACGCCGCCTTCAGCTTCCAGCGTGTCGTCAAGCTGAACAAGACGCCGGCGTTCATCATCACCCAGTTCGGCTTCACGCCGGACAACGTCGACAAGCTGATCCGTACCTCCGGCGAGCGCACGCTGGTGATGGAGCTGCCGGAGAGTGCGGCGACCAGCTTCGTGCTGTACTGCCTGTCGGCCAATGTCGGCAGCGTCGTCGACAAGCAGGTGGTCGGCCAGCACGCCGCCAACGGCGACATGGGCAACGAGTGGCTGAAGACCCGCACCGCCGGCGCCGGCGACTACGGCATGACCGACTTCCAGGCCAGCGACCATGCGATCCTGGACGCCAATCCGCACGGGCCGGGCAAGGACATCCTGCGCCGCGTCGTCATCCGCCACGTCAGCGATCCGTCGGCGCAGTTCCTGCTGCTGCAGAAGGGCGATGCCGACATCGCGCGCAACCTGTCGTCCGACCAGCTCAAGTCGATCGGCAACAGCCCGGACTACACGATCAGCCGCTCGCCGCAGGCCAGTTCGATGTACATCGCCATGAACCAGGCGAACGACATCCTGAAGAAGCCGGAGGTGGTGGCGGCGGTCAAATGGGCGATCGACTACGACGCGATCGCCAAGAACATCACGCCGAACACCTGGGAGGTGTGCCAGACCTTCCTGCCCAGCTGCCTGCCCGGTGCGGTCACCGACAAACCGTACCACAAGGACACGGCGAAGGCGAAGGAGCTGCTGGCCAAGGCGGGTCTGGCGGACGGCTTCGAGATCACGATGGACTACATCTCGTCCTCGCCCAACGCGGACGTCGCGCAGGCGGTGCAGGCGAACCTCGCCGAGGCGGGCATCAAGGCGCAGCTTCTGCCGGGCGAGCAGAAGCAGGTCATCACCAAGACGCGCGCGCGGCAGCATCAGATGGCGATGCTGGTGTGGGGGTCGGATTACTTCGATCCGAACTCCAACGCGCAGGGCTTCTGCGAGAACCCTGACGACAGCGACGCGAGCAAGCTGAAGATCCTGGCGTGGCGCAGCCACTTCGTCGATCCGGAGCTGACCAAGATGAGCCGCGACGCCGCCAGCGAGCTGGACTCCGCCAAGCGCATCGCGATGTACCGCAAGATGCAGGAGCTGTTCGTGCAGCGCTCGCCGTTCGCGATGCTGCTGTCGCGCAACGACGTCGCCGTGCTGCGCAAGGGGGTCACCGGCCTGCATGTCGGTCCGCTGCCCGACTACACGCGCTACGCGGGCATCAGGAAGGCGTGAGCGAAGCGGCGGCGGCGGGCTCGCCGGGCCGCCCGTCGCCGCGGCGGCTGCTTGGCTCGGTCGGCAACCTCGCCAGCGTGCCGATCACGCTGTTCGGCCTCGTGCTGGTGACGTTCCTGATCGGCCGCGCGGTGCCGATCGACCCGCTAATCGCGGTGGTGGGCGACCACGCGCCGCCTGACGTGATCGCCCGCACGCGCGTGGAGCTCGGCCTCGACCAGCCGCTGTACGTGCAATTCTGGATCTACCTGCAGCATCTGGCGGCGGGCGACCTGGGCCGGTCGGTGATGACGCAGCGGCCGGTGACGGCCGACATCGCGCGGTTCTTCCCCGCGACCTTGGAGCTGGCGACCTCGGCCATCATCCTGGCGATCGTCGTCGGCGTGCCGCTGGGCGTGGTCGCGGCGTCGCGCGAGGGCTCGCGATTCGATCACGTCGTGCGCGTGGTGGTGCTGGCGGGGCAGTCGATCCCGGTGTTCGTGATCGGCCTGGTGTGCCTGCTGGTGTTCTACGCCGATCTCGGCATCGCGCCGGGTACCGGGCAGATCGACGTCATCTACGAAGGCATGGTGCCGCGCTGCACCGGCATGCTGGTGATCGACGCGATGCTGGACGGGCAGTGGGACGCAGCGTCGGACGCGCTCGCGCATCTGGCGATGCCGGCGCTGATCCTGGCCTATTTCAGCCTCGCCTACATCGCCCGCATGACTCGGGCGTTCATGCTGGACGCGCTCGGCGCCGAGTATGTCGTGACGGCGCGCGCGAAGGGGCTGTCGCGCACCCGCGTCGTGTGGCGGCACGCCTTCGGCAACATCGCGGTGCCGCTGGTGACGGTGCTGGCGCTGGCCTATGCGGGGCTGCTCGAAGGGGCGGTGCTGACGGAGACGGTGTTCAGCTGGCCGGGCCTCGGCCAGTACCTCACGGTGTCGCTGCTGAACGCCGACATGAACGCCGTCCTGGGTGCCACGCTGGTCATCGGCCTCGTCTATGTCGGGCTGAACCTGCTGGCCGATCTGGCGTACCGCTTGCTCGACCCGCGCACGCGATGAGCGCAACCGCGTGGCTGCTGACCGAGACGCCTGCGAGCCGGCGTCAGGCGGCGTGGGGACAGGCGTACCGCCGCTGGCTCCAGTTCCGCCGCAACAAGCTGGCGATGGCGGGGCTGATCGCCGTGCTGGTGCTGATCGTCGCGTCCCTGGCGGCCTCGTTGCTGGCGTTGCAGAACCCCGGCGCGCAGACGCTGGCTGACCGCAATGCGCCGCCCTCGGCCGCGCACTGGTTCGGCACCGACGAACTCGGCCGCGACCTGTTTTCGCGCGTGCTGTACGGCGGGCGGATCACGCTCGGCATGGTGGTGGCGGTGGTGGCGCTGGTGGCACCGGTCGGGCTGCTGGTCGGTACCGTCGCGGGATACGCCGGCGGCATCGCCGACCGCGTGCTGATGCGGCTGACCGACATCTTCCTGGCGTTCCCGCGCCTGATCCTGGCACTGGCGTTCGTCGCCGCGCTCAAGCCGGGGATCACGAGCGCGGTGATCGCCATCGCGCTGACCGCATGGCCGCCGTACGCGCGCCTGGCTCGCGCGGACACGCTGACGATCCGCAACGCCGATTTCGTCGCGGCCGTACGGCTGACCGGCGCGTCGTCCGCCCGTGTGGTGGTGCGCCACATCATGCCGCTGTGCCTCCCGGCGGTGATCGTGCGCGCGACGCTCGACATGAGCGGCATCATCCTCACGGCGGCGGGGCTCGGGTTCCTCGGCATGGGCGCGCAGCCGCCGACGCCGGAATGGGGCACGATGATCGCGTCGTCGCGTGACCTGATCCTGCAGGCGTGGTGGGTGCCTACGATCCCGGGCATCGCGATCTTCGTCGCGTCGCTGGCGTTCAACCTGCTCGGCGACGGCCTGCGCGACGTGCTCGACCCGAGGCAGCGCTAGGTGCTGCGCATCCGCAACCTGACCGTCTCCTTCCGCACGCCGACCGGCATCTCGCACGCCGTGCGCGAGGTGTCGCTGAGCGTCGGTCGCGAGAAGGTCGGCATCGTCGGCGAAAGCGGATCGGGCAAGTCGCTCACCGCGCGGGCGGCGCTGCGCCTGCTGCCGCCCGGCGCGATCCTGGAGGCCGAGGAACTCAGCTTCGACGGCACCGACGTCCTGCGCGCCCGCGAGTCCGACATGCGCCGTATCCGCGGCGGCCGGGCAGGGCTGATCCTGCAGGACCCGAAATTCTCGCTCAATCCGGTGATGACCGCCGGCGCGCAGATCGCCGAGGCGTGGCGCGCGCATCGCGGCGGCACGCGCCGGCAGGCGGCGCACGCGGCGGTCGACCTGCTCGCGCAGGTCCGCATCCGCCACCCGGCGCACGTCGCGGACCATTACCCGCACGAGCTGTCCGGCGGCATGGGCCAGCGGGTGATGATCGCGATGATGCTCGCCCCCGGCCCGGACCTGCTGATCGCCGACGAGCCCACCAGCGCGCTCGACGCCACCGTGCAGGCCGACATCCTGCGGCTGATCGACGATCTCGTCTCGCGCCGCTCGATGGGGCTCGTGCTCATCAGCCACGACCTGCCGCTGGTCAGCCATTTCTGCGACCGCGTGCTGGTGATGTATGCCGGCCGCATCGTCGAGGAACTCGCGGCAAGGGACCTCGCCCACGCGAAGCACCCCTACACACGCGCGCTGCTCACCTGCCTGCCGTCGCTGACGCACGATCAGCCGCGCCTGCCGGTGATGCAGCGCGACCCCGCCTGGGCCGAGGCGTGATCGCCGTCCGCGACTTGCGCGTGCGGTTCGGTCATACCGAGGCCGTGCGCGGGGTTAGCTTCGGCGTGCCGCGCGGCGGCAGCTTCGGGCTGGTGGGCGAGAGCGGCTCGGGCAAGTCCACCGTGCTGCGCGCCATCGCCGGCCTGATCCATGACTGGACGGGCCGCATCGAACTCGACGGCGAACCGGTCGCGGCGCGCCGGCCGAAAGCGTTCTTCCGGCGCGTGCAGATGGTGTTCCAGGACCCGTACGGCTCGCTGCATCCGCGCCAGACGGTCGACCGCGCGCTGAGCGAGCCGCTGATCGTGCACGGCATCGGCGACGTGCAGTCCCGCGTGGTGCGCGCGCTGGCCGACGTGTCGCTGCCGGCCTCCGCGCGGTTCCGCTACCCGCACCAGCTGTCCGGCGGCCAGCGCCAGCGCGTCGCCATCGCCCGCGCGCTGATCACCGGCCCGCAGGTGCTCCTCCTCGACGAGCCCACCAGCGCGCTGGACGTCTCGGTGCAGGCCGAGGTGCTGAACCTGCTGACTGACCTGCAGCGTGAGCATGGCCTGACCTACGTGCTGGTCAGCCATAACCTCGCCGTGGTGGCGCACCTGTGCGACCGGGTGGGCGTGATGCAGGCGGCCGCGGTGGTCGAGGAGTTGTCCGCGGCCGATCTGCGCGCCGGCCGCGCCGCGCACCCGCACACGGCGGAGCTGCGGCGCCTCAGCCTGGAGCTGGAGGAGCCCGAACCGGTCGCCCAGACGTGAGTTTGCCCTTCGGCGCCCTATGTTGCACAGCAGCGCAGCCCACAGGACCGAGACAGGACCCATGCCGCTCAGCCCAGCCGCCGACCGAGACCTCCTGCACACCCGCGAGATCGCCATCCACGGCTATCTGCGCGCCGACGGGCTGGTGGACGTCGAAGCGCACCTGACCGACACCAAGAGCTACACGTTCAGCAACGAGGACCGCGGCGAGATCCCCGCCGGCGAGCCGCTGCACGGCATGTGGCTGCGCATGACGGTGGACGACCGGCTGAATATCGTCGCGTGCGAGGCGGTGACCGACTACGCGCCCTGGACTCCCTGTCCGGCCGCCGCGCCGAACTTCAGCCGGCTCGCCGGACTGCGGATCAAGCCCGGCTTCCTGCGAGACGCGCTCGCCCGCGTCGACGGGCCGGAGGGCTGCACGCATATCCGCGAACTGCTGCAGCAGGTCGCCACCACCGCCTACCAGACGATGTACTCCGTCCGCATGAAGCGCGGGGTGCGGATGGACGACAGGCCGCTCATGCTCGACACCTGCCTCGCCTACGCCAGCGACAGTCCGATCACCGCGCGCCGCTGGCCGCATCTCTATCGGCCGAAGGAAACCGAACCGGCCGAATGAGCATGCCCGAGCGGCGCTTGCGGCACGGTGGCGCGATGCGTCAGGTTGGCCTCCCGGAGGCCCCTCCCTTGAACGATGTCGCGATTGCGCCCGTGCAGCTGGATTTCGCACCGCTGGCGACCGACCGGCTGCTGCTGCGTCCGCTGGAGCCGGCAGACGCCGAGGCACTGCACCGGCTGATCAACGACTGGCGGGTGACGAAGATGTTGGCCGCCGTGCCGTTCCCGTATTCGCGCGCGCTGGCCGACGACTGGATCGCCTCGTCGCGGGCCCAGATCGCGGCCGGCACGGCCTATCACCTCGCCGTCACCGGGCGCGAGAACGGGGCCGAGATGCTGATTGGCGGGGTCGGGCTGCGCATCGACGCCAAGCGGCGGGCCGGGCGGCTCGGCTACTGGGTCGGTCCACGGTTCTGGGGCCATGGCGTGGCCACCGAGGCGGCCGGGCGGCTGTCGCGCTGGGCGCTGGCGAACCTCGACCTCGACCGGCTGGAGGCGGCGGTCGCGAAGGACAACGCGGCGTCGATTGTCGTGCTGCGCCGCCTGGGTTTCCGGCTGGCGGGCGAAGGCGTGGAGACCTGGGTCGCGCACCATTGCGACAAGCCGGTGCTGCGGTTCGAGGCGGACCGCCAGGACCTGTTCGTCGAGGCGCAGGCCGCGCTGCTCCCGCCGCCCGTGGCAACCGCGGTGGCTGCCGGGAAGCCGATCCTGCTGGTCGCCGCCTGCGCGCTGATCGACGCCGATGGCCGCGTGCTGCTGGCGCGCCGGCCGGAGGGCAAGGCGATGGCCGGGCTGTGGGAGTTCCCCGGCGGCAAGCTGCGCGACGGCGAGACGCCGGAGGACGCGCTGATCCGCGAACTGCAGGAGGAACTCGGCATCGACACGTCGGCCGCGTGCCTCGCCCCGTTCGCCTTCGCCAGCCACGCCTACGAGCGGTTCCATCTGCTGATGCCGCTCTATGTCTGCCGGCGCTGGCGCGGCATGGTGCAGGCGCGCGAGGGGCAGGCGCTCGCCTGGGTGCGGCCGGAGAAGCTGGCCGACTACCAGATGCCGCCCGCCGACAGGCCGCTGATCCCGTTGCTGCGCGAGCTGCTGTGACCGAGTCGCCGAAGGGGTGTCGATGACCAACCCGACCGCCTGCCTGCTGGTGATCGGCAACGAGGTGCTGTCGGGCCGCACGCAGGACGCCAACATCAAGTATCTCGCGACCCGTCTCGGCGAGATCGGCATGCCGCTGACCGAGGTGCGGGTGATCCCTGACGTCGCCGAGACGATCGTGCAGACCGTCAACGACGTGCGCGCCCGCTTCGACCACGTCTTCACCACCGGCGGCATCGGTCCGACGCACGACGACATCACCAGCGAATGCGTGGCCGCCGCGTTCGGCGTGCCGTGGGAGCCGCATCCCGAGGCGTGGGCGCGGCTCGATCGCCACTACAAGCCGGGCGACTTCAACCCCGCCCGCCAGCGCATGGCGACGATGCCGCGCGGTGCGACGCTGATCGACAACCCGATCTCGATCGCCCCCGGCTTCACCATCGGCAACGTGCACGTCATGGCCGGCATCCCGCGCGTGATGCAGGCGATGTTCGAGGCGCTCGCCCCCTCGCTCGGCGGCGGCGTGCCGGTGGTCTCCCGCGCCGTGCACGTGTATGGCCTCGCCGAGGGAGCGCTGGCCGCGAAACTCGGTGACATCCAGGCGCGGTTCCCTGGCCTCGATATTGGCAGCTACCCGTTTTATCGATTCGAAGGCACCGGCGTGGCATTGGTCGCCAAGGGCCCCGATCCTGCACAGGCCGAGGCGGCGGCAACCGTGATCGCGGAGATGATCCGCGGCTTCGGCAAGCAGCCGGTCGACGGGGAGCCGCCGGTCTGACGTCGGGCTGATCGGCCCGACCCCTCATGGTGGAACAGGACGAACGCATGCTTTCGCGCGATGACGGGCTGGCGAACGGCGGCCTGCAAGAACCGACGACGAGCCTCGATCCTGCCGACTGGCCCGCCGCGCGGCGGCAGGCGCACGCGATGCTCGACTGGCTGCTCGACGACCTGCAGCAGGCGGCGTCCGGCGACGGGCCGGTCTGGCGCCCGATGCCGCCTGACGTGCGCGCGGCCTTCGACGCCGCCCTGCCGGTCGAGCCCGCGCCGATCGAGACGGTGGCGGACGACGTGCGCGCGCTGGTCGCCCCCTACGCCACCGGCAACCGGCACCCGCGCTTCTTCGGCTGGGTGCACGGCGCGGGCAGCTTCGCCGGGATGCTGGGCGAGATGCTGGCTGCCGGGCTGAACATGAACTGCGGCGGCCGCGACCATGCCGGCATCGAGGTCGAGCGCCAGATCGCCCGCTGGATGGCCGACTTCTTCGGCTTTCCGGCGGACGCGTCCGGGCTGTTCGTCACCGGCACCTCGATGGCCAATTTCCTCGCCGTCCTGGCCGCCCGCCGTGCGGCGCTGGGGCCGGCGGTCCGCACCGATGGCGTGGGCGACGGCGGCGGGCTGGTGGCCTACGCGTCGGCCGCCGCGCACGGCTGCATCGCGCGAGCGATGGACATGGCCGGCCTCGGCACCGATGCGCTGCGCCTGCTCCCCGTCCGTCTCGACGGCAGCGTGGTCGCCGGGGCGGTGGCCGAGGCCGTCGCCCACGACCGCGCCGCCGGGCGGCGGCCCTTCCTGGTCGTCGGCACGGCGGGCACCGTCGATACCGGCGGGATCGACGACCTCTCGGCACTCGCCGACATCGCCGCCGGCGCGGACGCGTGGTTCCACGTCGACGGCGCGTTCGGGGCACTCGCGGTGTTGTCGCCCTCGCTCGCGCCGCTGCTCGCCGGCATCGAACGGGCGGACTCGGTGGGCTTCGATTTCCACAAATGGGGCCAAGTGCCGTATGACGCCGGCTTCCTGCTCACCCGCAGCGCCGCCGCCCAGCGCGCTGCGTTCGAGTCCGACAACGCCTATCTGCGGCGCAACGCACGCGGCCTTGCCGGCGGCTCGCCCTGGCCGTGCGACTACGGCCCGGACCTGTCGCGCGGCGCCCGAGCGCTGAAGACCTGGGTGACGTTGCGCACCTACGGGCTGGACGGCATCGGTGCGGCCATCGAGCAGACCTGCCGCCTCGCCCGCGTGCTGCAGTCGCACATCGAGGCGAACGACGCGCTGGAACTGCTGGCGCCGGTGACGCTGAACATCGTCTGCTTCCGGCCGCGTCCGCGCGCCGAGGAGGACATCGACGCGCTGGTCGACGCGGTGGTGGTCGCCCTGCATGAGAGCGGCGTGGCGGTGCCGTCCGTCACGCGCCTGCCCGCCGGCCTCGCGATCCGCTGCGCCATCGTCAACCACCGCACGACCGAGGCCGACCTCCGCCTGCTGATCGCGGCGGTGCTGGCCGAGACGAGCCGCCTGCGGTCGATCTGACCGCGCGCGCTTGACCATCGGCCCGGCGGCCATAGACTCTGGCCTCGAGAGAGCGCGAGGTCATCGCGCTGACCAGTCAAAACAAGGGGGGACGGGCATGCCGCAGGTAGCCCTGACGGTGAACGGCAAGCACCATACGGTCGAGGTCGAAGGCCGCACGCTGCTGGTCGAGCTGCTGCGAGAAAAACTGCGCCTGACCGGCACTCATGTCGGATGCGACACGAGCCAGTGCGGCGCCTGCGTGGTGCATGTCAACGGCCAGTCGGTGAAGTCCTGCACCATGCTCGCGTTGCAGGCCGATGGCGCCGACGTGCTGACCATCGAGGGCCTCGCCGCCGCGGACGGCACGCTGCACCCGATGCAGGAGATGTTCCGCGAGCACCACGCGCTGCAGTGCGGGTTCTGCACGCCGGGCATGGTGATGTCGGCCATCGACTTGGTGAACATGCACCCCGACGGGCTGACCGAGCAGCAGATCCGTGAGGGTCTCGAGGGCAACCTGTGTCGGTGCACGGGCTACCACAACATTGTCAAGGCGGTCGCCGCCGCCTGGCCGCTGATGCACAACAAGCAGCTGCCGCAGGCTGCTGAATAAGCTCGCCGGATAGCAACCGCGCCGGCGACGTACGCCGGCCATCCAGGGAACGTTCGCATCATGGCATTCGAGGGGATCGGGGCGTCGCCCCGCCGCGTCGAGGACCACCGCTTCCTCAGCGGCCGCGGCCACTACACCGACGACATCAACCGGCCGAATCAGGTCTATGCCTACATCAAGCGCGCCGACCGTCCGCACGCGCGCATCAAGGCCATCGACACTGCTGCCGCCGCAGCAGCACCCGGTGTCGTCGCCGTGTTCACCGGCAAGGACGTCGAGGCCGACCAGCTCGGCGGCCTGCCCTGCGGCTGGCAGATCTACAACAAGGACGGCTCGCCGATGAAGGAGCCGCCGCATCCGGTGCTCGCCATCGGCAAGGTGCGCTTCGTCGGCGACGCGGTGGCGATGGTGGTGGCGGAGACCCGCCAGCAGGCCAAGGACGCGGCCGAACTGCTCAACATCGATTACGAGGACCTGCCGCCGGTCGCCGGCATCGCCGACGCGGTGAAGCCCGGTGCCGCTGCGGTGCACGACGACGCGCCCGACAACGTCTGCTACGACTGGCACATCGGCGACGCTGCGACGGTCGATGCGCAATTCGCCAAGGCGCACAAGATCGTCAAGCTGGAGCTGACCAACAACCGCCTGATCCCCAACGCGATGGAGCCGCGCGCGGCGATCGGCGAGCACGATCCCGACAGCGGCGAGTACACGCTGTACACCACCAGCCAGAACCCGCACGTCATCCGTCTGCTGATGGGCGCCTTCGTACTGCACATCCCCGAGCACAAGCTGCGGGTGGTGGCGCCGGACGTGGGCGGCGGCTTCGGCTCGAAGATCTTCCATTACGCCGAAGAGGCGGCCGTCACCTGGGCCTCCGCCAAGGTGCACCGCCCGATCAAGTGGACCGCCGAGCGCAGCGAGAGCTTCCTCACCGACGCGCACGGCCGCGACCATATCAGCACCGCCGAGATGGCGGTGGACGCGGACGGCCATTTCCTCGCGCTGCGGGTGAAGACGCAGGCGAACCTGGGCGCTTACCTGTCCACCTTCTCGACGAGCATCCCGACCTACCTGTACGCGACGCTGCTCGCCGGCGTGTACAAGACGCCCGCGGTCTACGCCGAGGTGAAGGCGGTGTTCACCAACACCGTGCCGGTGGACGCCTATCGCGGCGCGGGGCGTCCGGAAGCGTCGTTCCTGCTGGAGCGGGTCGTGGACTGCGTAGCGCATGATCTCGGCCTCGATCCGGTCGAGGTGCGCCGCCGCAACTTCATCCCGCCCGAGGCCTTCCCGTACCAGACGCCGATCGCGCTGCAGTACGACAGCGGCAACTACACCGCCACGCTCGATACCGCGCTCAAGCATGCCGACTGGGCCGGCTTCGAGGCGCGCCGCAAGGCGGCGGCAGCGAAGGGCAAGCTGCGCGGCATCGGCATCTCGACCTATGTCGAGGCCTGCGGCATCGCGCCGAGCGCGGTGGCCGGTGCAATCGGCGCCCGCGCCGGGCTGTTCGAGGTCGCCGAGGTCCGCGTCCATCCGACCGGCAGCGTCAGCGTGTTCACCGGCGCGCACAGCCACGGCCAGAGTCACGAGACGACGTTCGCTCAGCTGATCTCCGACCAACTCGGCATTCCGATGTCGTCGGTCGAGATCGTGCACGGCGACACCGCGAAAATTCCGTTCGGCATGGGCACCTACGGCAGCCGCAGCCTGCCGGTCGGCGGTTCGGCGATCGTCAAGGCGACCGACAAGATCATCGCCAAGGGCAAGAAGATCGCGGCACACCTGATGGAAGCGAGCGTCAACGACATCGAGTTCAAGGACGGCAAGTTCACCGTCGCGGGAACCGACAAGTCGAAGGCGCTGGCGGAGATCTCGCTCGCCGCCTATGTGCCGCACAACTACCCGATCGAGGAGTTGGAGCCGGGCCTCGACGAGACCGCGTTCTACGATCCGAAGAACTTCACCTATCCGGCGGGCTGCCACATCTGCGAGGTCGAGATCGACCCCGACACCGGGCATGTGGACGTGGTGAACTTCACCGCCGTCGACGACGTGGGGCGGGTGGTCAACCCGATGGTCGTCGCTGGGCAGGTGCAGGGCGGCATCGCCCAGGGCATCGGCCAGGCGCTGCTGGAAAACGCCATCTACGACGAAGGCGGCCAGCTGCAGACCGGCAGCTACATGGACTACACGATGCCGCGCGCCCACGACGTGCCATCGATCACGAGCTCCAACGAAGTCACGCTCTGCACGCACAATCCGCTCGGCGTGAAGGGCTGCGGCGAGACGGGCGCGATCGGCAGTCCGCCGGCGGTGATCAACGCGGTGGTCAACGCGCTGCGCGACTACGGTGTGCGCCACATCGACATGCCGGCGACGTCCGCGAGGGTCTGGTCGATCATCAACGCCAACAAGCCGCGCATGGCGGCGGAGTAAGCACGATGTACGATTTCGCATTCGAAAAGCCGTCCAGCGTCGCCGATGCGGTCAAGG
>DATEQV010000269.1:0-3936 GCA_035272265.1 Acidisphaera sp. | reverse complement strand
CCGTCGGCGAACGCGCCGTGCACCAGCACCACGTTGCGCACGGCCACGCGCTCGCCGGGCTTCGTCGGCGCGCCCACCGGAACCTGCGCTGCCGCCCCCGTCACCAGACCCGCCGCCGCCGCGACGACGCTCCGCCTGCCGATCATTCGTGCCCCCGCCGTTCCGTGACCCGCGCGATGCGGCTTACACAGTCGTAGCGTAGCCGCCGTCAACCGGTATTGTCGCGCCGGTCACGTACGCGCTGGCCTGCGACGCCAGATACAGCGCCACGCCCATCATGTCGGTCGGCTGGCCGAACCGCCCCAGCGGCGTCGCCGCCAGCGCCTCCTTGTTGAACTCGTCGGAAATGCCGGCGGTCATCTTGGTCGGGAAATAGCCGGGCGCGATCGAGTTGCACGTGATCCCCCGCCGGCCGAGGAACTTCGCCAGCATCCGCGTCATGTGCATCACGCCCGCCTTCGACGCGGCGTACGAATACGTCTCCAGACCCGACACGTGCAGGCCGTCGATCGAGCCGATGTTGATCACCCGCGCCGGCGACTGCTGGCTCCCCGCCGCCTCCAGCAGCTTCAGCAGCCGCTTGGTCAGGAAGAACACCGACTTCAGGTTCAGGTCGACGATCTTGTCCCAGCCCTGCTCGGAGAACGTGTCGATGCTCTCGCCCCAGGTGGCGCCGGCGTTGTTGACCAGGATGTCGAGCCGCGTCTCGTGCTTCTCGAACGACGCGGCCAGCCGCTCGACGTCCTCCATCTTCGACAGATCGGCGGGCAGCGGGATGCAGGTGCCGTAGGCCGACAGCTCCTTCGCCAGCGCCTCGCAGGCGTCCGCCTTGCGGCTGCTGATGTACACCTTGGCGCCGTTCTCGACATAGGCGCGCGCGATCATCTCGCCGATGCCGCGGCTGCCGCCGGTCACCAGCGCGATCTTGCCCTGCACGCTGAACAGCTGTTCGATCTTCATGCCCGCGTCCTCCCCGACGTTTGACGGCGCTGGCCGAAAGGCTACATCGCGGGCTTCGACCCGCCAACGGGAGGGACGCGTCATGCTCGTCTTCATCACCGGCGCCTCCGCCGGCTTCGGCGCGGCGATGACCCGCCGCTTCGTCCGCGACGGGCACCGCGTCATCGCCGCCGCGCGCCGCGCCGACCGGCTGCAGGCGCTCGCGCACGACCTCGGGCAGGCCGTGCTGCCGTTCGCATTCGACGTCACCGACGCCGACGCGGCGGCCGCCCTGCCCGGCAGCCTGCCCGACGGGTGGCGCGAGGTCGACGTGCTGATCAACAACGCGGGGCTGGCGCTCGGCCTCGACCCGGCGCAACGGGCGAAACTCTCCGACTGGGAGACGATGCTGGCGACCAACGTCACCGGGCTGATGCGCATCACGCACGCGCTGCTGCCGGGGATGGTGGCGCGCAACCGCGGCCACATCATCAACATCGGCAGCACCGCCGGCCGCTACCCGTATCCGGGCGGCCACGTGTATGGCGCCTCGAAGGCCTTCGTGGCGCAGTTCACGCTGAACCTGAAGGCCGACCTGATCGGCACGGGCGTGCGCGTGACGGTGCTCGAGCCCGGCCTCGTCGGCGGCAGCGAGTTCAGCACGGTCCGCTTCGGCGACGATGGGAAGGCCGCCTCGATCTACGCCGGGATCGAGCCGCTGACGCCGGAGGACATCGCCGAAGCCGCCGCCTGGGTCGCCGGACTGCCGCCGCACATGAACGTCAACCGCATGGAGCTGATGCCGCTGGTGCAGGCGCCCGGCCCGCTCGCCATCAAGCGGCCGGGGCCGTAGCCCCATCTTGCAGCCCAGAGTCGCCGCGTCGCCGGGGCCAAGCGCTTGTCTGCGGGACCGATCTGGGCCATATCGCCGCCGCCGGGCTTGCCCGGTAATTCACACGCAGGGCGCCTTTCCCGGCTTGGCCGGGTCCGGTGCCGCGAGGCTCGGCCCTGCGGAGGCACAACCGGACGACAGGAAAGGAGCAAGCCAGACATGGCGATGCCCGATTTTTCGATGCGCCAGCTGCTCGAAGCCGGCGTTCACTTCGGCCACCACACAAGGCGCTGGAACCCGCGCATGTCGCCGTACCTCTACGGCGTGCGCAACCAAGTCCACATCATCGACCTGCAGCAGACCGTCCCGATGCTGGACCGCGCGCTGCGCGCGGTGCGCGACGTCACCGCCGCCGGCGGGCGCGTGCTGTTCGTCGGCACCAAGCGCGCCGCCGCCGAATACGTGGCCGAGGCCGCCAAGCGCTGCGGCCAGTACTACGTCAACCACCGCTGGCTCGGCGGCATGCTGACCAACTGGAAAACGATCACCGGCTCGATCAAGCGCCTGCGCCAGATCGAGGACATGCTGTCCGGCGACACCCAGGGCCTGACCAAGAAGGAGGTCCTGGAGATCACGCGCGACCGCGACAAGCTCGAGCGCGCGCTCGGCGGCATCAAGGACATGGGCGGCCTGCCCGACATCCTGTTCATCATCGACACCAACAAGGAGAAGCTGGCGGTCGAGGAAGCGGTGAAGCTCGGCATCCCGGTGATCGCGATCCTGGACAGCAACAGCGACCCGACCGGTGTCACCTACCCGATCCCCGGCAACGACGACGCGATCCGCGCGATCACGCTCTATTGCGATCTGGTCGCCGGCGCGGTGCTGGACGGTATTTCCGCCGAGATGGCCGCGAGCGGCCGCGACATCGGCGCCGCCGAGGAACTGCCGACCGCCATCGCCGCCGAAGCCACCGCCGAGCAGCCCGCCGCCTGACGGCGGGCGCCACGCCAACGGAGACAGGACATGGCTGAGATCACCGCGGCCCTGGTCAAGGACCTGCGCGACAAGACCGGCGCGGGCATGATGGACTGCAAGCGCGCGCTGACGGAGTCCGGCGGCGACATGGAGGCGGCCGTCGACTGGCTGCGCAAGAAGGGGCTGTCGGCCGCGGCCAAGAAATCCGGCCGCATCGCCGCCGAAGGCCTCGTCGGCGTCGCCTCCGCCCCGCACATGGCCGCGATGGTCGAGGTCAACGCCGAGACCGACTTCGTCGCCCGCAACGAGGCCTTCCAGGCCTTCGTCGAGCAGGTGGCGAAAGTGGCGCTGCTGGTCGGCGACGATGTCGAGGCGATCCGCAATGCCGACTATCCCGGCGCCGACCGCACGGTCGCCGACGAACTGACGCACCTCATCGCCACCGTCGGCGAGAACATGACCATCCGCCGCGCCCGCCGCTTCAAGGCGGACAAGGGCGTGGTCGCCAGCTACGTGCATCAGCCGGTGCGCCCCGGCCTGGGCCGCATCGGCGTGCTGGTGGCGATCGAAGGCGGCAGCGAGCTGGACGCGCTGGAGCTTCTCGGCCGGCAGGTCGGCATGCACATCGCCGCCACCCGCCCCGACACGATCGACGTCGAGAGCGTGGACCCGGCGGCGCTGGAACGCGAGCGCAACATCCTCGCCGATCAGGCGCGCCAGTCCGGCAAGGCCGAGAATGTCATCGAGAAGATGATCGAAGGCCGGATCCGGAAGTACTACGAGGAGGTCGTGCTGCTCGAGCAGGTATGGGTGCATGACGGCGAGAGCCGGGTGAAGGCGGTGTTGCAGAAGGCCGGCGCCAAGCTGCTGGGCTTCGACCGCTTCGCGCTCGGCGAAGGCATCGACAAGCAGGCCGGCGACTTCGCCGCCGAGGTCGCGGCGGCAGCGGGCGTGACGAAGGACACCGACGACGACAAGGACGAGCCGAAGGGTTGATCTTTTCCGTCCGGGCGCGCGTACTTGAACCGGGCGCCGCAGCGTCCCTCTGTTGCTATGCTGAGGCCGTCATCGTGAAGGGCCGCTCATGGGACTGCGCTGCGACCTGATCGTCCGGAACGCGACCGTCTTCGACGGCACCGGCGCGGAGCGTTTCCGCGCCGATGTCGGCGTCACCGGTGATCGGATCT
>DATEQV010000268.1:0-12240 GCA_035272265.1 Acidisphaera sp. | reverse complement strand
GTCGCTGTTCGAATTCTCCGGGGCCTGCGGCGGCTGCGGCGAGACGCCGTACCTGCGCCTGCTGTCGCAACTGTTCGGCGACCGCATGCTGGTCGCCAACGCGACCGGCTGCTCGTCGATCTACGGCGGCAACCTGCCGGTGACGCCGTGGTCGAAGAACCACGAGGGGCGCGGCCCGGCGTGGTCGAACTCGCTGTTCGAGGACAACGCCGAGTTCGGCCTGGGCTTCCGGCTGGCCTGCGACAAGCATCTGGAACTGGCCAGCACGCTCGCACGCAAGCTGGCGCCGAAGCTCGGCGAGGACCTGGTAGACTCCATTCTGTCCGCCCCGCAACTGCGCGAGTCCGAAATCCGCGCCCAGCGCGCCCGCGTCACCGTACTCATCTCGCGGCTGCGTGGGCTCGGCGACGACCCGGACGCGAAGCATCTGCTGTCTGTCGTCGATCACCTCGTCCGCCGCAGCATCTGGATCGTCGGCGGCGACGGCTGGGCCTACGACATCGGCTACGGCGGCCTCGATCACGTGCTCGCGGCATCGCGCGACGTCAACGTGCTGGTGATGGACACCGAGGTCTATTCCAACACCGGCGGACAGGCCTCCAAGGCCACGCCGCTGGGTGCGGTCGCCAAGTTCGCCGCCGCGGGCAAGCGAGTCGCGCGCAAGGACCTTGCACTGCAGGCCATCGCGTATGGCAACGTCTACGTGGCGCAGGTCGCGATGGGGGCCAATCCGCAGCAGACGCTGGTCGCGTTCCGCGAGGCCGAGGCCTACGCCGGCCCGTCGCTGATCCTCGCCTACAGCCACTGCATCGCGCACGGCATCGACATGCAGTTCGGCATGCGCCAGCAGGATCTGGCGGTCGCCACCGGCTACTGGCCGCTGTTCCGTTACGATCCCGAGATGCGCAAGATCGGCGAGAACCCGTTCCGCCTCGACAGCCCGCGCCCGACCCGGCCGTTCAAGGACTACGCCTACAACGAGATCCGCTATCGCTCGCTGACGCAGACGCGCCCGGACGACGCCAAGCAGCTGCTCGCCGCCGCGCAGGCCGGCATCGAGGAGAAATATCGGCTCTACGAGGAAATGGCCGGGTGGGAGCCGATGCGCTTCCGCGTCCCCGAGCCGGTCCAAGGCTGATCGGGGCACGACGATGGACCTCACAACCGCCTATCTCGGTCTGACGCTCAAGCATCCGCTGGTCGCATCGTCCTCGCCGCTCACCGGCGACTTCGACACGCTGCGCCGGTTGGAGGACGCCGGCGCGGCGGCCGTCGTGCTGCCGTCGATCTTCGAGGAGCAGATCGAGTTCGAAGCGAACGAGCTGGAACGCCTGACCGGCGCCGGCGAAGACAGCACGTCCGAAACGTCGTCCTACTTCCCGGCGAGCGCGAGCTTCATCACTGGGCCGCACCGCTATCTTGAGCTGATCCGCCGGGCGCGCGAGGCGTTGCAGATCCCGGTGATCGCCAGCCTCAACGGCATGACCGATCACGGCTGGACGGACTACGCGAAGCAGATCCAGCAGGCCGGCGCGAGCGCGCTGGAGCTGAACACGTTCTTCGTCCCGGTCGAATCGGGACTCGACGGACGCGCGGTCGAGCATCGTCACATCGACGTGCTGCGCGCGGTGAAGGCGGCCACCTCGCTGCCCGTCGCGGTGAAGCTCGCGCCCTACTTCAGCGCGGTCGGCGACGTGGTGCACCAGCTGCAGCGCACCGGCGCGGCGGGTGTGGTGCTGTTCAACCGCTTCTACCAGCCGGACATGGACCTCGCCGCGATGCAACTGCGGCGCGACCTCGCGCTGAGCACGCCGGTGGAAATCCGCCTGTCGCTGCTGTGGATCGGCGTGCTGGTCGGAAATGTCGACCTGTCCGTCGCCGGCGCATCGGGCGTGGACGGCGCCGAGGAGGTCATCAAGTATCTGCTGGCCGGTGCCGACGTGGTGATGACCGCGTCCGCGCTGCTGCGTCATGGCGCCGGCCACATGCGCACCATGGTCAAGGAGCTGACCGACTGGCTGGAAGCCCGCGAGCTGGCGTCGATCGGCGACATCCGCGGCAAGCTGAGCCGGCATCAGCTCGGCGACCCGGCGGCGTTCGAGCGCGCGAACTACATCAGCATCCTGCAAAGCTGGCGCGGCGGACGGCGCTGAAGGCGCAAGCCATCAGACCTCATCATCGCCGACTGGCGCCGGATCGACATAGGCGTCGATGAAGTCGCGGTGCCGGCGCGCGAACTCGTCGCTTCGGAAGTACGCTCTCATCACGTCCTCGAGCGTCGCCCCGCTGCGGATGAACTCGAGCCAAGTCGCGAAACCCTCCGGATCGGGCTCCCGCAACAGCACGACCCGATAGAGCGCCCGTGCGAGTTCTTCCTGCAAACCAGCCACGCCGGCGAATTCGACACGCTCCTCGGAGGTCGGCATCGAGCGCAGAAGCGCGTCCACCTCGTCGCGGATGCGATCGTGGCGTTGCTTCAGCGAGCCGTAGGCGCGGAGTTGATGGCGAATGAACGCGCCATCGTTGTAGTTGATGACGTGCGGCGTGCCCCTGTCGATGAAGACGTGCGCCTCGGCCTCGGGCATGTCGAGCAAGGTTTGCGCGAGCAGCCATTGATCGCCGCGCTCCGGTGACCGCTCCTCGAACTGCTGCAGTTCGGCATCCGATATGGCCATGAAGCGCGCATACCACAGGCGGGCGATGCGCCGTCCGACCGGGCTTTCCAGGTTGACCATGAACACGCCGGAATTGACGTGCCACCAGGGCGCATCCGGCGCTGCGGCCGCGATCACCAAGGCTTTGTCGGCTTTATCGTGCAGATAGGCGCGCAGGTCGAAGTCGATGTCCACGATGTAGGCGTCGGCGTCGAGGTAGCAGACCCAGCCCACAAAGCCCGCATCGACCAGACCCTGTAGCATCGCGATCCGGTTCAGCGTCGCTTGCCAGGGATAATACCCGCGTATGATGCCGAAGAAGGTCTCGAAGCTGAAGCCGTGATGGGTGCAGTACGCCCGGACGGTACGCGACGTCTGCTCGAGCAGAGGCCAGTAGATCGAGTCTGCGGTCTGCAGGAACAGCACGTTCATGGCGACGGCCCAGTTCGGCGGCTTTTCGACGAACGTAGGATCGTCCGCGGTTCAACCCTACTTTAGACCTGCCCCGGATGGGCCGTCGACTGTCGGCGCCCCTGGAAGGGCGGCGGGACGGTCCTCGCGCGTGAGCACGACCAGCACCCGCCCTTCGTCCATCCGCACGCGATAGGTCGACAGCGGCGGACACGCCGGACCGCGCAGCTGGCGCCCGGTCGGGATGTGGAACCGGCCCTGATGGCGCGGACAGTCGATGCAGTCGCCGCTCACCGTGCCCTGCGCAAGGAAGGCGGCATGGTGCGGGCAGATCGCGCCGGTGGCGTACAGCGTGCCGCCGAGGTCGAACAGCAGAACTGCCTCGGCCCCCGCTTCGACCTCCAGCATACCGCCGGCTTCGGCCAGCTCGCTGCGTGTCGCGACCGCGACCCAGCCCGCCTCCTCGCTTGTGCCCATCCGACCGACACCTCCTGGCCCGTGCTGCGCATCCCGCGGGCAGATGTCAGTCTGATGGCCGCGCGGCAAGGCTGGCAGGGCGCCCTGGCATGTCGTGTGCAACACCCGACGTGCCCGAGCGGGGAGAGGGCATGCTGCAACCGCACGAAATGTCGCCTGACCAGCTTCGGGCGCGCTACGAGGCGCTGCTCGATGCTGCGCGCCATCGCGCCAAGGCGTCGGCCGTCGCCGTGCATCCCGGCCACATCCCCGACGGCAGCGCCCTTTTGCATGAAACCATCCCGGGCGGCTGGTACTGGTCCGCGCGGCTGCGGCGCGGCACGGCGCTGCGTCTGGCCAATCCGCACGGGACGCACGGCGTCTCGGCGCTGTTCTGGAACGCCGACGACCCGAGCGAACGCTACAACGCCGCCGACACCGTCAAGGTGCAGTGGACCACGCACCTGACCACCGGGTCGCTGCTGCTGTCGGACATGGGGCGCGTGCTGATGTCGGTCATCGCCGACAGCGGCCACGGCCACGACGCGCTGCTCGGCGGCAGCACGCCGGAGACGAACCGAAGGCGCTATGGCGCCGAGGGCCTGCGCAACAGCCGCGAGAACCTGCAACTCGCGGCCGCCAAGCACGGGCTCGATCCGCGCGACGTCGGCCCCTGCCTCACCTTTTTCGCCAGCATCCGCACCGACGGCGACGGGGCTTTCCATTGGCAGAAGGACGGCGCCCAGCCCGGCGCCGCCATCGACCTGCGCGCCGAGATGAACGTCATCGCGGCGATATCGAACTGCCCTCACCCGCTTTCGCCCGACCCGGCCTATGCCCCCAAGCCGGTGACGGCGATCGTCTGGACGCCGCCGCCGGTCGGCCCCGACGACCCGTGCCGCACGGCCGGGATCGAGGCCGAGCGCGCCTTCGTCAACACCGAGCGGTTCTTCGGGCCATGAGCGCGCCGGTGCGGCACGAGGCCGACGCGATCCTCGACGAAGTGATCCCGGCGCGGCGGCCATGGTCGCATGTCGTGCGGCGCGGCGAGGTGCTGCGCCTGATCGACACGCACGGCCAGCAGGCGGTCGATTTCCTGCTGTACAACGCGCACGACTTCGGCGAACGCTACAGCGCGCAGGACACCTGGGCGCTGGGCGGACGCGCGTATCTCGGGCTCGGCAGCGTGCTGGTGTCCAACGCCGGTCGGCCGATGGCGACGATCGTCGCCGACACCTGCGGCAACCACGACACCGCCGCCGGCTGCTGCAGCGTGGAGAGCAACACCGTCCGCTTCGGGCACGAGACCCGCTACATGCACGCCTGCCGGGAAAACTTCATCCTGGAACTCGGCCGGCACGGCATGAGCAAGCGCGACATCGTGCCGAACATCAACTTCTTCATGTACGTGCCGATCCGGCCGGACGGCGAGCTGACCGTGGTCGACGGCATCTCCTCGCCGGGCAACTACGTCGACCTGCACGCCAAGATGGACGTGCTGTGCGTCATCTCGAACTGCCCGCAGCTCAACAACCCCTGCAACAACTTCGACCCGACGCCTATCCGCGCAGTGATCTGGGCCGCGCAGCCCTGATCGGCGCCCAACCGAAGGAGGCACACCATGAGCACCATCGTCCAGACCCGCCGCTTCATCCTGCGCGGCGCCGGCATCGCCGTCGCCGCACTCGCCACCGGAACGCTTGGCGGCATCCGCGCCGCGAGCGCGGCGACGCTCGATGAGATCAAGAAGCGCGGCTACATGGTCGTTGCCACCGAGGACGACTACCGCCCGTTCGAGTTCGTGCAGGACGGCAAGCCCACCGGCTACGACACCGAACTGCTGGGCATCCTGCGCAAGCAGGCGTCGTTCGAGATCAAGCAGGAGATCATCCCCTGGACCGGCCTGCTGCCGGGCGTGGACACGGGCAAATACGACGCCGCCGTCACCGCCGCGCTGATCACCAAGGAACGCCAGCAGTTCCTGGATTTCTGCAGCCCGGTTTCTGATGCAACTGTCTACTACGTCAAGCGCGCCAACGACGACAGCATCAAGTCGATCAAGGACCTCAGCGGCAAGACCGTCGGCGTGCAGGCCGGCAGCGCGATGCTGCAGGCGTTGCCGCAATTGCAGGCGATGCTGGAGAAGGAAGGCGGCAAGCTGGGGTCGGTCGTGCAATACGTGTCGTATCCCGAGGCGTGCCAGGATCTCGCTATCGGCCGCACCGACTACGTCACCAACACGGTCATCAACCTGCAGCTTCTCATCAAGGAGAAGCCGGGCGTGTTCGCGCTCGGCCAGCCGGTTGCGGCGAAGACCTACATCGCCTGGGCGGTGAAGAAGGGCAACACGAGCCTGCTCGAGTTCCTCAACGGGTTCCTCGCCGCCGAGCGCAAGAATGGCGAGATGTACGCACTGCAGAAGAAGTGGCTCGGCCAGTCGTTCGAGGACATGCCGGAGACCTGGACCATCACCTGACCCGCCTGCATGACCGAGTACGACTGGATCAGCCTGCTGCAAGGCGCGCTGGTCACGGTATCGCTGTCGCTTGCTGGGATCGCGCTGGGCCTGCCGCTCGGGCTCGGCCTGGCGCTGATCCGCTGGGCGCAGGTGCCTGTCGCGAGCCCCGTGGTCGCGACGCTGGTGAGCCTGCTGCGCGCGGCAGCGGCGGTGACGCTGGGGCTGCTCGTGTTCTTCGCCCTGCCGACGATCGGGCTTTCGATCGACCCGATCCCGGCCGCGATCGTCACGCTGACGCTGTCGACCTGCGCGTTCAACGCCGAGATCTGGCGCGGCGCGCTGGTCGACTTCTCGCGTGAGCAGTACGACGCGGCGCTGTCGGTCGGCATGCCGAAGCTGCTGCGCTTCCGGCTGATCGTGCTGCCGCAGGTGGTGCGCGCGGCGATGCCGGCGCTGGTCAACGAGATGACGCTGCTGGTGAAGGCGAGCCCGGCGGTCGCCGTGCTCGGCGTCGTCGACATCACGCGCGCGGCTGTGCGCATCGGCGCCAACACCTACCGTCCGCTGCCGCCCTTCCTTGCGGCGCTGGTGATCTACAGCCTGGTCGTCTTCATGTTCGTACTCGCGCAACGACTGGTCGAGTCGCGGCGGCGGCGGCTGGCCTTCGCATGATCGAGCAGTTCGGGATCGTCTGGCACGCGCGAGACTTGCTGCTGGAAGGCTTGCTGAACACGTTCTGGCTGTCGGCGCTGTCCGCCGCCGTATCGCTGGTCGCAGGCGCGATGCTGGCGGCCGCGCTGATGGCACGCAACCAGCTGCTGTCACGCGCGACCGGCGTGCTGGTGGACTCCATGCGCTGCGTGCCGTTCCTGCTGTTCGCCTACATGGTCTATTACGGCCTGCCGTCGCTCGGCTTGCGGTGGGACAGCTGGACCTGCGGACTCGTCGCGCTGATCGTGTACAATTCAGCCTACATGGCGGAGCTATTGCGCGGCGCGTGGCGCGGGCTGCCGGCGGAAATGCTGGAAGCGGGCCACGCGTTCGGCTTTCATGGTGCCGGCTTCGTGCGCCGAATCGTGCTGCCACCGGCGATCTTCGCGGCGATCCCCATGCTCGGCAACCAGGTGATCCAGATCATCAAGGACAGCGCGTTCCTGACCATCATCACCGTCAACGAGCTGACCCACGCGGCGACCGTGCTTCAGGCGAAGTACTTCATGCCGTTCGCGTCGTTCGTCTCCGCGCTGCTGCTGTACTGGGTGCTGTGCGTCGGCGTCGAGCGGCTCGTCGGCCTGGTCGGCGCGCGTGCGGAGCTGCGGCGGTGACCACCGTCCTCGAGGTTACCGGCCTGACGAAGAGCTTCGGCGACCATCTGGTGCTGGACGGCATCAACCTGTCGGTCGCGCGCGGCGAGACCGTCTGCATCCTCGGCCCGTCCGGGTCCGGCAAGTCCACGCTGCTGCGGTGCCTGAACTGGCTGGAGGCGCCGGATTCCGGCACGGTGCTGCTGTCGGGCGAGCGCGTCGGCGTACGGCAAGGCGGCACGGTGCGGATGAACGATGCGGAGTTGTCGCGCATTCGCACGCGCATCGGCTTCGTCTTCCAGCATTTCGCGCTGTGGCCGCATTTGACGGCCATTCAGAACGTCATGGCCGCGCCGATCCACGTGCTCGGCCGGCCGCGCGATCAGGTGCGCGCCGAGGCCGAAGCGCTGCTGCGCCGCGTCGGCCTGTCGGATCGCGCCGACTACTTCCCCGCCCGCCTGTCCGGCGGCCAGAAGCAGCGCGTCGGCATCGCCCGCGCGCTGGCCATGCAGCCCGAGCTGCTGCTGTTCGACGAACTGACCAGCTCGCTCGATCCCGAACTGGTCGGCGAGGTGCTGACCGTGATGCGCGACCTCGCGCGCTCGGGGATGACGATGGTCGTCGTCACGCACGAGATGAGCTTTGCGCGAGAGGCTGCCAGCCGCATTGTTTTCATCGACCACGGCCGTATCGTGGAGACGGCGGCGCCGGACAGCTTCTTCCGGCGTCCGGAGACCGACCGTGCCCGCCAGTTCCTGCTGCGCTATGCGGGAACCGCCGCGATGGCCGCACTGCCCGAGGGAGCCGAGCATGTCTGAGCCGATCTTCCATGTCATCGCCGACGCGCCGGCGCCGGTTGGCCCGTACAGCCATGTCGTCGAGTACGGCGGTCTGCTGTTCGTCACCGGCCAGCTCGCGACCGATCCCGACGACGACAGCCGCCCGATCCCCGACGGCATCGAGGCGCAGACGGCGAAAGTGTTCGACAACCTAGCGCGCGCCCTGCGCGGCGCGGGGGCGAGCTTCGCGGACGTGGTGATGGTGCGCATCTTCCTGACCGAGTTCGAACGCGACTACGCGACGTTCAACAAGCTTTATCTGCGCTATTTCCCCGCCGACCGCCTGCCCGCGCGCACCACCGTCGGGGTCACCGCGCTGGCGCGCGGCGGGATCGTCGAGGTCGACATGATCGCGCGGCGTCCGGGGGTCTAGAAAACGCTCATTGCGACCGCGACCCGAAGGCGGGGCGGGGTGCAACCCAAGAGCCGCGTGACAGAGGCTTTTCGCGCGACCCTGGGTTGCTTCGTCGCTCCGCTCCTCGCAATGACGGGGTGAGCTGGGAGACACGCATGGCCCATCACGAAATCGCGCCGACACCGGAGAACGTGGTGTTCGGCTACCTCGACGCGCGGCTGCCGCCGGTGCTGGAGATCGAGTCCGGCGACACGGTGACGCTGCACTCCTTCCCGTCGGGCGGGCGCCACACCCTGCCCGAGGCATCCCGCATTCCCGCCGACCATATGGCGGCGCTGGAGGCGCACAAGGGTAGTCCGGGACCGCACTTCATCGCCGGCCCCGTGTTCGTGCGCGGCGCGCGCGCCGGCGACACGCTGCAGGTCGACATCCTGCAAGCCGTGCCGCGCACAGACTGGGGCATCGTCGCGATCCTGCCGCTGGTCGGGACGCTGCCCGACGAGTTCACCGACTACGAGACCATCCACCCGGCGATCGACCGCGAACGCCACGTCTGCGTCCTGCCGTGGGGCACCGAGCTGCCGCTCGATCCGTTCTTCGGCATCATGGGTGTGGCTCCGCCGAAAGCCTGGGGCCGCTGCGGCTCGCCCGTGCCGCGCGCGTTCGGCGGCAACCTCGACAACAAGGAACTCAAGCCCGGCGCGACGTTGTATCTGCCGATCTTCAACGACGGCGCGCTGTTCGTCGCCGGCGACGGGCATGGCGTGCAGGGCGATGGCGAGGTCTGCGTCACCGCGCTCGAGATCGGCATCTCGGGCACGTTCCGGCTGACCGTCCGGCGCGACTTCCCGGTCGACTTTCCGTTCGCCGAGACGCCGACGCATCTGGTCTCGATCGGCCTCAACGAAGACCTGGACGACGCGGCGAGGCAGGCGACGCGGGAGATGGTCGGGCACGTCTGCCGGCGCACCAACCTGTCGCGCAATCAGGCCTACATGCTGTGCTCGCTGGCCGGCAACCTGCGCGTCACGCAGATGGTGGACGGCAACAAGGGCGTGCACATGATGCTGGCGAAGGCGCACCTGTAGCGCGGGTCACGATGGCAGGTCGGTGAGCGTGCAGCCGGGGATCGCGGCGATCAGCCCCGAGCCGAACGCAAGCGACGGTGTCTGGAAGCCCGGCTTGGCGCCACCGTCGAGGACGCGCCGGACGATCTCGACCGCGGATCGGATGGTCAGTTCGTAGGTTTCCGGTGTGACGACGCGGGCGGTGACGCGCTCGCCCGCCGCGTTGCGCGCCTCGCCCACCAGCACCGCGCGGCCGGTGGCCCGTTGCGCCTCGCTCGGCCCTGCGGGCAGCCAATCGATCAACCCGCGCAGCAGCGCCTGCACGGGCGCCAGCCCGATGAGCCAGAGCGCGGGGGCGCCCACCCGTACCATCTGCTCGATCTGCCGCGACGCACGGATATACACCGTGATGTCGGGAATACCGGTGCTGTGGAACGCCGTCGCGACATCGCCCCAGCCGACGGAAAGGCACCGCCTGGGGCCGTCGCCGAAGTCGAAGTCCCGCGCGAGAGGCGCCGCCAGCGTGGTGATCCGCCCGCCGCGCCGCACCTGCTGCATGCCTCCCGCGACACCCTCCAGCGCGGTTTTCTGCGTCCCCCGCGACATCGTCGACAACGCGGCGATCGCCAGCGACAGCTCGGTCGCGTCGGGCAGGCGCTCGTGCAGATGCGCGGCGAGGCAGTCGCTCGGCACCACATCGAAGCCGACGCCCGGCAGCACCATCACGCCAGCCCGCTTGGCCGCTGCGTCGCGCGCGGCGGCCGCCTCGAACACCGGGATCTCGCCGGTGATGTCGAGGTAGTGCGTGCCGCTCGCGAGACACGCATCCAGCATCGGCGCCGAGGTGCGCGAAAACGGACCGGCGGCGTGCAGGACGACCGTCACCTCCGACAGCGCCTGGCGCAGGGCGCTCGTGTCCGACAACGAGATCGCGCGAGACTTCAGGCCGAGTTCACGCGCGACCCGGCCGAGCCGGTCGGCATCGCGGCCCGCGAGCAACGGCGCCATCCCGGCAGCCTTGGCCGCCCGCGCGATCAGGCGCCCGGTATATCCGGTGGCACCGTAGACCATGAAGCCTTCGCGCATCGCCGTCTCCCATGCGGTCAAACTCATGAGTCATGCCGAAACTGCGTCCGCGCGGCGCGCGTCAGTTCGAACCGGCGATGTCGAACTTATCCGGTATGTGCTCGGGCCGCACGGTGCGATTTGCGGCGCAGCGGGCGATCTCCAGCAACCGGCCCACCGCCTCGGGGCGATCGAACGCGCGCAGTCCGACCAGCTCCGTCTCCGACACGATCAATTCGGCCCGTGCGGCAAGCCACGCTGCGTCGAGCGGCGCATCATAGCGCACGTAATGAAACAGCTTCTCGGGGCCCAGCCTGTCGGCGCCGAGATCGCCCACCTCCGCGTCGATCGGCCAAAGCGTCGGCGACTGACCCATCCACTGCAGCAGCGCCTGGCCGAGCCAGTGGCAGTCGAGCATCAACGATTGCAGCGACCCGACCGCAAGCAACAACGCCGGCTTGTGAACCAGCTCGTCGGCGGGGTGCGGCGGCGCGGCGCCGCCGCCGGTGCCGATCGACATGAGCAGCAGCCGTTCGCTTCCGGTCGGCCAGCGAAAGCCATATCCGTTGATGGTCGCCAGCATCAGCAACAACAGCGCGGGGTTGTTGTGCGGACTGATTCCGCCGTCGATAAACGCGCCGCGTGTGCCGGGCGCCACTTCGATCAGCTCCGGTTCGAAATAGCTGGGAGCTGCCGTGCTCGCACGGATGATCTGCGCAAGCAGCAGGTCACGGTTGGGCACCGACGCCTGACTTGCCTCGCTCGGGCCGAAGAACTTGCCGTGTGGGTGGTTATGGAACACCCACACGCTGGCCGTGTCCAATCGCTTGGCGATCGCCGCGAAACCGGTGAGAAGCGCTCCCGACCCGAGCGTGGCGTCGCCGACCTGCGCGCGGATGGCGCGCTCCAGGGCGGCGGCCCGGAACTTCGGCACCAGCAGGCCGCCGAACCATCCGCGGCGCTGGAACCCCTCACGGGCGAGGTTGACATAGATGTCGATCAGCCGCGCAACCGGCAAGCCGAGGGCGAGGCCGGCGGCGATGATGGAACCCGTCGACGTGCCGCCGATCAGGTCGAAGTAGTCGGCCAGGCGAACAGCGGGATTGCCGGACCGCTCGCGCAGCAGCGCCTCGACACGCTCAAGGAACGCCAGCGATATGATGCCGCGCACGCCGCCGCCATCGAGCGCGAGGATGCGCTTCGGCCCGGGCCCGAACAGATGAGCATCGCGTGAGTCGGTTGAGGGCGCGTCCATGAGGGTGCGGTTGATACTACAGGTCACGCGCTCCTAACCAAGATCACGCCCTGGGCGCCGGCTTATCTTGCGGGCCGACCCACGCGCGAAGCAGCACGGCACGCAATGACTCGCCGACCAGTCGTTCCGCCTCGCCCCGTGCCGCGACGACGAAGCGGTCGAACTCCGGCCTGCGCCGGCCATCCCACGCGGTGAATGTCGAGCGGCAGACCAGATTTGCCGGATCCGGCATCTGCGACACGTACCAGGCGAACAACGCCAGGTCCTTGCTTGGCCGATAGGCGTGCAGCCCGAGATCGACGAGGTCGCCCGCGGCGGCGACCAGCCCGGTCTCCTCGTTCAACTCCCGCAGGGCCGCGTGCCGGGCGTCCTCGCC
>DATEQV010000267.1:0-6003 GCA_035272265.1 Acidisphaera sp. | reverse complement strand
CCGGCCGGCGTAGCCAGTGCCGTTCCATGTCGACAAGACCCGGAAGCCGGGATGCGCCTCGACGGTCCGCCCGTCGTATTCGGCAAGGTGCAGGGCGGGGTACGGCGTCTCGAGCAGCGAGTTGCAGCGCTCGCCGATCTCCGTCGGCGCAAGGTCGAGTTCGTCCATCACCAGCCACGCGCCTTCGCGCATGGCGCTGGGCGCAGCGCCGTCGGCGAAGCGGAACGTCGCCGCCTGTTCAGTATCGGGCACGTATTTGCCGACCAGTTCGGACACGTCGCTCTGCGCCGAGAAGTTGAGACGGTAGACGCCCGCGCCGAGCAGCGACGCGAGATAGAGAATGGACCACGTCTTGCTGGCTGCAGTCGGGCCTTCGAGAGCGGCCGGCAGGCGTCCGCGCAGCGCGATCGCCAGATGCCAGAGCGTCTGCGCGACTTCCTGGTCGATGCAGAACCCGGCGAAACGTGACAGCGGCACCGCGCGCGCATGCGGCACGGCGTTGCCGATCCGAGGCAGCGCGATTCCGGCGATCCACACATGCGAGTCGCTCACGCGGAGGAAGGGCCCGCGCGTCGGCGGGTCGTTGCGGATCACGGGCGGCCTCGGCGGCTGAATCAGTATGGCTTCGGGGACCGGAGCCGGCGCGGTGAGCGTCGGCGGTAGACGGACCCAGATGTCGTGGTCCGTCATCGGCCACATCTTGTTGCGGGTGAGCGAAAGGTCCGGCCGAGCTTCGGCCAGGACCGTCTCGATGCGTGTAAGTAACGGACACGGCGCGCCGCCGAATTGCAGTTCCTCTGCCTCGCCGTCCCGGCGCGTGACTTCGGTGCACAGCGAGCGGAAGCCGAGCGGCGCCAGCGCTTCCTTGATCGGCTTGATCACCCCGGCACTCGGGCCGAAGACCTTCAGGGCGTAGCGGCGTGGGTTGGCCAATTCCGCCAGCAGCCGGCCTTCGCGGAACGCGCGCGCGGGCCACTCGATCTCCAGCCGGTCGCCGTCGGCGCTTTGGCCCGACAACCCGAACTCGTGCGCGCCCAGTTCGAGCAGCTCGCCATCGACGAGTCCGCGAAGCCTCTCCTGCACGGGCTCCGGCACACCGGCGCCGCAGCAGACGGCAAACCCGGCCTTGATCTTGCCGAGGTGCCTGCGTTCGACGGGAAATCCCGCAGCCTCCAGTGTCCGCCTCAAAGCGCTGCCGGCCTCGCGATCATCGTCGCGGATGGTGACGGGGAAGCTGTCCGGATGCAGACGGCTCCAGGGGCGCAGCGCGCCGGTGCGCATGGCAGCCGCCGGCATCGTAACGACGGCGCCGCCGTCAGACGCCGGGTCGCGCACGGCCAGCGGATACCGCGACAGATCGATCCCGAGCTCACGCGCGGCACCTGCGAGCGCACGCGTGATGGCCGCGACCTCGACATGCGCGTCGAGTTCCGACAGCGCACCGGGATCGAGGCTCAGCCGCGTCGCTGCGTCGGGGACGACATGATGCAGCTCGATCCGCCCGAATCCCTCCTTGGCGAGGCGCGGATGGATGGCGGCGAAGGCGGCGGGGTCGTCGATCCGCACCTGGATCGGCAGGCGTTCGCGCAGTCCCTCGCGCGCACTGCGGCGCGGCAGGTCGAGGCCGATCTTATCCTCGTCGTCATCCCAGACCTTGGTCTGCCGCGGCAGCTCGCCGCAGAGCTTGAGGACGAAGGACGCGAGCACGGCGCGGACGAACGCCGAGGCGCCGCCGTAGCGGATGCGCGGTGCTGCGATGAACGGGACGACCTCGCAGCCCTCCGCGATTCTGCACCCGAGCGCGCCGAACTCGTCGGCGATACTGGCGGCGAAATCGGCGTCGTCGGTGCGGACCTGCAGGTGCCAGCCGTCGATCGGCGCGCTGGCGGCGTCACCGAGGCTGATCACGCAATCGACGTCCAGGTGCGGCGCGTGGTGCCAACGAAAGCGGAACGGGCACAGGCGCGGGATGATGGCGGCAAGGTCGGGCGACGGCGGCAGGGAACGGCACTGCAGCGCGCAGGCGTCGACGCTGCGATGCATCGTGGTGACGATTGCGCCAAGCGCCGTCAGCGCGTCGGGTAGGTGGAGCGGCCCCGGCGGGAGAGGAGACTCGATGCGGATCGAGATCGAAGGAGCGGACATGGCGGTTTCTCCGGCCAGGTCCGTGCTGCTTCTGCACTCGCCTCCCTGCGTCCCGGGCGCGGTCGCGCATGACGTGCCGGGAGGACGGCACGCGGCGCGGGCGGACCCGTTTCCCCGGCCGGACGCCGAGCGGCCGGTGGGCCGGCGCGCGGCGAGCAGGAGCGGGACGGCTTGGACTCGAACATTCGCAGTTTGCCTGGCATTTCGTGGGGCGCGCGATTGCACCGGTTGGACAGGGGCCCCATGTTTGCCCCGACCCGCTTTTGAGTCCAGCCGGAATATACTTTCTCGGGTTTTATTGAATTTTCTTACAGCAGCTTGTATGTTGCCTAATATTCATCTTGCCGCCGGCCCGGAAAAGGGGGTGCCGGATCATTCTCATAGCGAAAGGCAAGGGCCATGCGGAGCAAACCAGCCGTTGATCGCGAGGTCTTCGTTGCCGCCGCCGCGAAGCTGAGAAGCGTCGGCACGCCGCAGCGCAACATCGCCGAGCAGCTCGACGTCTCGCAGGGCGAGGTGTCCCGTCTGCTTGAGGACGCGCGCAGGACCGGATGGCTTGCAGAGAACCCCGAGTTCAAGAAGGCGGACGACGCTGTCTGGAATCTCGCCGAACAGTATTTCTTCTCCGCCGCGCGTACGCTCGACAGGCTGCGCGCGACCTTCGAGAGAACGGACGGCGGCAAGTTACTCAACCGGGCGACGCTGATCGACGTTCTGCCCGGCGGCAGCATCGCGCCCGCCTCGGCGCGGATCGTCGCCGCGCTGCTCGGCCAGGCGCATTTGGTCGGCGTCACGTGGGGCAACACGCTCTCGGGCCTGGTGGACGCGCTGGGCAAGCTCGTGGAGGCGCCCAGGCGCCGTGGTGCGACCCATCAGGTTCAGTTCGTCCCGCTCTGCGGCGAGCCGCTGCGCGACCCCGGGGATCCCAGCAACCACTCGTCGTCCGTGCTCGCGTTGCGTCTGACCAGCGCCTTCAATCCCGGCTATCGCGCCGACCGAACGACGCCGTCCATTGCCGGCGTGCAGGCGTTCATCCCGCTCGAATTCAGGAAGGGCGCCGAGGTCGAGACGATCCGCCGCTTCATCAGCCGCGTCCGCGGCTACACCCACGTGTTCGGCGCGGCCGATCAGCAGGCCGCCAACGGGCCCCCTCTGGCGAACCGGCTCGACGCGATCCTGACCAGCGTCGGAACGGTCGAGGGGCGGCACCGCGGCATCTTCCTGAACGAGCGCATCGCCAGCGGCGACATCTCGGAGCTCGACCTCGAGCGGACCAGCGTCGGCGACGTCGGCGGCGTCATCATCCCCGCGGCGGGGATCAGCAGGGCCGAGGAAGACCGCATCAAGGCGATGAACGACCGCTGGACGGGCGTGCGCCTGGAGCATCTGCGGCACTGCGCCGAGACGGCGATGACGGCCGGGTTCACGCCCGAGAAGCCCGGGGTGCTCATGCTCGCCGTCGGCGCGCGGCGGCGCAAGATCGTGCTCCGCTGCATCGAGCTGGGCCTGGTGAACGAACTCATCATCGACCGCGAGCTCGATCACGCGCTGGCGGCGTGACGACGCTGCGGCGCCCCGTGCAGCGCCCAGCATGCGCGAGCGGCTCGTGCGTTTGCTGCGCCCGCGTCATTTCGGGCGGCGTTCGCTCCCACATTGACCTGCGTCAAGGAGGAACGGCCGCGTCGTCGCGATGCTGGTCGGTCTTCTTGGGCAAACGATGCCAGAGCCAAGCCCTCTGCTGACCGATCTGTACGAGCTTGCCATGCTGGAGGCATATGCCGCGAACGGCATGGCCGAGACGGCGGTGTTCGAGCTGTTCTTCCGAAAGCTTCCCCCCTGCCGCGGCTTCCTGATGGCGGCCGGCCTGGAACAGGCGCTGGATTTCCTCGAGACGCTGCGGTTCTCGCCGGAGGAGCGGGCGTGGCTGACGGCGTCCGGCCTGTTCTCGCCCGGCTTTGCCGAGACGCTGGCGGACTTCCGGTTCACCGGCGACGTCGATGCGATGCCGGAGGGAACGGTCTTCTTCCCCGACGAGCCGATCCTGCGGATCACGGCGCCGCTGCCCCAGGCGCAGCTCGTGGAGACCCGCCTGATCAACCTGCTTCATTTCGAGACGGTCGTCGCCTCGAAGGCGGCGCGGATGGTGCTGGCCGCGCCCGGCAAGCAGCTGGTCGACTTCGGGCTGCGGCGCGCGCACGGCGCGGAGGCAGGACTGCTGGCCGCGCGCGCGAGCTATCTGGCGGGATTCTCCGCCACGGCAACCGTTCTCGCCGGCCGTCGCTTCGGTATCCCCTTGGCGGGGACGATGGCGCACTCCTTCGTGCAGGCACACGACAGCGAAGCGCTCGCGTTCGAGCACTTCGCCCGAGCGCGGCCCAGGGCGCTGACCCTGCTGATCGACACGTATGATACCGAGCGCGCTGCAGCGACCGTTGCCGGCATGGCGCAACGCCTCGCGGCCGAGGACATCACGATCGGTGCGGTGCGGCTCGACAGCGGCGACCTGGGAACGCACGCGCGCAAGGTGCGCGCGATCCTCGATGAAGCGGGGTGCCGCGACATCCGCATCTTCGCGAGCGGCGGCCTGGACGAGACGCAATTGCACGAACTGTGTCGCTGCAACGCCCCGATCGACGGCTTCGGCGTCGGCACCAGCCTCACGACGTCCTCGGATGCGCCGGCGCTGGACTGCGCCTACAAGCTGCAGGAATACGCCGGCCGCCCGCGCCGCAAGCGGAGCGAGGGCAAGGCGACGTGGCCCGGCCGCAAACAGGTGTTTCGCCGCTACGGCGCGGACGGCACGATCAGCGGCGACGTCGTGGCACTGATCGACGAGCCGGCGGAAGGCTCGCCCCGGTTGCGCCCCGCCATGCGCGCCGGCAAGCGGCTGGGCGACGCGCCGACGCTCGCGCAGGCGCGGGACCACGCAGCGGCGGAACTCCGGCGGTTGCCGGCGCCGCTGCGCCGGCTGGAGCCCCACTCTGTTGCGGTGACGATCAGCCCGGGCATCCGCAAGATGGCGGCGGACCTCGACGCAGCATCCGACCGGGTAGGCCATCCATGACCGCGCTGCCGGCTGGCGGCGACGACCAGAGCGAAACCATCGCATTCCTCTCGCGGCCCGAAAGCTACGGCATCCGGGACGGGACGGTGGAGCGCGTGGAGACGCACTGCTCGCTGGTGTTCCTCGCCGGCGAGCACGCCTTCAAGCTGAAGCGCGCCATCCGCTACGTGTCCCTCGACTACACCACGCGCGATCTCCGTCAGGCAGCGTGCGACGCGGAAGTCAGGCTGAACCGGCGGACGGCGCCGGACCTCTATCTTGGCGTACGTTCGATCAACCGTGCACCGGGTGGAAGTTTGACGTTCGACGGCGCCGGACCGGCGTTGGACCACGTCGTGCAGATGCGCCGGTTCGCGCAATCGGACCTGTTCGACTACATGGCCGGCGATGGCCGTCTGTCGCCGGAACTCATGCGGTCGCTGGGCGAGACGGTGGCCCGCTTCCATCGCGACGCGGAGATCACGTCGGCACACGGCGGCAGCGATGCCATCCGGCGCGTGATCGCCGACAACAGCCGCGAACTCGCCAACGTCGCCGCGGAACTAGACGGCGCGGCCGTCAGGCAGCTCAGCGCGGCGACGGCGGCCGCACTCGGCGCCGCAGCGCCGCTGCTCGATCAACGGCGCGCACAGGGCAAGGTCCGCCGCTGCCACGGCGACCTGCGGCTGGCCAACATCTGTCTGTTTGCCGGCCGGCCGACACTGTTCGACTGCATCGAGTTCAACGACGACATCAGCTGCATCGACGTGCTGTACGATCTTGCCTTCCTGCTGATGGATCTCGAACTCGCCGGC
>DATEQV010000266.1:0-15866 GCA_035272265.1 Acidisphaera sp. | reverse complement strand
AGGCGGGGTTTTCATGCAACACGTGGATCCGGCTCATCGTGGCGGCTCCTGCATCCGAGCGGGTCAGGGACCGTAGAATTGGGGCTTTTCGGCCGCGCGCAATGGGACCGGAGACGAAAAGATAGTGCTGCTCCAGTGGCGGCTACGGGGAGGCTGGCATTGCCCGCCGGCGGCGATTGAGAGGCGGGAATTCTCCGCGCTATTCGCGCTGCATCGCGCGCCAGATGTGGAACGGCGTCGCCGGGCCGTCGAAGCTGGTCACGCCGAGCGGTGCCAGCGCGTCCAGCACCGCGTTCACCACCGCCGGCGGCGCGCCGGCCGCGCCCGCCTCGCCGCAGCCCTTCACGCCGAGCGGATTCGACGGACACTCGGTCGGGCGCGTCCGCAAGGTGAGCGGCGGCAGGTCGGCGGCGCGCGGCACGCAGTAGTCCATCAGCGAGCCGGTCAGCACCTGACCGCTGTCGGGATCGTACACCACGCCCTCATGCAACGCCTGCCCGATCCCCTGCGCCACCCCGCCCTGCATCTGTCCCTCCAGCAGCAGCGGATTCAGCTCGCGCCCGAAATCGTGCTGCATCCGGTAGGCGCACAGCTCGACCATCCCCGTCTCCGGATCGATCTCCACCTCGGCGATGTGGCAGCCGTTCGGAAATGTCGGCACGCGCGGCACGAAACGTCCCTCGTCGCACAGCACGGTGCCGCCGATCCGCCGCGCCACGTCGCGCAGGCCGACATGCCGGTCGGTGCCGACGATGCGATAGGCGCCGTCCTCGAACACGATGTCCGCCTCGGCCGCCTCCAGCGCGTCGGCCGCCAGCGGCAGCGCGCGGCGGATCAGGTCGTCCGAGGCGAACCCCAGCGCCGCCCCGCCGATCGCCAGACTGGCCGAGCCGCCCGTGCCGTGGCCCGACGGAATGCGATCGGTATCACCCTGCACCACGTCGATCCCGTCCGGCTCCAGCCCCAGCCGCGATGCAACCAGCTGTGCATAGGCCGTCTCGTGCCCCTGCCCGTTCGACATCGTGCCGATCAGCACCGTCGCGCGCCCGTCGTCGCGCAGTTCGATCCACGCGTCCTCGGCCCAGCCGCCGCCGACGCGCTCGCAATACTGCGCGATGCCGAACCCGCGCAGCCGGCCGCGCGCGGCGTCCCGGCGCTCGGCGAAGCCCGCCGCCGCCGCCAGCGCGTCGGCCAGCATCCCGGGAAAGTCGCCGCTGTCGTAGGTCAGGCCGAGCCGTGTGGCGAACGGCAGCTCGTCCGGCCGGATCAGGTTGCGCGCGCGCAACGCATCCGGCGCGACCTCGAGATCGCGCGCCGCCGCGTCCACCAGCCGTTCGAGCAGATAGACCGCCTCGGGCCGCCCGGCGCCGCGAAACACCTCGGTCGGCGCGGTGTTGGTGAACACGCCGGTCACCGACACCGCGATCCCGGGCAGCCGGTACACCCCCGCCAGCGCCGGTGTGTTCGATGTCGGCGACAGCTCGCCCTTCGGCGCCAGATACGCGCCCACATTGGCCACCGTCTCCACGCGCAGGCCGAGGAACCGGTGCCCGGCGTCCAGCGCCAACTCGCCGACGGTGACGTTGTCCCGCGCGCCGTAGTCGGAGACGAACCCGTCGCTGCGGTCGCCGATCCACGCGACCGGCCGCCCGACCAGCCGTGCCGCCCAGAGCACCAGCGCCTGCTCGGGCGCCAGCGCGTTCTTGATCCCGAAACTGCCGCCCACGTCGGCGATGCGCACGCGGATGCAGTCCGCCTCCACGCGCAGCACCTGCGCCAGCGCCGCCTTCAGCAAGTGCGGCATCTAGCTGCCGGTGACCAGCGTGTAGCGCCCGTCCTCGAACGCGCCGATCGCGCCGCGCGTCTCCATCGAGCCGACATGGATGCGGTTGTTGACCACCCGCACCCGGGCCACATGCGCCGCGCGCGCGAACGCATCGTCCACGTCGTCGCCGGCCCGCCAGCGGAAGCACACGTTGTCCGGCGCCGCGTCCCATACCGGCAGGCCGCCCTGCGCGGCATCGGTGCGCGTCACGCACGGCAGCGGCTCGTACTCGATCGCCGCACGTTCGGCGGCGTCCTTCGCGGCGGCCTCGGTCTCGGCGATGACGACCGCCACGCTCTCGCCCACGTAGCGCACCCGCCCCGCCGCCAGCAGCGGATGGACCGGCACGAACGCATAGTCCTGCGCCGGATCGGTCCCGGGCAGCCGGATCAGCGCGCCGCCGCACGGGATGCCGCCCAGCCCCTCGATGTCGCCCGCGGTCAGCGCCGCCAGCACGCCGGGCGCGGCCAGTGCGGCACGCATGTCGATCGAGGCGATCCTTGCATGCGCGTGCGGGCTGCGCAGCATCACCGCCCAGGCCGCCCCGTCGGGCACCTGATCGGCGGTGAAGCGGCCCCCGCCGGTCAGAAGGTGGACGTCCTCGCGCCGCCGCAGCTTCTGGCCGAAGGCGTTGGCCCCCATCAGAACCGCTCGACCCAGGGCCGCAGCTCGACCTCCCACGCCCAGGCGCTGCGCTTCTGGTCGATCAGGTGGCAGTAGGTCTCGGCGATGGCGTCGGGATCGAGCGTGCTGTCCGGCGCGTCTTGCGGATCAGGCCGGGCCGCCGAGCGGATCGCCCCGTCGATGACAACGTGCGCGACGTGGATGCCGCGCGGCGCCAGCTCCCGGGCCATGCTCTGCGCGAGGCCGCGCAGCGCGAACTTGCCCATCGCGAACGGGGCGGACTGCGCGTAGCCCTTCACGCTGGCCGAGGCGCCGGTGAACAGGATCGTGCCGGAGCCGCGCGCCAGCATCAGCTGCGCCGCGCGCTGGCCGACCAGGAAGCCGCCATAGGCGCTGACGACGATTGCGTCCTGCACCGCGTCTGGATCAAGCGCCGCGATCGGCCCCCGCAGCCGGCCGCTCGCGTTATACACCACAACGTCCGGCACACCCGTGTCGGCGCACACCGACTCGAACAGCGCCGCCACCTGCTGTGGGTCGCTGGCGTCGCAACAATGCACGCTGGCGCCGATCCCGGTGGCCAGCGTTTCCAGCTTTCCGGGACTTCGTGCGGCCAGTGAAACGGCATAGCCACGGCTCGCGAGCAGCCGGGCGATGGACGCACTTAGTCCCGATCCGGCCCCAACAATCAAAGCTGTGTGTTTGGCGTTCATAACGTGCCTTTGCTGCCTGCCCAGCGCTCAGCGCATATCAGCGCTGCTTATTTCACGGGCACTCGCCCCAGAAATGCCGCTTGCCGCAGCGCAGCATCGCAGGCGCAATATTACCGGCGAGTTTCGGAGAAGGTTGGCGGATCGGCAACACTCTTTTGCCACTCTGGCCTGCCCTGCCCAGACCGTGGGCAACCTGCCGGGTTACTAGTCGTTCGATGCACCCAATATCCGATGTCCGGCGATAGACCGGCACGCACCAGGAAGCGAGCAACGGCACACAATGCTTTATCACCAATATGAAATGCAGCGCCTCGCGCTGTCGCCGTTCCGCATGCTCGCCAGCAGCGCCCTCTCGGTGCTCGAGCTGCCGTTCAACCCGGTCCGCCTGACGCCGCTCGGCCGCGTCGCCACCGCCGCGCTGGACGCGTTCGAGCACAGCACGCGCCAGTTCGGGAAACCGAATTTCGGCCACACCCACACCCGCATCGACGGCCGCGACGTCCCGATCCACGAGGAGGTCGTGCTGACCCGCCCGTGGGTCGACCTCAAGCGCTTCCGGCGCGAGGAGGAGCGGCCCGATGATCCGCGGCTCCTGATCGTCGCCCCGCTGTCGGGCCACTACGCCACGCTGCTGCGCGGCACCGTCGCCGCCTTCCTGCCCGACCACGACGTCTACATCAGCGACTGGCGCGACGCGCGCGACATGCCGGCGAACGGCCCGGACTTCAACCTCGACGACTATTTCGACGAGGTCATCGGCTTCCTGCACCACCTCGGCCCGGGCACCCATGTGCTCGCCGTCTGCCAGCCGGCGGTGCCGGTGCTTTCGGCCGCCGCGCTGATGAACGCCGCGAAGGATGAGTGCAGCCCCGCCTCGATGACGCTGATCGGCGGTCCGATCGACACGCGCGAGGCGCCGACCGCCGTCAACAACTTCGCCAAGGAACACGACATCGACTGGTTCCGGCGCAACACGATCCATACCGTGCCGTTCGGCAATGCGGGCTTCATGCGGCAGGTCTATCCGGGCTTCCTGCAGCTCGCCGGGTTCATGGCGATGAACCTCGAGCGGCATGTCGAGGCGCACTGGCAGATGTTCCAGCACCTCGTGGACGGCGACGGCGAAAGCCTGGGCAGCAAGCGGGAGTTCTACGAAGAGTACCGCGCGGTGATGGACCTGCCGGCGGAGTACTACCTGCAGACGGTCAGGACCGTGTTCCACGACCACCTGCTGCCGCGCGGCCTGCTCGTCTCCCGCGGGCGCGAGGTGCAGTGCCAGGCGATCGAGCGCACGGCGCTGTTCACCGTCGAGGGCGAGCGCGACGACATCTCCGGCATCGGCCAGACCCGCGCGGCGCACCGGCTCTGTCGCAACCTGCCGGCCGGGATGCGCGACCACCTCGAGCAGCAGGGCGTCGGCCACTACGGCCTGTTCAACGGCAAGAAGTTCCGCACCGAGGTGGCGCCCCGGATCAAGTCGTTCATCGCCGCCCACAACGGCGCCAGCAACGTCGTCCCGTTCACCGGCCACCACCTGCTCCCGGTCCCGACCGGCCTGTCGTCGGCCGCCGACTAAAGCCGCCCCTCGCAGCGCTCGCAGCCAGGCCTCGTCTCCCTTACATTCGAGGCATGGCTGAGGGGCACCATTGGCGATCTGAGTTGCTGGCAGTCCTGCGGGCTCATGAAGCGGACCTGCGGGCGCGCGGGATCGAGGCGATCACGTTGTTCGGATCACGTGCCCGCAGCGAGGCAACCATCTCGTCGGAGATCGATCTGGCGATTCGCCCCGGCCCCGACTTCTCGTCGGGAGGATTCGATCACTTCGGCCGGCTGGAGGCTCTCCGCGAGCACCTGGTCGGGCTTCTCGGGTGTGACGTGGACCTCGTGGAAGAGCCAGCAGCCCGTCCGCGCCTCAGGCGGATCATCGCCGAGGAAGGCGTGCGTGCCTTCTAGCCGCCCCAAGGTCCGATTCCAGGACCTTCTGCAGAACATTCACCTGATCCGAAGCTATGTGAAGGGAATGGACCGGGCGGCGTTTGGCTCACTCCGAAGCGGGACAATTGGGCATCCCGTGCCCCGCGGAATGGTGCTTTAGTCTCCCCCCAGCCCCCCAACGGGGCCCTACGGGGGAGACGTCCATGCTCGGTCTGATGCAGCCGCATCCGCTGCTGATCTCGTCGCTGCTGCGCCATGCGGCGCGCCATCACGCCAACGCGGAGATCGTCTCCAAGCTGGTCGACGGCGCGATCCATCGCTGCACCATCCGCGAGATGGCGGTCCGCGCCCGCAAGCTCGCCAACGGGCTGCAGGCGCTGGGCATGCAGCCGTCGGACCGGGTCGGCACGCTCGCCTGGAACAGCTACCGGCACCTGGAGATCTACTACGGCGTCACCGGCACGGGCGCGGTGATGCACACGGTCAACCCGCGCCTGCACCCCGACGACATCGCCTACATCATCGACCACGCCGGCGACGGCATCCTGCTGGTGGACACCACCTTCGCGCCGATCATCACCGCGATCGCCGACCGCATCGCACCCGGCGTGCGCGCGGTGGTGATGCTGTGCGAGACGTCGCAGATGCCGGACCTGACGCTGCCCGCCGGCATGCAGCTGCTGTGCTACGAGGACATCGTCGAACCTGCGTCCGACGCCTTCGACTGGCCGGTGTTCGACGAGAACACCGCCTGCATCCTGTGCTACACGTCCGGCACCACCGGCAAGCCGAAGGGCGTGCTGTACAGCCACCGCTCGACGCTGCTGCACGCGTATGCCACCAACCAGGCCGACGTGTTCGGGCTGCGCGCGACCGACCGCGCGATGCCGGTCGTGCCGATGTTCCACGTGAACGCCTGGGGCATGCCGTTCTCCGCCATGATGGCGGGCGCCAGCTTCGTCATGCCGGGCCGCCACCTCGACGGCCCGAGTGTCGCGAAGCTGATGAACGACGAGCGCGTGACTGTCTCGGCCGGCGTGCCGACGGTGTGGCTCGGCCTGCTGCAGCACCTGCGCGCGAGCGGCCAGCGCCTGGAGACGGTCAAGCGCCTCGTGATCGGCGGCTCCGCCTGTCCGGGCCTGCTGATCGAGGCGTTCGACCAGGAATACGGCATCCGCGTCGAGCATGCGTGGGGCATGACGGAGACCAGTCCGCTCGGTTCGTACAACTCGCCCAAGCCCGGGCAGGAAGGCTGGGGAATGGCGCAGCGCCACGCGCACATGCTCAAGCAGGGTCGCGCGATCTTCGGCGCCGACCTGAAGATCGTCGGCCCCGACGGGCATGAACTGCCGTGGGACGGCGTGGCGTTCGGCGACCTGAAGATCCGCGGCCCGTGGATCGCCGGCGCCTATTTCGGCGACGAGGCGGGGAGTGCGACGGACGACGAGGGCTGGTTCGCTACCGGCGATGTCTGCACGATCGACCCCGACGGCTACATGGAGATCACCGACCGCTCCAAGGACGTCATCAAGTCGGGCGGCGAGTGGATCAGCTCGATTGCGCTCGAAAACATCGCGGTCTCGCATCCCGACGTGATCGAGGCGGCGGTGATCGCCGCGCGTCATCCGAAATGGGACGAGCGGCCGCTGCTGCTGGTGGTGCCGAAGCCGGGCGTGACGATCCACGGCGACGACCTGATCGCCTTCTACGAGGGCAAGATCGCGAAATGGTGGACGCCCGACGCGGTGCTGGTGGTCGACGAACTGCCGCACACCGCCACCGGCAAGCTGCTGAAGACGGCGCTGCGGGCGAAGTACAACGACTACCTGGTGCGGGCCGCGACGGGGGCGGATTGATCCAAGCTGGCTTCCTCAGGGCTGTTCACCGGGTTAATTGGCGCCACGAAACGTCAAGGTGGGGGTGATCCGAATGAAAAGCTTCAACCCGAAATCGGCTCATCCTGCGCGAGCGCTGCAGGCGTGGCAGATACTGATCGGCCATGCGATGAACCGTCAAACAACGACTTATCTGGGGTTGTCGCGTCTGATGTATCGGAAGGATGCGCCTGGCGTCCTCGACGAAATCCTTGGTCATATAGCCTTCTGGTGTATCGATAGCGGCTTGCCGCCGCTTACCTCGATCGTCGTCGGCAAACATCGAGGTACACCGGGAGCGGACATCCCGATCGACCCGGCAACTATCGATGCACAGCGAGAGAACGTGTACGACTATGATTGGTACGATGTCTATCCACCGTCAGAAACAGAGCTGATGGCGGCGCACAAGGCACATTCGAGCCAGCTCGCAACTTAGTGGACCTGAGGCTGGCGACATCCCTCTGAGGTTGTGGTGCGTGGCATTGTCACTCGCCGGAGACTACGTTGTATTCCCATAGTAGGCGCATCCATTACGAGACGTTCGCATGACCAAGGAACTCACAATTCGCTTGAGCAAAACCCTGCGCGAGGCGCTCGAGTGGAAAGCGCAATCGCTCGGTGTCACGTTGGACACGCTTGTGACAAAGGTGGTCAACCAAGCCGCGGAGGACACATTCCGCGAGCGGGTCCGCACGGAGGTTGCAAAGCTCGCCGAGCACCTCGCAAGCTCGCCAGAGGCACGAGAATTTTTCGAGTTCTGGGGCACGCCGGATTGGGACATGCTTCAGGACGATGGCGGGGCGATCTACGATTGCACGAGAGCGATCACCCCTTAACAGTGCCGGGCGCCGGCTCGGCATCTCGCCTTCGGCGGAGGAACAGTGCGGTTCAATTCGCCACCGTTGCGCCCCGGCGAGCGGCCTGAGAGATTGCAGCCGACCCCCATGCACGCCCCCCTGACCCGCGACGTCCTCATCACCGGCGTCCGACTGCTCGACGCCGACACCGACATCGCGCGCGGCGACCTGCTGGTGCGCGACGGCGTCATCGCCGACCTCGGCGCCTCGCTCGGCCGGCCCGACGGCGTCGACGTGATCGAAGCCGACGAGGGCGCCATCCTCTGCCCCGGCCTGATCGACATGCGCGCCGCACTCGGCGAGCCCGGCTTCGAATACCGCGAAACCATCGCCTCGGCCGCCGTCGCCGCCGCGGCCGGCGGCATCACCACGCTCGCGTCGCTGCCCGAAACCCGCCCCGCCATCGACGACCCGGCGATGGTGCGGCTGCTGCGGGCGCGCGGCGAGGAGACCGGCAGCCTCACCATCCTGCCCTGCGCCGCCGTCACGCGCGGCTGCGCGGGCGAGGAACTGGCCGAACTCGGCCTGCTGCGCGAAGCCGGCGCCGTCGCCTTCACCGACGGCAGCCGCGCCGTCGGCCCCGCTCGCCTGATGCGCCTCGCGCTGTCCTACGCGCGCGGCTTCGGCGCCCGCATCATCCAGCACCCCGAGGACCCGAGCCTCGCCGACGGCGCGGCGGCAACCGAGGGCGCGCTCGCCACCCGTCTCGGCCTGCCCTCGGTCCCCGCCGCCGCCGAGGCGATCCAGGTCGCGCGTGACATCCGGCTCGCCGCCCTGACCGGCGGCGCCGTCCATTTCGCCCACGTCTCCACCGCCGCCGCGCTCGACCTGATCCGGCGCGCCAAGTCGGACGGCATCGCGGTGACCTGCGACACCGCACCCCCGTATTTCGACCTCAACGAGACGGCGATCGGCGACTTCCGCACCTACGCGAAGCTGTCGCCCCCGCTGCGGCCGGAATCCGACCGGCTGGCGGTCGCCGCGGCGCTCGCCGACGGCACGATCGACGCCGTCGCCTCGGACCACCAGCCGCGCGACGCCGACGACAAGCGCCTGCCTTTCGCCCAGGCCGCGCCCGGCGGCACCGGCCTCGCGACGCTGCTGGGGGTGACGCTCGCGCAGGTCCACGCCGGCACGCTGACGCTGCAGGCCGCGATCGCGCTGCTGACGTCCCGCCCCGCCCGCCTGCTCGATTACGACGCCGGCCGGCTGGCCAAGGGCGCGCCCGCTGACCTCTGCCTGTTCCACCCCGAGCGCGCCTGGCAGGTCGAAGCCGGCAAGCTGCCGGGCAAGTCGCAGAACACGCCGTTCGACGGCCGCGCGCTGGAGGGCCGGGTGCTCGGCACCTGGAAGGCCGGGCGTCGGGTGTTCGGATGATCGACGCGCTGCTCGCGGCGGCGCTCGGCTACCTGCTCGGCTCGATCCCGTTCGGGCTGCTCCTGACCCGCGTCGCCGGGCTGGGCGACATCAGGCGGATCGGCTCGGGCAATATCGGCGCGACCAACGTGCTGCGCACCGGACGCAAGGGCCTCGCGGCCGCCACGCTGCTGCTCGATGGCGGCAAGGGGGCGGTCGCCGTGCTGCTGGCCTGGCACGTCGCCGGTCCGATACCCGCGCTGGCCGCCGGCTTCGGCGCGGTGGTCGGCCACCTGTTTCCGGTCTGGCTCCGATTTCACGGCGGCAAGGGCGTGGCGACGGGCCTCGGCGTGCTGCTCGCCGCCGCGTGGCCGGTCGGCGCCATCGCCTGCGCGACCTGGCTGATCGTGTTCGCCGTACTGCGCATCTCGTCGGCCAGCGCGCTCACCGCCTACGCCGTCGCCCCCGTCGCTGCGGCGGTCCTGAGCGGATACGCGGTGGCCGTCCTCGCACTTGCCGTGGCGGTGCTGGTGTTCGTCCGCCACCGGGACAACATCCGCCGCCTGCTCGCCGGCACCGAGCCGCGCTTCGGAAGGCGCGCTTGACCGACACGCTCGACCGGCTCCGGCTGGTGCGTGCGGAGGGCGTCGGCCCGGTCGTCTATCGCCGCCTGATGAAGCGCTATCGCACCGCCGCCGCAGCCCTCGACGCGCTGCCCGGCCTCGCGCGGGCCGGCGGCCGCACCGCGCCCACGCGAATCCCGACACCAGACGAAGCATCGCGGGAACTGGCCGCGCTGGCCAAGCTTGGCGCCAAGCTGCTGTTCCTGGATCAGCCCGACTACCCGCCGCTGCTCGCGCTCCTCGACGATGCCCCGCCGATGATCGCGGTGCTCGGCGACACCGGCCTGCTCGCCAAACGCGCCGTGGCGCTGGTCGGCGGGCGCAACGCCTCGGTGAACGGCACGCGCATCGCCGAGGCGCTCGGCGCCGACCTCGCCCGCACCGGGCTCGCCGTGGTCTCCGGCCTCGCCCGCGGCATCGACGCCGCCGCCCACACCGGCGCCATGCGCGACGGCCGCACCGTCGGCGTGGTCGCCGGCGGGATCGACGTGCCCTACCCGCCCGAGAACGCCGACCTGCAGGCCCGCATCGCCGCCGAGGGCGCGGTCGTCGCCGAATCGGCCCTCGGCACCGCCCCGCAGGCGCGCCACTTCCCCCGCCGCAACCGCATCATCGCCGGCCTGTCGCTTGGCGTCGTGGTGGTCGAGGCGGCGCTGCGCTCCGGCAGCCTGATCACCGCCCGCCTCGCCCAGGAAGCCGGGCGCGAGGTGTTCGCCGTCCCCGGCTCGCCGCTCGACCCGCGCTGCCGCGGCAGCAACGACCTCATCCGCCAGGGTGCGAAACTGGTCGAATCCGCCGACGACGTGCTCGCCGACCTGCCCGACAGCCCGCTGCGCGAGGGCCTCTCCCGCCTGCCCCTGTTCGCCCGCGGCCTGCCCCCCACGGGCCTCTCCGAAGACCCCGCCGAGGCGCCTTTCGACCCCTCCCCGCCCGCCACCCCCGCCGGAGTGCGCCAGCAAGTGCTTGATAGCGTTAGCTATTCGCCGACACTGGTTGACGAGGTGGTGCGCCGCTGCCAGTTCTCCGCGGCTTCCGTGATGGGGGCGTTGCTGGAACTGGAGCTCGCGGGACGGGTGCAAAGCCTGCCGGGCAACCGGGTGGCGCGCCTCGCCGAGCCGTAACGATCTTAGGGCGAGATCGCCTGCGGCGCCCGCGCCGGACCGCGTGAATTACGCCCGCCAACGATCAGGATCAGGATGCCGGACGTCGTCGTCGTCGAGTCTCCCGCCAAAGCGAAGACCATCAATAAGTACCTCGGCACGAAATACACCGTGCTCGCGAGCTTCGGGCACGTGCGCGACCTGCCGCCCAAGGACGGCAGCGTGCGCCCCGAGCAGGACTTCGCGATGGACTGGTCCGCCGACGAGCGCGGCGCCCGCCAGATCGCCGCCATCGCCAAGGCGCTGAAGGGCGCCAAGACTCTTTATCTGGCCACCGACCCCGACCGCGAGGGCGAGGCGATCTCCTGGCACGTCCGCGCAATGCTGGAGGAGAAGCGCGCGCTCAAGGGCGTGGACGTCCGCCGCATCACCTTCAACGAGATCACCCGCAGCGCCATCCGCGCCGCGATGGGCCATCCGCGCGACCTCGACCAGCCGCTGATCGAGGCCTACATGGCCCGCCGCGCGCTGGATTACCTCGTGGGCTTCACCCTCTCGCCGGTGCTGTGGCGCAAGCTGCCCGGCAGCCGCAGCGCCGGCCGCGTGCAGTCGGTCGCCCTGCGCCTGATCTGCGAGCGCGAGGCCGAGATCGAGGCCTTCCGCGCGCGCGAATACTGGACCGTCGAAGCCGAGTTCGCGACACCCGCCGGCGCGCCGTTCACAGCGAAGCTGACGCATCTCGACGGCCGCCGGCTCGACCAGTTCGACCTCAACGAGGCAGCCAAGGCGCTGCGTGCGAAAGCCGCGGTCGAGGCCGGCAACTTCACGGTCGGCTCGGTCGAACGCCGCCGGGTCAAGCGCAACCCGCCTGCACCCTTCACCACGTCGACGCTGCAGCAGGAGTCGAGCAGAAAACTCGGCTTCGGCGCGCAGGCGACGATGCGCCTCGCCCAGCAGCTCTACGAAGGCGTGGAGCTGAACGGAGAGAGCGTCGGCTTGATCACCTACATGCGCACCGACGGCGTGCAGATGGCGCGCGAAGCGATCGCCGCGATCCGCGACCACGTGCGCGACGCCTACGGCCCCGACTACCTGCCCGGCGCACCGCGCGAATACATCACCAAGGCCAAGAACGCGCAGGAAGCGCACGAGGCGATCCGCCCCACCGACATCGCCAACACGCCCGACGCGGTGGCCCACGCGCTCAACTCCGAGCAGCGCCGGCTCTACGAGTTGATCTGGAAACGGGCCGTGGCTTCGCAGATGCAGTCGGCCGAGCTCGACCAGGTCGCCGTCGACATCGTTTCGAACGGCATCAAGCTGCGCGCCACCGGCTCGATCGTCGCCTTCGACGGCTTCCTGAAACTGTATCGCGAGGACACCGACGACGCGGCCGAGGACGAGGACAACCGCATGCTGCCGCCGATGGCCGAGCGCGACCCGCTCCGCCGCGGCGACGTCGCCGCCACCCAGCACTTCACCCAGCCGCCGCCGCGCTTCTCCGAGGCGAGCCTGGTCAAGAAGATGGAGGAGCTCGGCATCGGCCGGCCGTCCACCTACGCGTCCATCCTCTCGGTGCTGCAGGACCGCAACTACGTGCGGCTGGAGAAGCGCCGCTTCATCCCCGAGGACCGCGGCCGGCTGGTCACCGCGTTCCTCACCAGCTTCTTCACGCGCTACGTCGACACCGGCTTCACCGCCGGGCTGGAGGAGCAGCTCGACGAGATCGCCGACGGCCACCTGAACTGGCGCGACGTGATGCGCGCCTTCTGGGAAGACTTCGCGAACGCCGTCGAGCAGACCAAGGACCTCAAGATCAGCGACGTCATCAGCGCGCTCGACGAGGAACTCGGCCCGCACTTCTTCCCCGCCCGCGAGGACGGCAGCGACCCGCGCCTCTGTCCGGCCTGCGGCGCTGGCCGGCTGGGCCTGAAGCTGGGCCGCTACGGCAGCTTCATCGGCTGCTCGAACTACCCGACGTGCCAGTACACGCGCCGCCTCGCGATCGAGACCGGCAACGGCGACGCCGAGACGCTGAAGGAGGGGATGCGCTCGCTCGGCTTCCATCCCGACGCCGGCGAGGAGGTCACCGTCCGCCGCGGCCCGTACGGCCTGTACGTGCAGCTCGGCGAGGGCGAGGAGAAGCGCAAGCCGCGCCGCACGTCGCTTACCAAGGGCATGGACGGCGACAGCCTGACCTTGGAGCAGGCGGTTGCGCTGCTCAGCCTGCCGCGCATCGTCGGCATCCACCCCGAGGCAGGTGATCCGATCGAGGCCGGCATCGGCCGCTTCGGCCCGTATGTGCGGATGGGGTCGGTGTATGCCTCGCTCGATCCCGACGACGACGTGCTGGCGATCGGCATGAACCGCGCGATGGATCTGCTGGCCAAGAAGCTGGCGGGCGTGCGCGCGCTCGGGCTGCATCCGAAGACCGGCGAGTCGGTGATGGTCAAGCGCGGCCGCTTCGGTCCGTACGTGCAGCACGCCGGCATGGTCGCGAACGTGCCGCGCGGCGTGGCAATGGAGGACCTGACGCTGGACGAGGCGGTGGCCCTGCTCGCCGAGCGCGGCAAGCCGCTGAAGGCGAAAGGCCGCAAGGCGGCGCCGAAGAAGGCCGCGCCGCCGGCGAAGGCGGCGGCCGAGCCGCGCAAGGCGCCCGCGAAGAAGGCCGCGCCGAAGAAGAGCGCGAGGAAAGCGCCGGCGAAGAAGGCTGCCGCGAAGCGGAAGGCGGGTTAGCGGGTCGGATTTCGGCGCTTCGGGAACGCAAACTCGACCAGGTGAACAGCTCCGGGTTGCGACTGGCCGAGGGCCGCGACGATCCGGGACATGTCGTTGCGAATGATATCCCAATTGTTCGTCGACAGGCAGATCAACGAGATCCTTCGTCCCGCCATGTTCTGCTCGTAGCGGATGTTCTGGCCGCAGGTAATCATGACGTGGAAGCCGGCCGTCTCTGCCGCTGCCAGCAACTCACCGTTCGACAGGGCATGCCAGCCCATCTGGAACGCCGTGCTGACTTCGTAGCCGACGAGCGCGCGCCGCAATCCGACCGGCGCGTTCTGGTCAAGCAGGATGCGGTTCACGCATGGCCTGCGCAAACGCCACGATCGCGCGAGCCTGATCGATCGTCAGGCCCTCGTAAATTTCGGTCGCAAGTTGCTCGGGCGTGAAGCCTGCATCCGCGTTCTCGAGAACGCCGTCGGCGAGGATGCGTGTCCCCTTGACGATCCACTGTCCCGACACTTTGCCGGGCACACGCTCGACGAGCGGACAGCCTGACCAGTCCATCCATCAACTCCTGCGCCAATCTCCCGGCCGTGACGACCAGCTTGCAGTTTACTCCTCGTCGATGAGCCGGAGCTAGCCCGGCACGTTGAACTCGACGAACGACAATTCGACCCGCGTCACCGCCGACAGCAGACGAACGGGTGCAGCACCGATCGCCTCGGCAAAACGCTCGGCCCCCGGCTCACGCAGCAGGATCGCGACAACCGTCGAGGCGTCGATCACCATCAGCGCCACATGCCGATGTCGTCATAGCCGACGATCTCGTCCGGGCTGCGCGCGTCCTGGTCGGGCAAGCCGGCGCAATGGGCGCCGATCTCCATCAGGCGATCGGCCAGCCGCACGCACTCCCCCCTGCGCAGCCGTTCCCGCTCGAGCCGTTCCGCCAGCGCCTTGCGAATGGCGTCGGTCAACGTCTCGCCGGTCAGCGCCGCCACCGCCCGAGCCAAATCGTCGATCTCTCTGTCTTTCAGGCTCAGCGCCACGTCACTCTCTCGCGTCTAGAAGATCCGGCAAGGTATCCAGCTAATTGCCGGCTATGGATGCCGACGCCGGACCTTCCCCATCAGGCCGTCTGCGTCGCCAGCACCTCCGACAGCAGCGCCAGCGCCGCCGCGGCGAACGCGCGCATGTTCGCGACCCGCTCGTCCGACCCCGTCTCCAGCGTCCGCGCCGCCTCCGCCGGCCCGGCGACGGCCACGCAGGTATGCCCCGGCGCGTCGCCGTAGCGATTGCCGGTCGGACCGGCGGCGCCGGTCTCCGCCAGCCCCCACGTCGCCCCCAACCGCACGCACAACGACCGGGCGATCAGCAGCGCGTACGGCTCGCTGGCCGACCGCAGTCCCGCCATCTCGGCCGCGGTGATCCCCAGCAGCCCGTCCCGCGCCTGACGCGTGTAGACCACCGCACCGCCCAGGAAGAACGCCGACGCGCCGGGCTGCGCGAGCAACGCCGCCGAAATCAGCCCGCCCGCCGAGGACTCCGCGACCGCGATCGTCGCGCGCCGATCCCGCAGCATCGCCGCCAGACGCGCGGCCGGACCAAGCAGTTCTTCCATCGTTCCCCCTTCGTCGCGTCCCGCACCCGCCCGCACCGCCTCACCTCACGCGGCCCGGAACCGCGTCGGCATGCGCGGACAGCCCGGAATCGCCGGTCCCGCTGTCCAGGCCGACGGTAGGACCGCGCCAGGCCGCCGGCCACCCGGCAGGGCCTCAGAAAAGATTCCAAAAACTCTTGACTGAATTCCTACATGTCGCTACTCTCTTCCATCGCAACTCCAGAAAGGGAGGAACGACGCCATGTTTCGCTTTCTCCCGACCTCGCTCCAGAGGCTCTACCGCCGGCTCATCGACGCCGTCCCCTACGCCCGCAAGACCCGCCCCCGCCCGCTGCCGCCGGACGACGAGGCGCCAAGCTCCGGCCAAGCCCGGCACTACCGGCTGGAAATCGCCTACGACGCGTTCTGCGAGCACCGGCCGCCGCCGAAGAAGCTGTTCCGCGCCAACCCGTGGCGCCGCGACCTCACCTCGTGGTGCGACGCGCCGAACAGCTGGACGGATCGACGCAAGCCGCGCTGCCACCACTGCGAGACCGCCCGCGCCCACTACCTCGCCGCCCGCGATCACGGCGACTGGAAGGCCGAGGTCGCGCTCTACAAGCTCGCCCGCCGCG
>DATEQV010000265.1:0-9963 GCA_035272265.1 Acidisphaera sp. | reverse complement strand
GCAGCCACCGCGTCGCCGACCAGCGCGCCACGTTCGAGTTCTTCTACCCGCGCCTCGACCGCAACGGCGTCTATGCGGTGGAGGACGTGCACACCAGCTACTGGACGAATTACGGCGGCGGCCGCGGCGACCCTGCGAGCTTCATCGAATTCACCAAGACCCTGATCGACCAGCTGCACGGCGAGTGGACGCTGGAGCCGACCGATCGCACCGCGTTCACCCGCAGCACGATGTCGATGCACATCTACGACAGCCTGATCGTGTTCGAGAAAGGCGTCAGCCCGCGGCCTCGCGCGCTGTTCTCCGAGGCCGGGCGGCACGAGGAGAAGGAGCTGCCGCCACTGATACCGGTGCGCCCCGGCACGCTGTAACCTCCGCGGCCCGTGCGATCGCGCGGCGCCGGTTTGCGCGTCGTTTCAGCATCGCGCTAAACTGCCGTGCTGGCATTCAGGGGGGCTGATATGACGCGGATCGCGGTCGCATTCGTCGCGGCCTTGCTCGCACTTGCATCGACGTCAGGCCAGGCGACCGCGCAGCAGCCGACCATCCAGTCGCAGATCGTCGGGACCTGGCGAACGGTGTCGGTCACCGTCGAACGCGGCACTCATGGCAAGGTCGACCTGTTCCACGGCCACGTGAACGGCATGGCGGTCTTCACCGGCGACGGCCATTTCATGCAGGTATTCACGCAGAACGACACGCCGAAGATCGCGACCGGAAACCGCCAGACCCTGACGCCCGACGAGGCCGTCGCGATCGAGCGCCAGAGCTACGCGGTGTTCGGCACCTACACGGTCAGCGAGCCCGGCAGGGCCTATACGGTCCACATCATCGGCAGCACGTTCCCGAACGAAGTCGGCAGCGACGAGGTCCGCAGGGTCACCTTCTCCGGCGACGAAATGACCTTCGTCAACCCCAAAGCGTCCGCCGGCAAGGACGTCACCGTGACGCTGCGGCGCGTGAAGTAGCGCCGATTGCCGGACGGTTGTCCAAGCCTGCCGATGACGCAGGAGCGCCTGTAGCAGGCGTAGCGCGCGACCGTCGGATGCTTCGGCCGGTGCCGAATCATCCGACGGCATTCGCGCAGCATGAATGGGGCGTCCAGCAAAGGAGTCCGCCATGCTCACGCTCTGCATCCGCTACGAGATCGACCCGCGCCAGCACGCGGCCTTCGAGCGCTACGCTCGCGCGCTCGCCGAGCCGATCCGTCGCCTCGGCGCCGACCTCGTCGGCTACTGGCTGCCGACCAAGTTCGCCGGGCCGACGAACGAGGCGACGGCGCTGATCGACTTGCCCGACCTCGCCGCCTACGAACGCTACCGCGCGGCGCTTGCGCAGGACCCGGCCGCGTCAGCCGCCGCTGCGGCGGCCGACGAGGCGCGGTGCATCGTGGTCGAGCACCGCTCGATCATCCAGCGTGTTGCCTGACCTAATACGTCCGCCGCCAGACCGTGACGGTTGTCCCGCCGATCGACGCCGGGACGTTGAGCGTCAGTGTTCTCTTGTTGAAGGCGACGATCTCGCGCTTCTGGTCGGTGCCGGTCCATGCCGGCCAGGAGCCGCCGTCGATGTGCAGGGTCAGGACCTTGCCCGCGACCGACCACGTGCCGAAGTAGCCGATGCCGCCTTGCACGATCGCCTTGTTCTCGTCCGCCGTGCCCTGCATCCGGTTGCCGGAGGCGAACTTTGGAAGATCCGCGCGAGAGAGCACGATCACGAACCGCCCATCGCGCCCGAAAACGGCGGCCCCTTTGGGGTCGGCACCGAAGGGCTCGGTCTTCTTCCCGTCCGGGGCGGTGTTGACGGTGGACGCGATCGCATACGTGCCGGAGATCTCCCGCGCGGTCTGTGCGGAAGCGGCGGGAATACCGGGCCCGGCGGCGAGCAGCCCCAGCGCGCCAAGCATCGCCAAACGACGGCGGTTCATCGCGTCCTCCCTGATGACAGAATGGCGAAGGGCGATCCTTCGCCGTGCAGCATGACCATTGCCCAGGAGTTTGCCAATGACGCAGGACCCGCGCCGCGCCGCCTTCCGCGCGCTGCATGAAACCGGCTGTTTCGTGCTGCCCAATCCGTGGGACATCGGCAGCGCCAAGCGGCTGCAGCGCCACGGGTTCAAGGCGCTCGCCTCGACCAGCGCCGGCATGGCGTGGACGCTCGGTCGGCAGGACTACGGGGTGACGCTCGAAGACGTGCTGACACACCTGTCGATGCTGTGCGCCGCCACCGACCTGCCGGTGAACGCCGATTTCGAGGCCGGCTTCTCCGACACGCCGGAAGGCGTCGAGGCGAACGTTGCATGGGCTGCCGCGACCGGCATCGCCGGCATCTCCATCGAAGACCGCGCCGGCGACGCGCTTTATGACCTGCCGCGCGCCGTCGAACGCATCAGCGCAGCCCGCGCCGCACTCGACCGCGACGCGCCCGACGTTCTGCTCGTCGGCCGCTCCGAGGGCTTCCTGCTCGGCGACACCGATCTCGATGCGACGATCGCGCGCTTGATCGCGTATTCGCAGGCCGGCGCGGACTGCCTCTATGCGCCGGGCGTGCGGGACCTCGGCCAGATCCGCGCCATCGTCGCCGCGGTGGCGCCGAAGCCGGTCAACGTCCTGTTGACGGGTCCCGAGATGCGGGTCGCCGACCTCGCCGCCGCCGGCGTGCGCCGCGTCAGCACCGGCGGCGCGCTGGCTGCCGCTGCGTGGGCAGGGTTCGAGGAGGCGGTGACGATGCTGCTCGAGGAAGGGCACCTGCCGCCGCGCCGTCGTCCGCCTGCATAAGCACGACGGCGTTTTCGCGGTGTAACGGCCGCCGGTTGGGCTAGTCTGCCTCCCGACGGCGAGGCGCGCCCGTCGGGGAGCAGCATGGACGGCGGACAGACCATCGATCTGCGGCGGCGGGGCGTGCTGCTTGCGGGCGCACTCGCGGCGCTGGCGCCGGTCGCGCGCGCCTCGGCGGCCACCGAGGCCGGGTTCCAGCCGACGGCGAACTCGGCGGCCGACGTGATCGTGTTCTGCGACCGGACGCTGCAGCACGGCCTGCGCAAGGCGGGCGAGACATTCACCGCCCAGACCGGCGCGCCGGTGCGGCTGTTCTCGACCTCGCCGCGCGGCATGGTCGCGCAGATCGCGCACATCACGCAGACCGACGTGCTCATCACGCAGCAACCGGTGATGGACGGGGCCAGCGCCATCATCAGACCCGACACCAGGACCGGCGCGTGGCGCAACAGCCTGGTGTTCGCCGCCCGCGCGGGCGAAGCGCCGTCGGCCTCGAACCTGCCGGAGATGCTCGGCGATGGCAGGCTCGCGGTCACCGACCCGATCGCCGACGCTCCGTTCGACGGGCGCGCGATCCTGCAGCAACTCGGCGCGCTGGACGCGGTGGCCAGCCGCATCGACGGCACGCCTGACACGAAGCAGGCCGCCTTCCTCGTCACCAGCGGGGCGGCGAAGCTGGCGCTGGTGTATGCGACCGACGTGCGCGCCGACCCACGTCTGGCGGTGACCGCGCTCGTCTCGGTGCCGGTGCCGCCGTACGCCGCCGCGGTGGTGACCATCAGCCGCAGCCCGAACGCCGCTGGCTTCGTCGCCTTCCTGCGCACGCCCGAGGCAACATCGGCGCTGCACGACGCCGGGCTGGAGGCCGCATGAGTCACGTCGCCGTTCAGGACGCACAAGCGCTCGACGAGCAGCGCCATCCGCTGATCCGCCGGCTGTCACACTGGGGCATGGCATTGGCGATCCTCCTGATGATCGGCAGCGGCTGGCGCATCTACAACGCGGTGCCGATCTTCCCCTTCCGCTTCCCCGACTGGGCGACGCTCGGCGGCGACTGGCGCGTGCAGCTCGCGATCCACAACGATCCCGGCGTCGCGTCCGCCATCGCCTGGCACTTCGCCGCGATGTGGCTGCTGTTCGCGAGCTTCCTGGTGTTCATCCTGCACGGGCTGCTGACACGGCACATCGGCCGCGACTGGCTGCCCGTCGGCCCGCGCGGGTTCCTGCACGACTTCATCGCCGCCGCAACGTTCAAGCTCGATCACCGGCTGGGCGAATACAACGCGGTGCAGAAGGTGTTCTATCTCGGCGTCAGCTTCGCCGTGCTGATGATGCTGCTGTCGGGGCTGGCGATCTGGAAGCCGGTGCAGTTCGCGCGGCTGACCTACCTGTTCGGCGGGTTCCAGGGCGCGCGCCTCGTGCACTTCCTGTTCATGTCGGCGATCGCCCTGTTCGTCGTGGTTCACGTCGCCCTCGTCGCGCTGGTGCCGAAGACCTTCGTCGCCATGACGCTCGGCCGCGCGCGGGGAGGACACCACTGATGCGCCTCGGCGACGTCATCTCCCGCACCGAAGCCCACTCGATCGAGCGGCGGCTAGCGCTGCGCGGCGGCCTGTCGCTCGGCGCGCTGTCGCTGCTCACCGGCTGCGGCATCAGCGACAACGACAGCGTGCAGCGCGCGCTGCGGGCCGTGTCGCACTTCAACGACCGCGTGCAGGAAGCGCTGTTCGGCAACGGGGCGGCGCTCGCCACCGAGTTCCCCGACTCCGACATCGACGACCCGTTCCGCTACAACGCCTGGTACCAGGCCGATCTCGCGCCCAAGCTGGACGCCGCCAGCTACAAGCTCGAGCTGTCCGGCCTGATCGGCCAGAAGACGCCTTGGACGGTCGAGAAGCTGCACACGCTGCCGCAGGTGACGCAGACCACCCGTCACGTCTGCGTCGAGGGCTGGAGCCAGATCGGCAAATGGACCGGCCCGACGCTGCGCACGTTCCTGCAAGCGGTGGACGCAGATCTTCACGCAAAATACGTCGCCTTCGAGTGCGCCGACGGCTACTACGAAAGCATCGACATGCCGAGCGCGCTGCATCCGCAGACACTGCTGGCACTTGGCCTCAACGGGCAGACCTTGCCGCCCCGGCACGGCTTCCCGTTCAAGATCCGCATCCCAACTAAGCTCGGCTTCAAGAACCCGAAATTCGTCACGGCACTCTATGTCACGAACCTCTACCCCGGCGGATTCTGGCCCGATCGCGGCTACAACTGGTTCAGCGGCCTCTGACCTGTCAGCCCGCTTTGCCGTTGCCGTGATGGCGAAGGCGCCGGTGCCCGGGCGGTCGAAGACCCGCCTGGTCCCGCCGCTGACGCCCGAGGCGGCCGCGGCGCTGAGTGCCGCGTTCCTACGCGACGTGACGGAGAACATCGTGCTTGCCGCGGACGAAGCGCCGCTCGATCCCTGGGTTGCGTACGCGCCCGCCGGCTCCGAAGATGGCTTCGCCGGGATCGTCGCCGAGGGCACGCAATTCGTGCTCGCCGACGGCAGCGGCGACATGCCGCCCGGCATCGAGGGCTTCGGCCGCTGCCTGTACCACGCCGCGCGCGACCTGCTGGCGCGCGGCTATGGCGGCGTCTGTTTGCTCAACTCCGACAGCCCCAACCTGCCGACCGACATCCTGGTGGAGATGGGCTGGCAGATGCAGCCCGGGCGCATCGTGCTCGGCTCGGCGGCGGACGGCGGCTACTACGCGCTCGGCGTGACCGAGGCACATCCCGCGCTGTTCGCCGGCATCGACTGGAGCACCTCGCGCGTCGCCGCACAGACTCGCGCGGCTGCCGGACGCACCGGTTTCACGCGACACGAGCTGCCGCGCTGGTTCGATGTCGACGACGCACCGTCGCTGCGCCGCCTGTTGCAGGAGATGCGCGTCTCGCCGCTCGACATCTACGAGTTCAGCCGCTTCGAAGCCCCCGCCACCGCCGAAATCGTCGCGCGTCATGGGATCGAGGACCTTCTGCGGCCGGAACGGTGACCGCGCGCTGGCACCTGCCGGCGCTGGGCGCGGCGCTGGTGGCGCTGACCGCCGCGGGCCTGTCGCTGCACATCCCCGGCACGGACACACTCTCGCAGCCGCGGCTGTATGTGTTCGTGTCGATCCTGGCAGTGGCAGGCGTCGTCTGGGCCGCATCGGTGCGGCTGGTGCTGCGTGGAAGCACGAACGGGCAGCTGCTGGCCGTGCTGATCGCGGCGGCAGCGATGCGGGCGATCGTGCTGCCGGGGCCGCCGTTCCTGTCGAGCGACATCTTCCGCTATGTCTGGGACGGCCGCGTGCAGAACGCGGGCATCAACCCGTACCGCTACATTCCGTCCGACCCGGCCCTCGCGAAGCTGCGCGACGACGCGATCTATCCGCATATCGGACGGAAAGAATACGCGCCGACGATCTACATGCCGGCGGCACAGCTGATCTACCGGGCCGTCGCCGCGATCAGCCCCACCGTGCTGGCGATGAAAATCGCGATGGTCGGCGTCGAGTGCATCGCAATCGCCTGCATGCTCGTCATGCTGCGCCGCGCCCGCCTGCCGCTCGTGCGCGTCCTGATCTACGCCTGGAACCCGCTCGCCGTCTGGTGCAACGCGAGCGACGGCCATGTGGATGCGCTGGCGCTGGGCCTGCTCGCGCTGGCGATGCTCGCGCGGGCCTTTCACCGCAACGCGGCAACCGGCATCGCGCTGGCCGCCGCGACGCTCACCAAGCTGATCCCGCTGGTCGCGTTCCCCGCGTTGTGGCGACGCTGGGACTGGCGGATGCCGGCGGCCTTCGTCGCCACCGTGCTGCTGCTGTATGCCCCGTTCCTCGGCATCGGCGCGCGTGTGTTCGGCTTCCTGCCCGGCTACGCGCAGGAGGAAGGCATCGCGAAGGGCACCGGCCTGTGGCTGCTCGACGGCATCGGCCAGCTCGCGACGCTGCCGCACGCGGCGCTGCTCGCGTACGGTGCGTTCGTGGCGGTTGTGCTCGGCGCGATCTCGTGGCGCTTCGCCTTCGCCCCGCCTGCGCCGGACGTGGCCGCCGACACGACGCGGATGGGCGGTCAGGTCGCGGTGCTGGGGGCGGCGTTCACCGCGCTGCTGTCGCCGCATTACGAGTGGTACTTTCCCTGGCTGGCGTTTCCCTGCTGCCTCGCAACGTTGTCATCGGTCCTGTGGCTGTCGATCGCGCCCATGATCCTTTATCTCAACCCGTGGGAGGAGCGCTTCTGGTGGCCTTCCCTGATCTTCGTGCCGTTCGCCGTCCTGGCTGCGCGAGACACCCTTAGGACAAGGAAGCCCCGATGCCGGACACCATGATGGCGCCCGCCACGCAACGCCCCGACCCGCGCCGCTACTTCGAGCAGATCGGCCCCGAACGCGGTCCGGTCGCGTCCGCACCGCCCGTCTGCCTCTATCTGGAGGTGACGAACCGCTGCAACCTGCTGTGCGAGACCTGTCCGCGCACGTTCGAAACGCTCGAGCCGCCCGCCGACATGAGCTGGGAGATTTTCACCGGCATCGTCGACCAGGCCCCGTCGGTGACCCGCGTCGTGCTGCACGGCGTCGGCGAGCCGATGATGGTGCGCGACCTGCCGCGCATGATCCGCTACCTGAAGGACCGCGGCATCTACGTGCTGTTCAACACCAACGGCACGCTGATGCGCGAGCGCATCTTCCCGGTGCTGATCGACAGCGGCCTCGACGAGCTGCGCGTCTCGCTCGACGCCGCCGACGCCGCCACCTACAAGGCCGTGCGCGGCAAGGACTTCTTCGCGCGCATCGTGCGCGACGTCGGACGGTTCACGGCGTATCAGGTGAAGGTGGGCGCGACCACGCCGAAAGTGTCGCTGTGGCTGACCGGGCTGAAGGAGACCGTGCAGCAATTGCCGGAGTTCGTGCGCCTGTCCGCGTCGATGGGCGTGTCGGAGGTCCACCTGCAACGCCTGACCTTCGACGAGGCCGGCTACGGCATGGCGCGCGCCGAAAGCAGCCTGTTCGAGAGCACGCAAGAAGAGGAGCAGGCGGCGATCGACGAGGCCGTGGCGATCGGCCGCGCGCTTGGCGTCACGCTGGACGCGTCGGGCGCGACCGAGCCCGGACTGAGCCTGAAGAAGCAGGCGGACGATGCGCCGTGGTCGCTGTGCCGGCGGCCGTGGTCGCTGATGTATTTCACCGCGCACGGCCGCGCCCTGCCCTGCTGCATCGCGCCATTCTCCGCGCGCAATTATGACACCTACACGCTCGGGCAGGCGAAATCGCAGTCGCTGGCTGAGATGTGGAACGGTCAGGCGTATCAGGATTTTCGCCGTGCGCTGCTGAGCGAAGCGCCACCCAAGCCGTGTCAGAATTGCGGGTTGCGCTGGAGTTTGTGAGGTTCGGCGGCTTTCGACGTGTTCCCCGTTCTCGCCGCCTCTCCCGTCATCGCGAGCGAAGCGTGGCGATCCAGGGCAACGTGATAAACGCTCCCGTGCGACCCTGGATCGCCACGTCGCTGCGCTCCTCACGATGACGTATGACATGATATGACCACCCGCGTCGCCGCCGTCATTCCCGTGCTCAACGAAGCCGGTGCCATCGGGCCGACCGTCACCCGCCTTCCCCGCGACGTCGTCGATGCCGTCATCGTGGTCGACGGCGGCAGCACCGATGCGACCGTGGCCGAAGCGCGGGCCGCCGGTGCCGAGGTGATCGAGGAAGCGCGCGCGGGCTACGGCCGCGCCTGCCTCACCGGGGCCGCACGCGCGCGCGCACTCGGCGCCGAGGTGGTGCTGTTCCTCGACGGCGACGGCGCGGATGCGTGCGAGCGCGCGGGCGAGCTCGTGCGGCCGGTGCTCGCGGGCGAGCTCGATCTCGTCCTCGCCTCGCGCACCAAGGGCGCGCGGGAGCCCGGCAGCATGTTGTGGCATCAGGTCGCCGCCGGCTGGCTGATCGGCCGCGCCGTCGGACTCACGACGGGTGTGACGTATTCCGACATGTGTGCCTTCCGCGCGATCCGCCTCGACACCTTGGATCGCCTCGGCATGACGGAGATGGGCTACGGCTGGAATCTGGAGATGCAGATGCGCGCGGCGCGCGCCCGGCTGCGCATCCGCGAGGTCCCGCTGCCGTACGGCCGACGCCTCGCCGGCCACTCGAAGGTTGCCGGCAATCTGCGCGGGACGTTGCGCGCCGGTTCGCGTATCGCGCGAGTGCTTTTTCGTCTCGCGCGCCAGGCGTGATCGGAGACGGCCGGGCCAAGCCCGACGGCCGGATGCGATGTCCGGTGCGGCTGCAGAGTTCACCTGAACGACACCAGGATCAGCTTGACAGCAAACGCCCGCGGTCCGAACGTTTCCCCGGCGCATCCAGAGCCACGCGGGTTTTCGTCGGGCCGTGCAGGCCGTGACGTCGGTGCGCTGCTAGTCCTGAGTCTCAACCAATGACGGAGGAAACGATGGCGCTCTTCATGTATCAGCTCGCCTACACGCCAGAGTCGTGGGCCGCCCAGCTCAAGCACCCGGAAAACCGCGGCGACAGCGTCGGCAAAGCCCTGGCCGAGGCCGGCGGCGGCAAGCTCGTCGGCTCCTATTACAGCTTCGGCGAGTACGACCTGGTCCTGATCTTCGACCTGCCGAGCGCCGAGGCGATGTCGGCGATCGCGCTCGCCGTCGGCGCCGGCGGCGCGGTGAAGTCGGCGCAGACGACCGTGCTGATCAGCGGCCATGACGCGGTCGCCGCGATGAAGAAGGCCAGCGCGATCCACTACAAGCCGGCGAAGTAGCGTCTCACGTCTCTGCCTCCCGGCCGGCTTGACCGGACGATCCATCGGCCGGCCGGGAACCTGCCCCGACATCCCTCGATCGATCGAACGGACGTGGCCCCGGCTGCCGTGGTTCGGCGGCGTGCGGGTGCTGTCGCTGCCGGGCGATGTCGGCGGCCTCGGCCGGCTGGGCTTCGGGCCCGCCGCCGCGTGCGTCGCGGTGTGGCGCCTGGTCATCATCGCGCTCGCGGCGCGCGCCGCCCTGCCGGCCGAGATGATGCTGCGCATGGAGCGGATGTCGTAGCGCGGCTTGGTTTGCAGCGCCGGTCGTCGGGGCGCCGACGGAACGACGGGGCGGCAGGGGAATTGTCCACCGCGCGGCGCCGATCTTGATGATGGTCGTGCTGCCGGGCGGG
>DATEQV010000264.1:0-3332 GCA_035272265.1 Acidisphaera sp. | reverse complement strand
CTCGCCGAGGCGATTCCATGCTCAAGCGGCTTGATCCGGCGCAGGCGACGCTGCGCTTCACGTTCGAGGGCGAGCCGGTCGCGGCACGGCCGGGCGACACCGTGGCCGCCGCGCTGCTTGCGGCTGGCGTCGGCGTGTTCCGCGAGACGCCGGTCAGCGGTGCGCCGCGCGCGCCGTACTGCATGATGGGCGTGTGTTTCGACTGCCTGGTGGAGATCGATCGCGTGCCCAACCGGCAGGCGTGCCTGACGGTGGTCGCCGACGGCATGGACGTGCGCCGGCAGCACGGCGCGCGAGAAATGGCATGACCGCGACGTGCGACATCGCAGTGATCGGCGCAGGGCCGGCGGGGATGGCGGCAGCGACCGTCGCGGCGGAAGGCGGCGCGACGGTCATGGTGTTCGACGAGCAGCCCGCGCCCGGTGGGCAGATCTACCGCTCGATCGAACGGGCGCAGGGTTCGACCGAGCTGCAACGCATCCTCGGGCCGGACTACGCGTACGGCGCCGCGCTGGTCGAACGCTTCCGGGCCAGCGGCGCGGGATACGCACCGGGTTCGTCCGTGTGGCAGATCACGCCGGAGCGCGAGGTGTGGGCGACGCGGGCGGGACGCTCCGAGGTCACGCAGGCTGGGGCGGTGATCCTGGCGACGGGTGCGATGGAGCGACCGGTGCCGGTGCCCGGATGGACGCTGCCGGGCGTGATGACGGCGGGTGCGGTGCAGATCCTGCTGAAGTCGTCGGGGCTAATTGCAACCGAGGGACTTGTCCTGGCGGGCTGCGGGCCGTTGCTCTACCTGCTGGCGTGGCAGCTGCTGCAAGCCGGGCAGCCGCCATCAGCGATCCTCGATACGGCGACGAGGGCGGACGAGTTCCGCGCCGTGCGGCACCTGCCGGCTGCGATGCGACGGCCGCTCAGCGCACCGCGGGCGGAGGGGCTCGGCTATCTGCGCAAAGGTTTGTCGCTTCGGCTGGCTTTGCGCCGGGCTCGGCTGCGGATGTTCCGCACTGTCACCGACGTGCAGATCGAGGGCGGAACGAGCGTCGAGGCGGTCAGCTTTTGCAGCGGCGGCGCGATCTATCGCGTCCCGGCTCGGCTGGTCGCGCTGCACGAGGGCGTCATTCCGGCGCAGCAGGCCACGCGGTCGCTGGGTTGCGACCATGAATGGGATCCGGTGCAGCACTGCTTCCGTCCGGTGCTCGACCGCTGGGGCAACACCAGCATGCCGGGCATCCTGGTCGCCGGCGACGCGGGCGGCATCGGCGGCGCGCGTGCCGCCGAACACGCGGGCCGCATCGCCGCCTGGGAGGCGCTGCACCGGATCGGCCGGATCGATGAGTTTCAGCGCATTCGCTACGCAGCGCCGGACGTCGTCGGCCGCGCGTCGCATCTGGCCATCCGGCCACTGCTCGACGCGCTCTATCCGCCTCCCGCGAAGATCCTGCGGCCCGCCGACGACGTGATCGTGTGCCGGTGCGAGGAGATCACCGCGGGACAGGTGCGTGACGTCGCGCGGCGCGGCTGCCAGGGACCGAACCAGGCCAAGAGCTTCCTGCGCGCCGGCATGGGGCCGTGCCAGGGCCGCATGTGCGGCAACACGGTGTCGGAACTGATCGCCGCCGAACGCGGCGTGAGCGTGGGCGACGTGGGGTATTTCCGCATACGACCGCCGCTGAAGCCGGTCACGCTCGGCGAACTCGCGGTGATGGATGTCGCCGGTTGACGCGAGTTCCTGATCACCGGAACCCGTTCACTCCGTCATCGCGAGCGAAGCGTGGCGATCCAGGGCCGCGTGACAAACGCCTGCCGCGCGGCCCTGGATTGCCACGTCCCGCCACGCCTTCGGCTCGCGGTCCTCGCAATGACGGGATAGGTCGTAACGTCCGGGAATGGGCATGAGCCTCACGGCCGACGCGCTGGTGGTGGGCGGCGGCCTGCACGGCTGCTCGGCGGCGCTGCATCTGGCGCGGCGCGGCTGGCGCGTGATCCTGGTGGAGAAGAACACCGCGGGCCGGCATGCGTCGGGCGTCAACGCGGGCGGCGTGCGGCGGCTGCTGCGTGCGCTACCCGAGGTGCCGCTGTCCTGCGCGTCGATGGAGATGTGGCACCGCATCGGCGAGCTGGTCGAGGACGACACCGGCTTCAAGGTCAGCGGACAGGTCGCGGTGGCGGAGACCGAGGCCGGGTTCGAGACGCTGCGCCAGCGCGCGACCGAGATGGCGTCGCTCGGCTACACGCACGAGGAGCTGATCGGACCCGACGAACTCTATCGCGTGTTGCCCGCCTTGGCGCCGGGCTGCGTCGGCGGGCTGATCTCGCGCGACGACGGGTTCGCCAGTCCCTATCACACGACGATGGCGTTCCGCGCCGCCGCGATCCGAGCCGGCGCGACGGTGCTGGAGGAGACGCGGGCAACGTCGTTCGCGCGCCGCGGGTCGACATGGACGGTCGAGACGACGGCGGGGCCGATCCAGTCTTCGGTGCTGGTCAACTGCGGCGGCGCGTGGGCGTCGCAGGTGGCGGTGGCGCTGGGCGAGCCCGTGCCGCTGGAGCCGATCGCGCCGATGATGATGGTCACCACACGATTGCCGCACTTCGTCGATCCGGTGGTGATCAGCCGCGAGCGCAAGCTGTCGTTCAAGCAGATGCCGAACCGCACGGTGATGATCGGCGGCGGCCATCGCGGTGTGCCCGATCTGGAGTCCGACACGTCGAGCGTGGACTTCCGCAAGCTGGCGATCAGCGCGGCCACCGCCGCCGCGCTGTTCCCGATCATGCGCAACGCGCAGATCGTGCGCAGCTGGTCCGGTATCGAAGCGCGCATGCCCGACGACATCCCCGTCATCGGGCCGAGCAGCACGCAGGAGCGCGCCTTCCACGCCTTCGGCTTTTCCGCGCACGGCTTCCAGCTCGGCCCCGTGGTGGGCTCGATCATCGCCGCGCTGGTGGACACCGGGCGGACCAACCTGCCGATCGCCCCGTTCGCCATTACCCGGTTCGCGCGGGGCGAAGGCGGCTGATACCAAGTGCTGATGACCGGAACCCATTCACTCCGTCATCGCGAGCGAAGCGTGGCGATCCAGGGCCGCGTGACAGAAGCCGGCGGCGCGGCCCTGGATCGCCACGGCGCTGCGCGCCTCGCGATGACGGGATGAGTCGTACCGGTCCAAGGCCTAAATTGCTGGCACGCCTCCCTCCCCGCCGGTTCAAAAAACGGACGTGTGTCACCCCGGGGCGCTGACTTTCTCGCCGCCCGCGACCATTCTGTTGTCATGGGCACCTTGGGCACGTCCTTTCGCTCGCTCTACCACCACGGCTTCGCACGCGTGGCG
>DATEQV010000263.1:0-5954 GCA_035272265.1 Acidisphaera sp. | reverse complement strand
CAGCAGCCCCGGCAAGGCCGCGAACGCCGCCGGCTCGTCGTAGTCCACGATCAGCGTCTGTTCGGTGATGACCTGCGAGCGCTTGGCGTCGCCCATCGACATGAACGGCTCCCTCGAGGTCAGGATCGCGTTCGAGCGCTCCAGCCGCGACTGCCGCACCGCGCCGCGCGACTTGGCCATCATGATCAGCATGCGGATCACCGCCTCGGCATAGCCGCCGCGGTCGATGTTCATCAGCGCGGCCTGCACCTCCGGCAGCTCGCGCAGGCTCTCGCCGATCTCTTCCGCGGGTACGTCCTTCTCGCGCGAGCCACCCAGCGAGGTCATGAACGGGCTGCCCCACAGCGCGAAGAACATCAGCTCCTGCATCGCGTCGCGGGTGTCCTTCCAGTAGTCGAACATCTGCTCGACGCCGCGGGCCCACAGCTGCTCGGCCTGCAGGAACGGATTGTCCGGCATCGCCGGCTTGCGGCCCTCCCGCACGGCCGCCGCAAGCGCCGCGACCGGCTGCATCGCCGGGTTCTGGTCGGAGAGCATCGTCCGGCGCGCGCGCATCGGGTGCATGGCCCGCAACGCCGCCGCGGTTGCCGGCGTGGCAGAAGCCCGCACGAACGGCCGCGCACCCATTTCGTACATGTCGACAAGGAATTCGGAGACGCGGCTGACCGCCGCGAACGGCGTCTCGTCCTGGTGGCCGTCATCGAGGTGCTTGAGGTCGGCGAAGCTGCGCTCGGCGAAGCTGACGACGAACTGCGCGTCGATCCCCTCGCCGATCTTCTGCTCGACGATCATCTCGTACAGGCCCGGCGCCAGCGCCTCGATCGCTTCGAGCGTGGTGACGATCCTTGTGTGCTCGGTGCGCGCCACCTTGGCCGAGACGAAGATGCCGAGGTGGCCGATGTCCTTGTGGATCATGTAGATGATCCGCTGGCCGCGCGCGCGGATCTCCTGCTCGCTCGCATACAGTGCCGGGATCCAGTTCAGCGCCTGCTGCGGCGGCGTGATGTCGTCGCCGTGGCTGGCGAAGACGATGATCGGCGCCTTGATCTTGCGCAGATCGACGCTGCCGCGTCCGCCGAGCGTCGCCGTGCCGCGCTGCAATTTGTTGCCGATGAACAGGTTCTCGACGATCCAGCGGATCTCCGCCTCGTTCATCAGGTAGAAGCCGGACCACCAGCGTTCGAAGCCGATGAAGCGCTCGGCCTCGGCGTCCGTCTTGGCGAACACGTCGTAGTATTTCCGCCACCATGTGTTGCCGGGGTTCATCGTCTCGAAGTTCTGCACGAGCCACGCGCCGTCGAACACGCCGTCGCCGAGGTCCGCCAGCATCAGCGGCGGCAGCGCGCCGCCGCCCAGGCCGCCGAGGTAGCGCAGCGGGTTCTTGCCGCGCACGCCGGCCCAGTAGCTCAGCGGCGCGCCGTTGGCGACGACCGGGCCGGTGATGTCCGGGTTGGTCGCGCACAGCAGCATCGCCGCCCAGCCGCCCTGGCAGTTGCCGACGATCACCGGGCGCAATGCGTTTGGATGGCGCCGCGCCACTTCGCGGACGAAGCGTGCTTCGGCCGCCGTCACGTCGGCGAGCGTCTGGCCCGGCACGGGTTCCGGCAGGAAGATCACGAAGTACACCGGATGGCCGTGCGACAGCGCCACACCCACCTGGCTGTCGGACTTGAAGCCGCCGATGCCGGGCCCATGCCCGGCGCGCGGGTCGATGATGATGTACGGGCGCAGCGTCGGATCGATGGTGCCGGCCGGCGGAAGGATCTGTACCAGCGAGTAGTTCACCGGCCGGGGCAGGGTCTGTCCGTCGACGATGAGGTCGTAGTCGTAGACCAGCACCGGCTTATTGCCTTGCGTCTGCTGATCGACGACCTGGTTGCCGACCTGCCGCATGATGTCGAGGAACAGCACGCCGCGCTGGGTTGCGTCCTGCGCATACTCGGCCCAGTCCAGCGCGAGCTGCCCGGGCTGGCGCGGTACGGACCAGATTTCGTTCATGCGCTCGGCGGCCGCGCGCGCCTGCGTGCCGTGGCTTTCGGCGATCCGCCGCAGGTGATCGAGGCCGAGCAGGGCGAGCGACTGAAACAGCGTCGCCGCGTCGTTCGCCCGCTGAACCAGCTGGTTCGCGCGCGGCGGCAGCAGGGGGAGTCCCGGTTGGGTCCAAGGTTGTGAAGGGAGCTTGAAACCAAGCGGGGACACTTGCGCGGTCATAAGATCCTCCGAGGGGTGTCCAGATCGGAATGTGTCGCAGCGGCTAGTCGCTTTCGACATCGCCGGCCATGATATAGGTCATCGCGTACACGGCTGCGTGAATGTCACGCGACGCTCGCTGCAGCGGGGTGTTTTGCGACGCACGCTGCAAGCGTCGCACAGATGTCTTGGAATGTTCATCGAAGTGCCATTGCGTTCGCAGCTCGATCCCGACCCGGTGGGGTGCTGATGGCCCGGCAGTCGCATCTCAGCTTCACCGTTACTATCCTGATTGCGTTCGCCAGCGTCTTCATCGTCGGCTTGAGCGCGGCGGTGATCGGCTATCGCCGGGCCGGCGCGGAGGTGGCCATCGCCACGGCCGGCGTGCAGCTGGCGCAAGCCGCGCAAACCGCCGACGCGCGGACGGAGGTGCTGATCGGGCCGGTCCTGGCGCTCGCCGGATCGTTGTCCGCGACCCCGCCGCCGCCCGATCCGCCGGGTCATCCGTTGGCGGCCCTGATCGCGTCGCTCGATGCCCTTCCGTCATTGCTGGCGGCAGCCATCGCCGCCCCCGACGGCACGTTGCGTCAGGCGATGCGGATCGAGGCCGTGCCGGGCACCATCCTGCCGCCGCGGCCGATCGAGGCGGTGTGGGCGGTGCGCGAAGGCAATCCGGCGGTGCCGTCGACGACATGGCGATTCCTGGCTGCCGACGGGCGCGAGATCGCGCGCACCGAAACGCCAGTAGCGATCGACGATCCGCGTTCGATGACGTGGACGCTGCAGGCACGCGCGCCGGGCGTGCATATCTCCACGCTCTACGATCTGCCGTTCATCGGGCTGCCCGGCCTGAGTGTCAGCGCGCCGCTCGCGGACGGCTCCGGCGTGATCGATTTCGACCTCACGCTGGACACGCTCGGCGGCTTCCTGCGGCGGCAGGTGGTCAGCCCGCACGGGACGGTGTTTCTGTTCGACGGGCTCGGCATCATCCTGGCGCATCAGGATCCGACGAAGGCGGTTCTGCGGGTGCGCGACGGCGACGAAGAGCGCACCGTCTGGATCACCGCCGCGTCGTCGTCCGACCCACTGATCCCCGCCATCTGGCGCGCCTACGCGACCGGTGCGCTGGTGCCGGGCAATGGTGCGACGCTGACCGTGGACGGCGTGCCGACCCTGGTGCGGCTGGAGCAGATGGACGCGCCGGACGGGCTGCAAGTGCTTGCCGCCGTGGCCGCGCCCCGTGCCGACTTCACCGGTCCGCTGATGGACGGCATCGCGCGCGGCACGAGCCTGGCGATGATGGCCTTCGCGATCGGTCTGGTGTGCATCGCGCTGGTGTCCTGGCGCATCGCGCGTCCGCTCGGCGTGCTGACGCGCGAAGCCGAGTCGATCCGCCGCTTCGAGCTGTCGCAGCCGCTCGTGCTGAGCAGCCGGATCACCGAGGTCGATCGTCTGGTGACGGCGATGGCGGCGATGAAGTCGGCGCTCGCGACGTTCGGCGCCTATGTGCCGCGCGACCTCGTGCGGCAGCTGCTGAACGCCGGCACCACGCCGCGTATCGGCGGCGAGCGCCTGCCGTTAAGCATCATGTTCACCGACGTCGAGGGCTTCACCACGCTCGCCGAGACGCTGGAGCCGGAAGACCTCGCGCGCATCACGTCGGTGTATTTCGAGGAGCTGACGGCCGAACTGCTCGATGCCGGGGCGACGATCGACAAGTACATCGGCGATGCGGTGATGGCGCTGTGGAACGCGCCGTCGCCGGACGCGGACCATGCGGCGCACGCCTGCCGCGCCGGCCTGCGCGCGCGGCTGCTGACCAACCGGCTCGCCGAGCGCTTTGCCGAACGCGGCTGGCCGCCGTTGCCGACGCGGTTCGGGATCCATACCGGCGAGGCGGTGGTCGGCAATGTCGGCTCGCACGATCGCATGGCCTATACGGCGATGGGCTCAATGGTGAACCTCGCCAACCGCCTGGAGGCGCTGACCCGCTTCTACGGCACGCAGATCCTAGTCAGCGACGACACCAAGCGCCGGGCCGGCGCCGCGTTCGTGTTCCGCAGCGTCGACCTCGTCTATCCGAAGGGCGCTACCGTGCCGATCGGGATCCACGAACTGATCGGCGAGACGGACGCGGCGAACGGGCTGCGTGCGGACGCGTCGATAGTTGCACGGCTGCCGGCATGGGAGCGCTGCGTCGAGGCCTATCGGGCGGGGCGGTTCGCGGACGCATGGAGCGCGCTGCAGGCGGCCGGGGGTGCCGAGGCCGACACGCTGGCGGCGGTCTACGCGGCCCGGCTGGAGAAGCTGCGCGAGGCGCCACTTGCGTCCGACTGGAATCCTGCCATTCGCTACGCCGAGAAATGACCCCGGAGCCGGACGCCGCACCGATCGGACGGCGCAAGCGGATCAAGCTTGCGCTGCAGGGCGGCGGTTCGCACGGCGCCTTCACCTGGGGCGTGCTCGATCGCCTGCTCGACGACGAGCGGCTGGAGGTGGAGGCGCTCGTCGGCACCAGCGCCGGTGCGATGAACGCGACGCTGTTCGTCGACGGGCTGATCGCCGGCGGCCGAAGCGGTGCACGGGCGAGCCTCGCGGAATTCTGGCACGGCGTGGCGCAGCTCGCGGCGGCCTCGCCGTTGCAGCCGTCGCCGCTCGACCGGCTGCTGGGGACCGGCAGCATGGACTTCTCGCCCGCGTGGCGCGTGGCCGACGTGATGAACAAGGTGTTCTCGCCCTACGAGCTGAACCCGACGAACGAGAACCCGCTGCGCGACCTGCTGGCCGGCGTCGTCGATTTCGAACGGCTGCGCACGTCCGACGGCCCGGCGCTGTTCGTCTGTGCGACGAACGTGCTGAACGGACGGCTGCGCGTCTTTGCCCGCCACGAGATCAGTGTCGCGGCGGTGATGGCCAGCGCCTGCCTGCCGCAGCTGTTCCAGGCGGTGGAGGTCGACGGGCAGCACTACTGGGACGGCGGCTATTCCGGCAATCCGCCGATCTTCCCGGTGATCTACATGGGCGGCTGCCCGGACATCATCATCGTGCAGCTCGGCCCGATCAACATCCCCGAGGTGCCGCGCACCGTGCGCGCGATCATCGACCGGGTGAACACGCTGTCGTTCAACTCGTCGCTGATGCGCGAGATGCGGATGATCAAGTTCGTCACCGAGCTGATCGACCGCGGCGAGCTGGACGGCGGCAGGTTCCTGCGCCTGAACATCCACACGATCGACGCCGAGACGGAGCTGGCGAGGTTCGATGCGTCGTCCAAGCTGAACGCGGATATCGCGTTCCTGCGGCGGCTGTACGAGCTTGGCAAGTCGAAGGCGGACGCGTTCCTGGCCGCGCATTTCGACGACCTCGGCAAGCGGTCGTCGACGGATATCGAGAAGAAGTTCTTCTGACCCCGAGTCAGGCTGCCGACGGCTTCAGCGCGAAGTCGTAGTGCAGCGAGCGCCAGGGCTCCGGCATCGCGCGCCCGTCCGTCCCTTCTCCGGCCGGATGCTGCGCGTAGTCCCGGACCAGCGACCGCTTCACGCCGAACACCGGGTCGGTGTCGAGATAGTCGTCCCCGGCGACGAACACGTGCGTCACGAGCGTCTCGTGCCCAGGGGCCGAGATCATGAAATGCACGTGAGCCGGCCGGTACGGATGCCGGCCCGTCGCCGACAACAGCTCGCCGACCGGCCCGTCGTGCGGGATCGGGTAGGACGTGGGCTGGGTCGACCAGAAGTCGAACCGCCCATCCGCATCGGCGCGCA
>DATEQV010000262.1:0-4211 GCA_035272265.1 Acidisphaera sp. | reverse complement strand
CGTTCGCCTGGGATGGCGGCACGATCACCTATGCGGCGACCCGCGCGCTGATCGGCCGGATGCAGGCCGTCTTCCTCGCGGCGGGACTGCGCGCGGGCGACCGCATGGCGCTGCTCACCGCGAACGGCGTGGAGACGTGGTGCGCGAGCGTCGCCGCCCAGCTCTGCGGGGTCGCCATCACCTGGCTGCACCCGCTCGGCTCGCTGCCGGACCAGCTCGATCAGATCGCCGACGCCGACGCGAGAATTCTGGTCGTCGACGCGACGGCCGCCAGCGCGGGCGGCGGCGAGTTGGCGGCGGGTGCGCCTGGCCTGATCGTGTTCACGATCGGACCCGCCGAGTACGGCACTGACCTGCTTGCGGCGGCCGAGCGCGCGGGGGTGGTATCGGCGCGCGACCTCGCGACCGCCGATGACGTGGCGACGATGGTCTACACCGGCGGCACAACCGGCAAGTCGAAGGGCGTGCTGCGGACCCATCGAGAGCATGCCGGCTTCACCAGCGCGATCCTCGCCGACTTCGAGATTCCGCAGACACCGCGCTATCTCGCGGTCGCGCCGATCAGCCATGTGGCCGGCACCAAGGTGCTGCCGGTGCTGTGCAAGGGAGGCACCGTGCACATGCGCGACGGCTTCGACCCCGACGCCGTTCTGCGCACCATCGCGCGCGAGCGGATCAACTTCGTGCTGCTGGTGCCGACGATGATCTACGTTCTGCTCGCCCACCCGGCGCTGGACCGCTCCGACCTGTCGTCGCTCGAATACCTGTTGTACGGCGCCTCGCCGATGTCGCCTTCGCGGCTGCTCGAGGGGCTCGAGCGGATAGGACCGGTGTTCGCGCAGCTGTACGGGCAGACCGAGTGCTATCCGGTCTCGGTGCTGCGCAAGGCCGACCACGATCGCGCGCGGCCGGACCTGTTCCTGTCCTGCGGTTTTCCGATCTCCGCCTGCGACGTGCGCGGGCACGACGAGAACGACCATCCGGTGCCGGTCGGCGAGCCGGGCGAGATCTGTGTGCGCGCCCCGCACGCGATGCGCGAGTACTGGCGCCGGCCGGAGCAGACCGCCGAAGCGTTGCGCAATGGCTGGCTGCACACCGGCGACATCGCGCGGGCGGACGAGCGCGGCTACCTGTTCATCCTCGATCGCAAGAAGGACATGATCGTCACCGGCGGCTTCAACGTCTATCCGCGCGAGGTCGAGGACGTGCTGGCGACCCATCCGGATGTCGCGATGGTCGCGGTGATCGGCGTGCCGGATGCGAAATGGGGCGAGGCGGTGAAGGCGGTGGTGGTGCCCCGGCCGGGTGCGGCGCGTGATGCCGAGGCGCTGATCGCGCTGGTCAAGAGCCGCAAAGGCGGCCCGCATGCGCCGAAGTCGGTCGATTTCGTCGACCGGTTGCCGCTGACCGGCGTGGGCAAGGTCGACAAGAAAGTCCTGCGCGCGCAGCACTGGGCGGGGCGGGAGCGGATGGTCGGGTAGGGTCGCGCCTTACGTCGGATCGACGCTGCCTTCCGCGATCTCGCGCAAGGCGGTCAGGCTGGGGATGAAGAAATATTCGCCGCCGCGCGCTCGACGAATTGCGGCACGCCGGCACAGATGAACGGCGCGCCCGACGCGGCCGGGATGACGAACTTCGCGCCCTCGCGCTTCAGTCCGACGAGCGGGTCGGTGTCGTTGCCGAGACCGAAGCTCGATCCGTACTGCACCCATTGCTGCTGCATGAACTCGAACTGGCGGAACAGGCTGGTGCAGGCCGCAAGGAACAGGACGCCGTGCTCGCTCTCGTCGTCCTGTTGTGTGCCGTCGCCATACGGCAGGCCGCGGCGTAGGATGCGGCGGCGGTTGGTGAGCGCAGACGTGGGCTTGGCGCCCGTCGAGCCGAGCGTGGGATCGAGCGCGTCGCGCGGATTGACCCGGCGAATGTGCGCCGCGATCGGACAGCGTAGCCCGTCGATATCGTCCTTGTAGCGGAAGTCGGTGATCAGGCGTTCGTACGCGGCGAGCCGCTGCGCCTGCTCGGCCGTGCGGTTCGGGCCGGCACGCTGGATGGCCGGGATATCGTCGTAGCGCGCGGCGATCTCCTGCGCGCGTTCGTAGGTGTCGGCGATCGCCAGTGGAATGCCGCTGCGCCAGCGCCCGGCCATCTTCGCCATGACGGTCTCCCGCGCCGCCTCCTCCGACGGCGCGCCGCCCAGTTTGACGAAGGCGCTTGCCTGCTCGGCGATGTAGGCCTGGAAGCGGCCCAGGTTCTCGTGCAGCTTGCGGTACGCCATGAACGTGCCGTTGCGCATGAACGACCACGGCGCCGCACTCGGCGGCAGCTCCTGTGCCTCGCTCGGATGGCCGAGGATGAACTCGCCGGTGGCGAGCGGTCCCCACGGTTTGGCCCCGGCCACCAGCTTGCCGCCGCCGATGACTTCGGCGTCTTCGTTCTGGGGTTCGTACTGGCCGACGAAGGTAGGGTCGGCGATCGCGTCGATGAAGCCGAAATGCTCCTGCGCCGTCGGCACGACCGTTCCGTCCGGCAACGTCTCCATGCGCGCGCACGCGTCCTGGTATTCCGGCGTCGGCCCGCGGTGGCCTTCGAGCAGGCTGACGCCTGGGCACGACACCGCATTCCAGCGCAGCCATTTGGTGACCGCCGCCAGCTCCGGCACCGGCGTGCCGTCCCGCATGGCCTGGGCACAGAGCGACACCCAGATGTGGACCGGACGCTCGGCGCTGGTCCAGATCGGGTCCCAGCGATCCGGCGCACTCGCGTCGATGTCGCCCAGGATGCTCCAGCGCTTGGCCATGCCGTCGATGAACTCGTCGGGCATGTTGCTCAGCGTGCGCGTCGGCAGGCCGAGAGCCAGCAGGCCGAGGAACGACAAGCCGATGTTGATCGCGACCGGCGGGCGCGGCGGCGCCGGCGTGCCGGGGTCGTCGTCGACGCCGCGCCAGCGCTGCGCGCTGGTGATGGCGTGCCGCACGCGCCCGACGAAGCGCCGGCCCGCCGCGGCGTCGCCGACATGGAAGAACAGTTGCCGCGCGATCGGGAAGCCGAACCGCCCGTACGGCCGCACGATGTTGCCCTGGATGTCGGCGAGATCGAGGGCTCGCGTCTGGCCGGTTGCGCTCATGCGCCGATCACCCCCGGACGCTGCGTCGGCCCATCGAGGTCGGCGGGTTTGACGCGAGCCAGGAAGCGTCCGAATTCCGCGTGCAGGTCGTCATCGGTTCCGCCGCCTGCTCGCAGGCTCTGCGCCTGGATCGCGAACGCGGTGAACTCGCGTTGCAGATGGAGCGCCTTCAGCACGGTGCGCAGATCGGGTTGCGGCGAGCCTGCGGGCGAGGTCGGAAACGGCTTCGCGCCAAAGGCAAGCGCGCTCCTGTAGCCGAGGTAGACGATGAGGATCAGCGAGACGATCGACGCATACGGCAGCCAGGGCGGTCCCCAGAAGAAAGAAGCCAGGAACACGAGCAGCGCGACCCCTGCGCCCGTTTTCCAGGCGCCCAGCGGGAAGGTCGCCAGGTCGGGTGCGTCGCTCCAGTAGTCGTTGAAGGGCATCGTCGTCTCGACCTGGCAGGTCTTGAGGTACGCGAAGAAACCATCTGCCGTCGTCACGGCGTCGAATCCGGCGCAGTGCTCGAACACCGCTTTCAGCTCGGGCTGCATGTCCGACCACAATTCCGCGGCGTAGCTGCGCAGGGCGCCGTCGTCGCCGCTGGCGTCGAAATCGGCGCCGAACAACAGGTAGGGCGAGCCGAGTTCGTCGACCGGCTGCGCGTCGAGCGGATCGGGCCCGAACTGCGCAGAGACGAGCGCGTCGCTGCCGACGCGGCCGTTGAACGGCACGTCGTCGATCACGGCGAAGCGGGCGAAGTGCGTGCGCGTGCTGCGTGCGAAGGGCGCCGGGCGGGCCGCCCCGGGCGAGGCGGCGGTGCGCTCGCCGCTTGGCATCCGCGCCAGCACCTCCTTCAGGATGTGGCGTCGCGAGAGGAAGCTGTCGCCGCGCTGCACCGGGTCGGTCCTGATCGGCGCGAGCACGGTGAGGAAGTAGTGGCCGGCGTCGAAGTTCGGCATCGCGGCCTCAATACGGCGCCGTCAGCCGCGCGGGCGGACTGGCAAGTGCGGCGCGCAGATACTCCTCGGCGTGCTGCGTATCGAGATCCTATGATGGCGCAGGGGCAGCCGGATCAATAAACTCCGGCAGTCGTAACCAAGGC
>DATEQV010000261.1:0-3835 GCA_035272265.1 Acidisphaera sp. | reverse complement strand
CGGATGACCGGCGCGCTTTCGCCGGTGATCGCGCTCTCGTCGACCGAGGCGATGCCTTCGATCACGTCGCCGTCGCTCGGGATGAAGTCGCCCGCCTCGATCAACACGACGTCGCCGACCTTCAGCTCCGGCGCGGGCACGAGGTCCCAGACGTCGCGGGCGTCGCCGCGCAGGCGCTTGGCCTGCGTCTCGGTGCGCGCGCGCCGCAGGGTCGCCGCCTGCGCCTTGCCGCGGCCTTCGGCGACCGCCTCGGCGTAGTTGGCGAACACCACCGTCAGCCACAGCCAGATGTTGATCTGCAGCGCGAAGCCGGTCTGCGCGCTGCCCCCGGTGACGAGGTCGCGCAGCAGCAGCAAGGTGGTGAGCGTCGCCACGATCTCGACGACGAACATCACCGGGTTGCGCGCCATCAGCCGGGGATCGAGCTTGCGGAATGCCGGGCCGATCGCCGGGATGAGGATCTTCGGGTCCAGAATGCTCGCCGCGGCGCCGCGCGGCTCGACTGCCATGTCCATGACGATGTGTCCGTTCAGTAGGTGGTGCCGGTGAGCATCGCGTAGTGTTCGGCGATCGGGCCGAGGGCGAGTGCCGGGAAGAAGGTCAGGCCGCCGACGATCACGACGACGCCGACCAGGAGTGCCACGAACAGCCCGCCGTCGGTCGGGAAGGTGCCGCTGGAGGCAGGCACGATCTTCTTGCCCACCAGCGAGCCGGCGACCGCCATCATCGGCACGATGTAGAGGAACCGGCCGATCAGCATCGCGTAGGCGAGCGTGGTGTTCCAGAACGGCGTGTTGGCGGAGATGCCGGCGAACGCGCTGCCGTTGTTGCCGGTGGCCGAGGTGTAGGCATACAGCGCCTCGGAGAAGCCGTGCGGGCCGGCGTTGTTCATCGCCGCCGTGCCCTGCGGCAGCACGACCGCGAGTGCGGTGAAGCCGAGGATCGAGAGCGGCAGGATGAGGATGGCGAGGACGGCCATCCGGACCTCCTTGGACTCGATCTTCTTGCCGAGATACTCGGGCGTGCGCCCGACCATCAGCCCGGCGATGAACACCGACAGCACGGCGAGCAGCAGCATGCCGTACAGCCCCGAGCCGACGCCGCCGAAGATGACCTCGCCCAGCATGATGTTGGCGATCGGCACCATGCCGGCGAGCGGCATGAGGCTGTCGTGCATCGTGTTGACCGCGCCGCAGGACGTGTCGGTCGTGACGGTCGCGAACAGCGCGGAGTTGGCCTCGCCGAAACGGACCTCCTTGCCTTCCATGTTGCCGCCGGCCTGCAGCGCGCTCGGCGCGCTGTCGATGTGGAGGGCGGCGAAGGCGGGGTTGCCCGGCGAGTCGGTCGCGTAGAGTGTCGTGACGCCGATGAGGAACAGGATGCCCATCGCGCCGAAGATCGCCCAGCCCTGGCGCTGATTGCCGACCATGCGGCCGAACACGTTGGTCAGCGCCGCGCCGATCGAGAAGATCGTCACCATCTGCATCAGGTTGGTCAGCGCCGTCGGATTCTCGTACGGATGGGCCGAGTTGGCGTTGAAGAAGCCGCCGCCGTTGGTGCCCATGATCTTGATCACCTCCTGCGAGGCGACCGGGCCCATGGCGATCGTCTGCTTGGCACCTTCCAGCGTGGTGGCGTCGAGATAGGGCGACAGGTTCTGCGGCACGCCCTGCCAGACGTAGAACAGCCCGATCACTACGCTGAGCGGCAGCAGCACGTACAGCGTGCAGCGGGTCATATCGACCCAGAAGTTGCCGAGCGTCTTGCCCGAGCGGCGCGCGAACGCGCGGATCAGCGCGATCGCCAGCGCGATCCCGGTGGCGGCGGAGAGGAAGTTGTGCACCGTCAGCCCGGCCATCTGCACGAGATAGCTCATCGTCGTCTCGGGTGTGTACGACTGCCAGTTCGTGTTGGTGATGAAGCTGATCGAGGTGTTGAACGACAGGTCGGTGCCGACCGGATCGAACTTCTGCGGGTTGAACGGAAGCACGTTCTGCAGCCGCTGCAGCGCGTAGAGCGACACGAACCCGGCGACGCTGAACGCCAGCATCGCGATCGTGTAGGTGACCCAGCTCTGCTCCTCGGTCTCGCGGACGCCGCAGACCGCGTAGATGCCGCGCTCCACCGGACGCAGCACCGGCGAGAGCAGCGTGCGCTCGCCCTGGAACACGCGCGTCATGTAGCCGCCGAACGGGCGGACGAGGGCGATCACGATCGCGCTGAAGATCGCGATCTGCAGCCAGCCGTTGAATGTCATTGAACTTGCCCCAGGAAGAGTCGGGTCAGAAACGCTCGGGTCGGAGCAGCGCGATCACCAGGTAGACGGTGATCACGACCGTGACGATGCCGCCGAGAATGTAGTCGATCGCCATCACAGACCTCCTACAGCCGGTCGCACGCGTAGGTGTACAGCGTGGCGACCACGAAGAACGCCAGTCCTGCGGCGATGAAGATCGCGTCGAGCATCCTGAAAACCCCCATGCCGAATCGGCCGCCTTTCCGGCGGCGCGCGTAGGCCTACAATCTGTCCGTGCCGCCATAAAGATTCGAGGCGGATTGCGGCGCTGTCACATAGTCGCGGCATATAGACGGGGGGACTGTCCTTCCGGCCGCGTCACTGATATGGATCAAGGTGTTACAAGTCGCGGACCCCGACGGTTCGTGGAAAGCCTCGGAGGGACGCGTGACCGGTCGGTTCATGCGGCTGCTGGCAAGCAGCCTGATGCTACACGCGACGTTTCCCCTCGACCTGTTGGCGCAGACGACTCCGGCGGCCGTCGGCCAGCCGGCAACCGCGCAGGGATACAGCGCCGAACAGCTGGACGCGCTGCTCGCCTCGATCGCGCTGTACCCTGACGACCTGCTGACCCAGCTGCTGATGGCCTCGACGTTCCCGCTCGAGGTCGTGGCCGCCGAGCGGTGGGTGGACGACCCGGCGCACAAATCGCTGACGGGCGACGCACTGGTGAAGGCGCTGGAGGCCGAGCCGTGGGACCCGAGCGTGAAGTCGCTGGTGCCGTTTCCGGTCGTGCTCGCGCTGCTGAACAACAACCTGCCCTGGCTGCAGCAGCTCGGTTACGCGTTTGCGACGCAACAGGCCGACGTGTTCGCCTCGATCCAACGGCTCCGCCGCCGGGCGCAGGGGAGCGGCCATCTGCTGTCGTCGCCGCAGCAGGTCGTGAGCACGCAACAGGTGACGGTCGAGCCAAGCGGCGGCGGCGGTGCGGTCGGTGGCGCGCAGGTTGGGACCCAGCAGGAGGTGATCGTCATCGAGCCGGCGCAGGCGGACACCGTTTACGTGCCGACCTACGATCCCGGAACGGTTTACGGCTCGTGGCCGTCTGAGTCGTACCCGCCCTACTACGCCGCTCCGCCGTCCGGGTACCTGTTCGGCACCGCGCTGGGAACCGGGTTGGCGTTCGCTGCCGGCGCGGCGGTGGTGGGCGGGCTTTGGGGCTGGGCGCGGCCGGGATGGGGCGGGGGTTACGCCAATGTCAACGTCAACCGGTTCAACCAGATTAACGCGAACCGCGGGGCCATCGCGTCGAACCGCTGGCAGGCGAACTTAGCGGGCAACCGGCCTGCAAACTTCCCCCGCGCTCCGGGCGGTCCGGTCGGATTGCCCGGCCGGTCGCAGGTCTCGGTGCCGGGTAGCGCCGTGCGGCCGCCGACCCGCGCCGGCGGTGTGGGTGGCGTTGGCGGTGTGGGTGGCGTTGGCGGTGTCGGCGGCGTCGGCGGTGTGGGCCGTCCCGGCGGACCCGGCGGTGTCGGCGGCGTCGGCGGTGCGGGCCGTCCCGGCGGACCTGGTGGTGTCGGCGGTGTCGGGGGTGTCGGC
>DATEQV010000260.1:0-17495 GCA_035272265.1 Acidisphaera sp. | reverse complement strand
CTTCCCCTCCTGGGACGATTTGCTTCTCACGCTCGCCTTCGCCAAGCCACCACCACTCCCGCCGTGATCGTCGAACTCGCTTCCTGATGTACCTTGACGCCCAAGCCCTCAAACCGCCGAAAATCAAAATGAGAATTGCTGCCCCTTGACCCCGGCAAAGGCTCGCCTTTGCAATCCCTCGGGGGTCTGGGGCCTCAGGCCCCAGCTTGGGGCGGGGCGGAGCCCCGCTCTTGCACGCTTACGCCCTGGCGATATCCACTTCCTGAATGCCCTGGGCGAGCTGCGACAGCGGAATCGCAGCCGGCTGGTCATAACCCCACGGGTTGCCGAGGCGGACCATCGGCGTACTGCCGCTCATCGTGATGCCCTCGAACATGTGGGCGTGATCGCCCACTAGGTTGTCGGGCAGGTTGGACCTGTTGAATGTGCCCATCACGATCAGGTCGCCGGCCGACACATACGCTTGCAGCTGCGACAGACTCAGGCTGGCGGCCGATACGGAGGTCGCGGGCTGGCCGGTCAGCTCCTCCAGCGCGATCACCGAATAGCCGCCATTGGCGATTGCGCCGTACCCGCCGTTGAGCGTCGCGTAAGCCTTTTCCAGCACCTGCGGCCAGATCTCCTTTTCGTTGCCAACGACGTCTTGTCCCGCGCCGCTGTTCACCGAGTAGCTCGGGAACGTGTTCGTCACGGTCACCTGCACCGGCTTGAACTGGGTGGTGCCCAAATTGGGCAGCCTGCCGTTGCTGGCCTCGTACAGCGTCACGGTCTCGGTGCCGTTGCTGTTGACGTGGATCATGTTGCTGATCGCGCTGGGGTCGTTCAGCGCCAGCTCGCCGATCGAGGAGATCAGGAAGCAGTCGCCGATATTGCCTTGGTGGAGGTCGTCGACGCTGATCGGCGAGGTATCTCCGGGCTCTTGCAGGTAGAGCACGTCGGTGAGCGGTGCCGGTGCGCCCGGATGTGCGCCCGCGGCGGCGTCCATGCCGGTTCGTGCCGTTTCCATCGGCGCGAGAAGGGCTGCCGCCACGGTAGTGTCGGCGGTCGTCGACGTGGCGCGATCGGATCGGTGTGTCACGGGGGCTGCTCGCCAAAATTGAGACTCATGTCTTCTGGCGCAACAACCGTAAACGAGACCTTAAGAGCCCGGGGCTATGTGCGTGGTGTTCCGACAAGGAGCCTCCGGCGGCCCCTCGACAGCCCAGCTCCTCTCCCCAGGCGGTGGCCGTCAGGCCTTGCCGATATCGACCTCGGAGATCCACTTCGACAGCTGCGCGAGCGGAATGGCGCGCGGCTGGTCGGTGCCCTACGGGTTGCCGAGGTGCACCATCGGCGTGTTGCCGTTCATCGTCACGCCCTCGAACATGTAGGCGTGGTCGCCGACCAGATTGTCGGGCAGGTGGTTTCTGTTGCGGGTATCCATCACGACGAGGTCGCCGGCGGACACGTACCTCTCCAGCCGCGACAGCGTGAGCCTGGCGGGGGAAATCGACCTTGCGTGCTGGCCGGTCAGCTCCTCCATGGCGACGACAGCGTAGCCTCCCTCGTTGATCGCCGCGTATCCGCCATTGAGCGTTGCGTACGCCTTCTCCAGGACCTGCGGCCAGATCTCCTTCTGGTCGCCCACCACGTCCTGCCCGGCGCCGCTGTCGGCCGAGTAGTTCGGGAACTGGTTCGCCACCGTCACCTGCACCGGCTCGAACGGCGTGTGCTGAACCTGGGCAGGTTGCCGTTGGCCGCCTCGTACAGCGTCACGGTCTCGGTGCCGTCGCCGTTTGACTGGATCATGCTCGTGATCGCGGACGGGTCGTTCAGCGCCAGCCCGCCGATCGAGGCGATCAGAAAGTAGTCGCCAAGATTGCCTTGGACCAGTTCGTTGACGCTGATCGGCGCGGGGTCGCCCGGCTCCTGCAGGTAAAGCACGCCGGTGAGCGGCGTCTTGGCCGTGACTGGATGCCCGCGAGCCGCGCCTCCCCGCCGCCTGTCGAGCTGCTCGGCCAGGTTGCGCCATCAGTCTGATGCGTCACTGACTTTCCCCCACCACGCAGCCGTCTGCTCACGGTCGCGTGACAGGCTTAGCAGGATGTTGACATGCACTGTCAAGGCAGACACGAACGCGTGTGCGCTGCATGAACAGCGCGCTACGGCATATGCTTAAGCTTGAGTGGTAAGCTGTTGCTGCGGTCCGCGGTTTGGCACGATAGGACCGACTGCAACCGTGTTCGCCGGCGGCCGCCTACCGCCTAGGTTGCGTTGCTGCCCAGCATCTGCCGAAGCCGCGCTGCCGCCGCAGGGCCCTTCAGGGCTTCCCGCCAATTCGCCTCGGCGACGCGCTGATGCGCCGCCACGGCCTCGTCGGCACCGGTGACCATCGCAACCCCTGTGGCGTTGGCGGGATGGGCGTCGGCGCGGAACGGATTGACCGCAAGATTTGCGCGGTCGCGCGCGCGCAGGATCTGGAAGCTGGTGCTCGGTTCCGCGCCGGCGAGCAGGCCGAACTGCAGGCCCATCGGCTCGGCCTCCATGATGCCGGCGATGTTTTCGACCTCGCTTGCCGCCACCTGCCGGCAGACGCGGCGCAGCCGCTCGGACAACGGCATGCCCGCCGCCACGCCGTACGCCAGGAAGCGCTCGATTGCCTGCGCGGGAAGCATCGCGATGATGGTCGGACGGCGCTGCGCGTACATCCGCTTGCGGGCGGCCTGGATGCCCGCGACCTGCTCGGCGGCCGAGCGCATCGCCGCGCGATCGCCGCTCGCCTCGCCGATCTCCCCCCAGGCTTCGACCACGGCCGCGTCGTACTGGTCGGACGTGGTGAGGTAACAGAACGGGCCCTCGAACTCGAGGACCTGGTCAGCTCCCTCCTCGAGCTGCCGAAGCCGCTCGAAGAACCCGACCGCGCGATTATAATATTCGACACCGATCCCAAGCAGAGATAGCGGCGAAATTTTCAGCAGTTCGGCGAGGCGCTTGATGGTGTCGAGCTTGATGACCTCGCCCTTCTCGTAGCGGTAGAGCGCCGCCCGCGAGACTCCCAGGCGCGCCGCGATTTCCTCCGCCCGCAAGCCGCTTTCGAGCCGGTAGGCGCGAAGCTGCTGCCCGATCTCGGTGAACCGCATCACGTCGTCGCTCCCGGGCCAAGCCGGCCCGCCTGCTGGGCCGCCAGGGCCGTGTGTCTCACAAATCAAGAGAAGTGAGACAGACTACGACATGATTTCCTGCAAACTCAACGGCGGATGACGTGCGGATGGCCAAAAGGCCACCCGCGGCGGCGTGGTGGGCGGGCTTAACGGCGGGCGCGGGCGAGCCAGCCGAGGCCGGCCTCGGTCTCGGCGGCGGGGCGGTACTCGCAGCCGACCCAGCCCGCGTAGCCGAGCGCGTCGATTTCGCTGAACACGTGATCCCAATTGATTTCGCCGGTCCCGGGCTCATGCCGGTGGGGCACGTCGGCGATCTGGATGTGGGCGATCACCGGCATATGGGCTTCCAGCCGCTTACTCAGGTCGCCCTCGGTGACCTGGCAATGGTACACGTCGAATTGCAGGCCGACGCGATCTGGCCCGATCGCCGCGACGATAGCCGCCCCATGAGCCTGGTTTCGCAGGAAGAAACCGGGCATGTCGCGGTGGTTGATCGGCTCCAGGACCACCTTCACCCCCGCCTCGTGCGCCTGCTCGGCGGCGTAGGCGATGTTGATGGCGAAGATCGCGGCGGCCGTGTCTTGCGACACGCCGGCCGGAGGGATGCCGGCCATCGCGTGCACCAGAGGGCAGCCGAGAACGGCGGCGTAGTCGAGCGCGCGGGCCACCCCGTCGCGGAACTCCGCCTGCCGCCCGGGAAGCGAGGCGAGGCCGCGCTCGCCCGCGGCCCAGTCGCCCGGCGGCATGTTGAACAAAACCTGCTTCAAGCCGTGGTCGTCGAGCCGCCGCTTGAGTTCGGCGGCCGGATGCTCGTAGGGAAAGAGATACTCGACCGCCTCGAACCCGGCAGCGCGGGCGCGCGCGAACCGGTCGAGAAAGGGCACCTCGTTGAACATCATCGAGAGGTTGGCGGCGAATCGCGGCAACGTCGTCTCCCATGGAGCCTGATGTGAGGCGGACGAACGTAGACCTCGGCGTGCGCACCCGCCACCCGCCGTCCGCAAGTGACGCGAAGGACGCGGGCGAAGCGAGTGAGCCGGACGGCCGACGCGCAGGGCTTCGGGCCGAACTGACGATCGAGCGCCTGCTGCTCGGCATGCTGCTCGGCGGCATCGGCATCGGCTGCACGCTGGTGCTGTGGCCTTTCTTCTCGGCGATTCTCTGGGCCGCGATCCTGGTCTTCACCACCTGGCCGTTGTTCGAGCAGCTGCAGCTGCGCCTGCGGCTGCGGCCAGCTGCCGCCGCCGGGTTCATGGTGGCTCTGACGGCCGTCGTCGTCGTGCTCCCGCTCGCACTTGCAGCACCCGGCGGTGCGACCGACGTCGACCATCTCCGGATGGCGGTACAGGACGCGGTGAAAAGCGGCCTGCCCACGGCGCCCGCCTGGGTGTTCGGCATCCCGCTGCTGGGGGATCCGCTCGGCAATCTTTGGAACACGTGGGCCGCCGACCTGTCCGTCATGGCCGAGAGCTTCCGCCCCTATTTCGGCATGATGGCCGAGGCGGGCTTCAGCCTCGTGCTCGGCATCGCCAACGGCGTCGTCGGCTTCGTCCTCGCGTTGTTCATCGCCTTCTTCTTCTACACGTACGGCGAGCCGATCTCGCTGCGACTGCAGGCCGTGCTGCGGCGGATCGCCGGCCCGCAGGCCGACCGGCTGATCACGGTGACGGGTGCCACGGTGCGCGGCACGGTCTACGGCATCCTCGGCACCGCCGTCGTCCAGGGCATCCTGACCGCCTTCGGGCTGTGGCTCGCGGGCGTGCCGCGGCCGGTTCTGCTGGGCGCGCTGGCGAGCTTCTTCGCCGTCTTCCCCATCGGCGCGCCGCTGGTGTGGATCCCGGCCGCACTTTGGCTGCTCGGCAACGGACACATCACGGCCGGCATCTTCCTGCTGATCTATGGCGTGGTCGCGGTGAGCGGCGCGGACAGCATCATCAGGCCGTGGTTCATCGCGCGCGGGGCAAGACTGCCGTTCCTGCTGACCTTGCTCGGCGTGCTCGGCGGCGCGCTGGCCTTCGGCCTGCTCGGCATCTTCCTCGGCCCGGTGCTGCTCGGCGTCGGCTACACGCTGCTGATCGAGTTCGCCGAGGGGCAACCCGCCGCGGAGGACTCTCGCGATGTCCGCCCGCCACGACTAGGAAGCGATTGACGCCGCCTTCCGCCTGAGGCGACATCGGCGGCGATGTTGGCATTCATCGCCGCTCGCGTCCTGCAGGCCATCCCGGTGCTGCTGATCGTCGGGCTGATCTCGTTCGCGCTGTTCGCCTATGTCGGCGATCCGGTGCTGATCATGCTCGGGCAGGACTACACCGCCGCGCAGCGTGTCGCGCTCGAGCATAAGCTCGGTCTCGATCAGCCCTTCCTCGTGCAGTACGCCCAGTATCTCTGGGCGATCCTGCACGGCGACTTCGGCATCAGCTACCGGCTGGCGCGTCCCGTGGGCGCGCTGTTTGTCGAGCGCCTGCCGGCGACGCTCGAGCTGGCGTTCACCGCCTCGGTGTTCGCGCTGGTCGTCGGCCTGCCGCTCGGCGTCTATACCGGCATCTGGCGCGACTCCTGGCTGTCGCGCGTGGCGATGACGGTCAGCCTGATCGGCGTGAGCCTGCCGACGTTCCTGATCGGCATCCTGCTGATCCTTATCTTCGCGGTGAAGCTGGAATGGCTGCCGAGCTTCGGCCGCGGCGACGTCGTGCACATCGGGTTCTGGACCACCGGCTTCCTGACTCTGTCGGGGCTGAAGGCGCTGGTGCTGCCGGCGATCACCTTGGGCCTCTTCCAGATGACGCTGATCATGCGCCTGGTGCGGTCGGAGATGCTGGAGGTGCTGCGCACCGACTACATCAAGTTCGCCCGCGCGCGCGGCATCAGCGAGCGGGGAATCCATTTCGGCCACGCGCTGAAGAACACGCTGGTGCCGGTGATCACCATCGTCGGCCTGCAGCTTGGCGCGATTATCGCATTCTCGCTGGTGACCGAAACGGTGTTCCAGTGGCCGGGCATGGGCCTGCTGCTGGTGCAGTCGATCAACGTCGGCGACATACCGGTGATGTCGGCTTACCTGATGCTGATCGCGGTGGTGTTCGTGACGATCAACCTGATCGTCGACCTGCTGTATTTCGCGGTCGACCCGCGGCTGCGCATGACCCGCATGGCGGCGGCGCGATGAGCGACGCGAGCGCGCTCGAAGTCCAGGCCGCAAGTGCCGCGACCGGCACGCTCGGGCGCCTGCAACGTGCCTGGGACAGCGACCTTGCCTACAGCTTCCGGCATTCGCCGGTGGCGGTCGTCTCGGCGATCATCGCGTTCGTGTGCGTCGCCTCGGCCTGGGGCGCCCCCTGGATCGCGCCGCACAACCCGTTCGACCTGGCGAGCCTCGACTTGATGGCAGGCGACCAGCCGCCCGCCTTCCTGTCGGGCGGCACCTGGACCTACCCGCTCGGCACCGACAACCAGGCCCGCGACGTGCTGTCGGCCATCCTGTACGGCGCCCGCATCAGCATCCTGGTCGGCGTGACCGCGATCGTCTTCGCATTGACCGTCGGCATCGTCGTCGGGCTGGTCGCCGGTTATCTCGGCGGCTGGGTCGACGCGGCGCTGATGCGTCTGGCGGACGTGCAGCTAACGTTCCCGTCGATCCTGGTCGCGCTGCTGATCGACGGCATCATCAAGACCGCGCTGCCGCGCAACCTCGCCGACGCGGTGCAGATCTACGTCCTGATCTTCGCCATCGGCATCGCGCGATGGCCGCAGTTCGCGCGCACCGTGCGCGGCTCCACGCTGGTCGAGCGCGGACGCGACTACGTGCTGGCGGCGCAGGTGATCGGTCTCTCCACGCCGCGCATCATGGTGACGCACGTGCTGCCGAACGTGCTCGGCCCGGTGCTGGTGCTCGCCACGCTCAATCTCGGACTTGCGATCCTGGACGAAGCGACGCTGTCGTTCCTCGGCGTCGGCCTGCCGTCCACCGAGCCGTCCCTCGGCACGCTGATCCGCGTGGGAAACGACTACATCCTCTCCGGCGAGTGGTGGGTGGTGATCTTCCCGGGGTTCGCGCTGGTGATGATGGTGCTGTCGGTCAACCTGCTCGGCGACTGGCTGCGCGACGCGCTCAATCCCCGGCTGCGCTGAAGCCGCCGATGAGCCTGCTCGAGGTGTCCGGGCTTGTCGTCGAGTTCCCGACCCGGCGCGGCGTGCTGCGGGCTCTGGACGGCGTGTCGCTGTCGATCGCGCCGGGCGAGGTGCTCGGCGTGGTGGGCGAGAGCGGCGCGGGCAAGTCGCTGACCGGGGCTGCCGTCATCGGCTTGCTCGAGCCGCCGGGCCGGATCGCGGCGGGCGAGATCCGGCTGGCGGGCGAGCGCATCGACCGGCTGCGGCCGGCGAAGATGCGGGCCATCCGCGGGCGCCGGATCGGCGCGATCTTCCAGGACCCGCTGACCACGCTCGACCCGTTGTATACGGTCGGCCGCCAACTGACCGAGACCATGCAGGCGCACTTGCGCCTGACCGACTCCGAGGCGCGCGCCCGTGCGATCGGCTGGCTGCAGGAGGTCGGCATCCCGGCCGCGGCCGATCGGCTGGACGCCTATCCGCACGAATTCTCCGGCGGCATGCGCCAGCGCGTGGTGATCGCGCTGGCGCTCTGCGCCGAGCCGCAGCTGGTGATCGCCGACGAGCCGACGACGGCGCTCGACGTCTCGATCCAGGCGCAGATCATCGCCTTGCTGCGGCGGCTCGCGAGCGGCCACGGCACGGCAGTGATGCTGATCACGCACGACATGGGCGTGATCGCCGAGACGGCCGATCGTGTCGCGGTGATGTATGCGGGACGCGTGGCCGAGGTCGGTCCGGTGCGCGAGGTCGTGCACCATCCCGCGCATCCGTACACCGACGGCCTGATGGCGAGCATCCCGAGTCTCGAGCACCGCTCGGTGCGGCTGCGCCAGATCGACGGCTCGATGCCGCGTCCCGGCGCGCTGCCGCCCGGCTGTCCGTTCAATCCTCGCTGTCCGAAAGTGTTCGCACGTTGTCTGACGGAGCAGCCCGACCTGCTTCCGGCAGGCGCCACGCAGGCCGCGTGCTGGCTGCACGACCCGCGCTCGGTGGCGCAGACCCAGGCCTTGCATGCCTGACGTGGCGGTCCAGCCTGGCGTGGCCGAGGTGCCAGTCCTGGAGGCGCGGGACCTCGGCCGCACGTACGACGTCTCGCGGCCCTGGCTGCAGCGGGTGTTGTCGGGCGGCCAGCGTCGCACGCTGCGCGCCGTGGACGGGGTGTCGTTCGCGCTGCCGAAAGGCAAGACGCTGGCACTGGTCGGCGAGAGCGGCTGCGGCAAGACGACGGTGGCGCGCATGAGCGTCGGCCTGCTGCCGCCGAGCGCGGGCGAGATCCATTTTGAAGGCGAGCCGATTGCCGTCGCGCGCGCCAGGCCCGGGCTGCGGCAGCGGATGAACATGATCTTCCAGGATCCGTACGCATCGCTGAATCCGCGCTGGCGGGTGCGCGACATCATCGCCGAGCCGATGCGCGCCTTCGGTATCGCCAGCACGGCCGCGGAGCGGCGCGCCCGGGTCGATGCGCTGCTGCTGCAGGTCGGCCTGTCGCCCAAGGACGGCGAGAAATACCCGCATGCCTTCAGCGGCGGCCAGCGCCAGCGGGTGTCGATCGCGCGGGCGCTAGCGAGCGGCCCCGACTTCCTGGTGTGCGACGAGCCTACGAGCGCGCTGGACGTGTCGGTCCAGGCGCAGATCCTGAACCTGATGCGCGGGCTGCAGGACCGGCTTGGGCTGACCTATCTTTTCATCAGTCACAACCTCGCGGTCGTGCGCCACATGGCCGACCTGCTCGGGGTCATGTACCTCGGCCGCATCGTCGAGAGCGGCCCGTCGGAGGCGATCTTCGCCGATCCCCGCCACCCCTACACGCGCATGCTGATGGACGCGGTGCCGGACCTCGAGGCGGTCGGCCGGGCCCGCACACCGGTCGGCGGCGAGGTGCCGAGTCCGATCAACCCGCCGCCCGGCTGCACGTTCCACCCGCGTTGTCCCCTGGCGAACGACCGCTGCCGGGTCGAAAAGCCGGGCCACACCGCGGCCGGCGATGTCCTGGTGGCCTGCCACGCCGTGGAGGAGGGCAGGGACCGCCCGCGTTAACGACTCAACGCTCCCATCCGTGCCAAGCTTGCGACCGGGCGAAAGGGCTTCGGTCATGCAAAACACAGGACCATCGCGTCCAGGACCGCTCAGGCGTCGGTCGCGCGGGCAGGCGGCACAGGCACGCGGCCTCGGCGCCGAACGTGCCGCGAAAGCGGCACTCGAACGCTACGGATGGCAAATCCTCGGCGAACGCGTGCGCACACCGGCCGGCGAAATCGACGTCGTCGCCGAACGCGACGGAATTCTGACCTTCGTCGAAATGAAGGCACGCCCGACGCTTTACGAAGCCGCGTTCGCCCTCACCGAACGCCAGCAGCGGCGGCTGCTCGCCGCCGGCGAAATCCTGCTGGCCGAAAACCCGCACTGGGGCCGCAACGGCGCTCGGCACGACCTGCTGCTGGTCGATGCCGCGATGCGCGTCCGCCGCGTGCAGGACGCCTTCCGGCCCGAATAGCGCCGGCTTAACCGCCCCGCATCGCGGGCCGGTGACGATACGCCAGCGCTTCGGCCACGTGCGGCCGTTCCACCCTCTCGCTTCCGGCAAGGTCCGCGATCGTGCGGGCGACCCGCAGCGTGCGCGTGTAGCCGCGCGGCGACAGCCGCAGGCGATCCATCGCCTGCTGGGTCAATGCGTCGGCTTCCGGCGACAGGGCGATCAGGCCGGCGTCCGCCTCGGCGTTGGTTGTCGGCCCGTCATCCCCGTAGCGTGCGCGCTGGCGCTCGCGGGCGCGGGCAACGCGCTGGGCAACGACCGCGCTCGACTCTCCGCGAGGTGCCAGAGCCAGCTCCGCCGCAGTCGCGGGCTGCACGTCCAGGGTCAGGTCGATGCGGTCCAGCACCGGCCCGCTGATCCGGTTGCGATAGTCGTCGCCGCAGCGCGGCGCCCGCCCGCCCGCACTCGCGCGACGCGTCGCCCATGTAACCGCATCGGCACGGGTTCATCGCGGCGACGAGCTGGAACCGCGACGGATAGGTCACGTGCGCCGTCGCCCGCGCGATCGTCGTCCGCCCGGTCTCGAGCGGCTGGCGCAGGCTCTCCAGCACCTGACGGGCGAACTCCGGCAGCTCGTCGAGGAACAGCACGCCGCGATGCGCCAGGCTGATCTCGCCCGGCTTGGCGCGCGCGCCGCCGCCGATGATCGCCGCCGGCGAGGCGCCGTGATGCGGCTCGCGATAGGGCGGCCGCTTGGCCAGCTGCCCGCCATCCAGCGTGCCGGCCACGCTGTGGATCATGCTGACCTCGAGCGCCTCGGCCGGCGTCAGGTCGGGCAGCAGGCCAGCCATGCGCGCGGCCAGCATCGACTTGCCCGCGCCCGGCGCGCCGATCAGCAGCAGGTTGTGTCAGCCCGAAGCGGCGATCTCCAGCGCCCGCTTGGCGGTCTCCATGCCCTTGACGTCGGCCAGGTCGGGGCCAGGCAGCGCGGCTCGCAGTCCCGCCGGAGGCGGCCGGTCGAGCACCTGCAGGCCGCGGAAATGGTTGATCAGCGACAGCAGATCGGGCGGCGCGAGCACGTCGACGGTGCTGGCCCAGGCCGCCTCGCCGCCCTGCGCCGCCGGGCAGATCAGGCCGAGCCCGGATTCGCCCGCGGCAATGGCCGCCGGCAGCACGCCGGCGACCGGGTTGAGGCCGCCGTCGAGCGACAGCTCGCCGAGCGCGGCATATTCGGTCAGGTCCTCGCGCGGCAGCACGTTCATCGCCACCAGCACCGCCAGCGCGATGGGCAGGTCGAAATGCGAGCCTTCCTTCAGCAGGTCCGCGGGCGCGAGATTGATCAGCACCCGGCGCGGCGGGAGCGACAGGCCCATGGCGGTGAACACGGCGCGGACGCGCTCGCGCGCCTCGCCGACCGCCTTGTCGGGCAGGCCGACCACGATCAGGCACATCTGGCCGGAGGAGATCTGCACCTGCACTTCGACCGGGACCGCCTCGATCCCGGCGAACGCGAACGTCCGCACGCGGGCGAAGCTGCCGGATTCCTTGACCGGCGTGTCGAACTCGGCGTCCGCGAATGCAACCACAGGTCGAAATACTAGCGACCCGTTCGCCCTTTCGTAAAGGCCTAACGCCAGGGGGCGAGGAAGTGGGTCAGCAGGTCCCCGATGACCTGCACGTTGTAGCCGCCTTCCTGCACGAGGGCGGCGGGCAGGCGCAGGGCGGCGACGGCTTCCCCCGCGCGGGCAAAGCCATCCTCGGTGACGGCGAGTGCGTTGAGCGGCTCGTCCTTCGAGGCATCGAAGCCGAGGCTGACCACCAGCGCGTCGGGCGCGAACTGTCGGATGGCGGCGCACCCGGCGGCGATCGCGTCGAGCCAGCCCGCGTCGCCGCTGCCGAGCGGCAGCGGCAGGTTGAGGTTGCAGCCTTCGCCCGCCCCCCCGCCGCGTTCATCGGCATGGCCGACGTACCAGGGGTAATAGCGGCTGGGATCGCCGTGGACGCTGACGAACAGCACGTCGCCGCGGCGCCAGAAGGTGCCCTGCGTGCCGTTGCCGTGGTGGCTGTCGATGTCGAGCACCGCGACCCGGGCCGCGCCGCGCGCACGCAACCGCTCGGCGGCGATCGCGGCGTTGTTCAGGTAGCAGTGGCCGCCGGCCCGCGCCGGATAGGCGTGATGGCCGGGAGGGCGCGCCAGGGCATAGGCAGTCCAGCCCCGTGCCGCTTCGTCCGCCGCCGCGATGGCGCAACACGCAGCGGCGCGTGCCGCCGCGTGGGTCTCGGGACCGATCGGGCAGGACGTATCGGCGGTGTACCAGCCGACCTGCCCGACGATCGTCGCGGACGGCTTGGCACCGTTGGCGAGCATTTCCGGCGTGGGATGGATGTTCGGCACCATTTCGTCGCCACGCTCGGGCAGCGCGTCCCAGGCCCGCCATCCATCGTGCAAGAAACTCACATAATCAGTCTGATGGACGGCGAAAATGGCATCGTCACTGCACTCCGGCGGAGCCTCGACCGGCAGGCCCATCGCGTGGCAGGCCTCCAGCAGCGCCCCGGCTCGCGCCGGCACTTCGAAGTTTCGCCGCACCACGCCGCGTTGCAGGAAGAAGCGAGGATCATGACGCAAGCCCGCGGGATCCCAGAAGACCTTCATGCGACGTCCGCGATCCCGGCGCTCTCGGTCAGATCGCCGACCCGATGTGCCACGACCTCGCCCAGCAGCAGAAGCGCCGGACCGTCCGTGGTCCAGCCGGGCGCCTCGGCGGTCATGCGGTCGAACGGATGGACCAGGACGCGCTGGCGGTCGGTGCCGCCGCGCTCGATCAGGGCGGCCGGGGTGTCCGGCGCGAACCCGGCCCCGACCAGGCCATCGAACAGCCGGGGAAGCGATGCCACGCCCATGTAGACGGCCAGCGTGCCGGACTTCGCGAGTGCTGCCCAATCAAGGTCGAGAACGCCGTCCTTCGTGTGGCCGGTGACGAACGTCACCGTCCGCGAGGCGTCGCGATGCGTCAGCGGGATGCCGGCGCCGGCCGCGCAGGCCAGCGCGGCCGTCACCCCCGGCACGATCTCGAACGCCACCCCTGCTTCCGCCAGCGCCTCAGCCTCCTCGCCGCCACGGCCGAACACCAGCGGATCGCCGCCTTTGAGGCGGACCACCTTCTTGCCCTCGCTCGCAAGCCGGACCAGCAGCGCGTTGATTTCGTGCTGCTTGAGGCAGTGGTTGTCGCGCGCCTTGCCGACATAGATGCGGGTCGCATCGCGGCGGGCCATCTCCAGCACCGCGTCGGTCACCAGCCGGTCATGCACGATCACGTCGGCCTCGCCGAGCAGCCGGTGCGCCCGCAGCGTCAGCAGGTCCGGCGCACCCGGGCCCGCGCCGACCAGGTGGACGATGCCGGGCGGCGACGTTGCGCCTTCGATCGCGTCGGCGAAGGCAACGCGGGCGGCCGTCTCCTCGCCGGCGAACACCAGATCGGCGACCGGACCGCTCAGCACCGCGTCGAGCACGCGGCGGCGGGCGGCGGTGTCGGGGAAGCGGCGGCGGAGCCGGTCCTTGAACTCGGCCGCGATGGCGCCGAGCCGTGCGAAGGCGGGCGGCACGGCGGCTTCGATCCGGGCGCGGATCAGGCGGGCAAGCACCGGCGCGTCGCCGCCGGACGAGACGGCCACCGTGATCGGCTCGCGGTCCACCACCGCCGGGGTGATGTAGCTGCACAGCTCCGGCCGATCGACGACGTTGACCGGAATGCCCAGTCCCGAGGCGTCCCGGAACAGCGCCGCAAGGTCCTCCTCGGGCGCTTCGGCGCCGATCGCGATGGCGACGCTGTCGAGCAGGTCCGGCGCGTAGCGCGGCTCCGTGCGGACCAGGGCTCCGGCCTCGCGCAGCCCGGCTGCCTTGCGCTCGGCCGCCTCGCCGCTGCCGACGACCAGTGCGCGCCGGCCGTTCAGGTCGAGGAAGATCGGGAAATGGCGCATCGCGTCTCCGGTCGGATCGAGCCGCCGACAAAGGCATGGCGGGCGGCAAGTGCAAGGGCCGCCCCGAGGGCCCCCCATGCCGGCGCGTCTCGCCGGGGCTGACGCGGCCGAAATAACCGCCTATCACTCCGCCGGACTTGGCCGTTTCTACACGGTCCCCTGGCCGGCACGCAGCAGAGACCTAGAGCATCCATGAACGACCTCGACCGCATCTCCGCAGCCATCCTCGACGTCCTCAACAGCATCATCCACGTGATCCTGCAGGGCGTCGTGTGGCTGGAGAACTTCATCCGCGGGCTGCTGGCGCCGCTTGGCCTGGGTCCCCATACCCAGTCGCTGATCCTGCTGCTGATCCTGCTGCTGATCATCCTGATCGTGCTCGCCGCGTTCCGCGGCATCCTGCGCGTGCTGCTGTTCCTGCTGCTGATCGTGGTGCTCGCGGAGGCGATCGCGCCGGTCGCGCGCGATGTGATCCCAGCCGCACCCGCGCCCGCCCCGGCGCTGCCGCCACCGCCGGCCGCACCGGCGCCCTTGGCGCCCGCTCCCGTCACGCCCGCGCCAGTGCCGCCCGCACCCGGCGCGCCGCCGGCCCAGCAGCAGTAGGGGTCAGAATGGGACCGGCGGCGGCGGCACGGCCGGAGTCGCGCCGCCGGGGAGCTGCACCTGGGCCACGTTCAGCGTCATCGCGACGGTCGCGTAGTATCCGATGGCCCCGATGAGATCGACGGTGCCCTGTTCGCCGAACCGGCCGACGACGCCCTGATACACCGCCTCGCTGACTTGGCGCTGGCGCAGGAGCTGGATGCAGAAGTCGTGGACGAGAGTCTCTTCGGCGCTCATCCCCTCCGGCCGTTTTCCTTCGCGCAACTGGTCGGCAATCGACTGTGCGAGGCCGGCTTTGATCGCCATGGGCTCGTGCGCATACCACTCGAAGCTCGCGCTCCATTCGCGCGCGACGATCAGGATCGCGAACTCGTTGAGCTGCTGCGGCAGCGAGCTGTTGAAGCGGATGTACTCGCCGACTTTCTGCAGCCGGTCCGCAAGGTCGGGGCTGCGCAGCCAGGTGTTGAACGGGCCCCGCAATGAACCGCGCGGGCCGGCAAGGATCGCGTCGGCGATCTTGCGCTGCGCCGGGTTCATCCGATCGAGCTCCAGCGCAGGAAAGCGCATGTCAGTGTCTCCGCGACGTCAGTAACGCCGCGCCCAGCAGCCATCGCCGCATCTGCTATCCTCCCCGTTCACGCGACCGATCGTGTGGGCGACGGCCGAACGTGTCCAGAGGAGGCTGACCATGCGTATCCCGGCTGCGGGAGCGATCCCGCTGCTAGCGGGCGCGCTGCTTGCAGGCCCGGCGCCCGCGTTGGCCGATCCGCACGAGATGCTGATCACGGTCACCGTCAGCGGCGCGGTGAACAAGACAGGCGCCTATCACCACGCCGGCGATCCCAAGCACACGTGCGAGCGGCAGATCGAAGTCATGCCCGCTCCGGTCCCGGGCTCCACCTTCACCATGCTGCGTAGCTTCAGCGTCGACTTCGACCAGCTGGCGATGCCGCCGCATGCCCGCTTCGTGTTGACGCCCGACCGAGCGCCCGCCGACGCGGCCCACCTGACCGGCGTGCCGTTCAAGGTCGAGATGACGGCGGCCGGCCATCTGTGGCAGGGCCAAAGTCCGCCGCTCCCCGGCACGATCGACATGTCCGACGCCGGCCGACGCGGCACGTTCCGGATCGCCGGCCTGACCTCGTTTGACGCCACCGGCACGATTACGGTCGAGGGCGAGTGGCACTGCCCGCAGGACTGAAGCGGAACCCTTCTTTCGATTGACTCGGTATCGCCGCGGCCGGAGACCTTCGTCGGGCCGCAGCCGTCTCGCCGGAGAATCGCCATGTCATCGCCGCCGCATGACGCCGCAGGGTTGCGCGGCGTCTATCCCTACCTGGTGTCGCCGCTGGACGAGGCCGGGCGCGTCAACCGCACTGTCCTCGCCCGTCTCGTCGACCACCTGATCGAGGCCGGCGTGCACGGTCTCACGCCGCTCGGCAGCACCGGCGAGTTCGCCTATCTCGGCACCGAGCAGCGGCTGGAGATCGTCGACGTCGTCGTGCAGGCGGCGCGTGGCCGGGTGCCGGTGATCGCGGGCGTCGCCGCCACCACGACGCGGGACGGCGCCGCGCTGGCGCGTGCGGTGATGGATCGCGGCGCCGACGGCGTGCTGGCGATCCTGGAAGCCTACTTCCCCATCGCCGACCAAGGCATCGAGGACTATTTCCGCGCCGTGGCGGAGGCGGCCGCGCCGGCCCCCGTGGTGCTCTACACCAACCCGCAGTTCCAGCGCGCCGACCTGTCGCTGCCGGTCATCCGGCGCCTCTCGGAGGTGCCCAACATCGGCTACATCAAGGACGCCTCCACCAACACCGGCCGGCTGCTCTCCATTCTGCTCGAAAACCCGCGCCTGCGCGTGTTCGCCGCCTCCGCGCATATCCCGGCCTGCGTGATGCTGATCGGCGGCGTCGGCTGGATGGCGGGTCCGGCCTGCGTCATCTCGCGGCAGAGCGTGCGGCTCTACGACCTCGCCCAGCGCCGCGAGTGGGATGCGGCGATGGCGTTGCAGCGCGAGCTCTGGGCCGTGAACCAGGCTTTCGCCAAATACGCGCTCGCCGCCTGCATCAAGGGCGCGCTGGAGATGCAGGGCTTCGCGGTCGGCGCACCGCTGCCGCCGCAGGCGCCGCTGAGTGCCGACGGCCGCGCGGAGGTCCGCCGCATCCTGCAACGCGTCGGCGCACTGCCGGCATAACGAGGGCGACGCATGAAGGCGCTCACGGAATACCTGACGTTCAACCTGCCGGCGCGGATGGGCTTCGTGAACATCACGCCGAAGCTAGTGGAGCTCGTCGCGCGCAGCGGCGTGCAGGAAGGGCTGCTGTTGTGCAACGCCATGCACATCACCGCGTCGGTGTTCATCAACGACGACGAGCCGGGTCTGCACGAGGACTACAAGCGATGGCTGGAGCGGCTGGCGCCGTTCGACGCCTCGCCGCAGACCTACGCGCACAACCGCACCGGCGAGGACAACGCCGACGCCCACATGAAGCGTCAGATCATGGGCCGCGAGGTCGTCATCGCGATCACCCGCGGGAAACTCGATTTCGGCCCGTGGGAGCAGGTCTTCTACGGCGAGTTCGACGGCCGTCGCGCCAAACGCGTGCTGGTGAAGATCATCGGCGAGTAAGGCGGACGCCCAAGCGCCAGTGTCGGGTCCGGCAGGCGGCGGCCAAGGAGCCCTTGCCGTGGGAAGCTCGACTCACACGCGGCCACGTGCGGCGGCTACGCGGCCCCATCGAGGTCACGCAGCAGCCGGGCCAGGTCCGCCAATTGTCGTTCCGGCGCCTGCTTTTCCAGCAGGCCCAGCGCAGCCTGCAGGCCCGCCGCAGCCGGATCGATCCCGCCGTCCGCCAGCTTCGCGGCGATGGCCAGCGTGAGGACATTGACCTGCTGCTGGTAGGCGACGGCGTTCTGGAGCGCCTGCAGCAGGTACTGCATCATTGTCTCGCGTGTCGGGGTAGTGGGCACTTCCTCGGCTGTCGGGCCCGCCATCGTCACATTCCTTCCTGATCCGCAACGATGAGCTACGGCCGCCGTATGCTCGTGTCAATCGGGATAGGGGGGCATCTCGCGACGCCACCCCTCCCACACCACCGGGCATACGGGTCCGTACCGCGGCGGTTCGGCGGATTAGGCTTTGACGAAGTCCGTCATGGTGACCAAGCCCATGGTACGAAAGCGGCTCT
>DATEQV010000259.1:0-3475 GCA_035272265.1 Acidisphaera sp. | reverse complement strand
TGATGTTCGTCATCGTCGGCGCGGGCGGGCTGATGGCGACCGCGCAGCTTGCGGTGGTGGCCAACGACTTCGGGGTGGCGAAGACGCCGGTGACGGTCGCGTTCCTGACCATGCCGGCGCTGACCTTCGCGCTGTCGATCGACCGTGTGCTGAACGGGGTCACGCGGCCGTTCTTCGGCTGGGTGTCCGACCGCATCGGGCGCGAGATCACGATGTTCATCGCCTTCATGCTCGAGGGCCTCGGGATTCTGGCGCTGGTCGTCTACGCGCGCGACCCGGTGCTGTTCGTCGTGCTGTCCGGCCTGGTGTTCTTCGCCTGGGGCGAGATCTACAGCCTGTTCCCGGCGACCAGCGCCGACCTGTTCGGCCGCACCCACGCGACGACGAACTACGGGATGCTGTACACGGCCAAGGGCACGGCCGCGCTGCTGGTGCCGCTCGGCAGTCTGCTGCGCGAGGCGACCGGCGACTGGTCGGTGGTGTTCTACGTGGCGAGTGCGATGAACATCGTGGCGGCCGTGCTGGCGGTGGCGGTGCTGCTGCCGCTGCGCCGGCGGATGCAGGATCACTTCTCGCGCTTCGGCGGCGCGTCTACGATAACGGCGTTCGAGGATGTGGTGTGAGGCTGCGATGAACGTCGCGATCCGCCGGGTGGAGATGAGCGTGGACGAGTTCCTCCTGTGGGAGGAGCGGCAGGAGCTGCGCTACGAGTTCGACGGCATCGCGCCGCGGGCGATGACAGGCGGGACGGCCGGGCATTCGCATATCGCTATCAACCTGTACGTTGCGCTCGGCAGCCGCCTTACGCGCAAACCATTCCGGCCGTTCGACAGCAGCGTCAAGCTGCGTATGGCGAAGACAGTGCGATATCCGGACGCGATGGTCGTCCGCACGCCGGTGGACCGCAAAGCGACGTGGACCACGGAGCCGACGGTGGTGTTCGAGATCTTGAGCGACAGCACCCGCTACGTCGATCAATTCGAGAAGATGCAGGAGTACACGGCGGTGCCGTCGCTCATGCGCTACGTCCTGCTCGAGGAGGACCATGTCGCCGCCGTCGTCTATGCCCGGCAGGGCGAGGTGTGGGTCGCGACGGCGCTGACCGGTGACGCCGTGCTGGACATGCCCGAGATCGGCATCGCCGTCCCACTGCCCGAGCTTTACGAAGGCCTGGACCTGCCGCCCGAGAAGCCGCGCGGCGACGAGAGGCCGCAGGAGGTCGCGTGACAGACTATCCCGCCGACACCATCTTCGACCTGCTTGCGCGCGGGGCCGACGCGACGCCCGCGATCGATGCGCCGGGACGCGCGGCCCTGACGTACGCCGGCCTGCGGGCGCTTGCGCGCCGCACCGTGCAGGCGCTCAACGCCGTCGGTATCGGCCGCAACGACCGTGCGGCCATCGTGATGCCGAACGGGCCGGAGATGGCGGCGTCGTTCGTCGCGGTCGGCAGCGGTGCGACCACCGCGCCGCTCAATCCGGCCTACAAGCAGGACGAGCTCGATTTTTACCTCTCCGACCTCAAGGCACGCGCGCTGCTGATCGCGCGCGGCATGGAAAGCCCGGCGCGAACGGTCGCCCAGGGCCGCGGCATCCCGGTGATCGACGTCGTGCCGGGCGAGGATGCGGGCGACTTCACGCTCGACGCGGCCGGCCTGCCGCTGGCACAGGCGGCCCGACCGGGCATGGCGGCGGCGGACGACATCGCGCTGGTGCTGCATACGTCGGGCACCACGTCGCGCCCGAAGCTGGTTCCGCTGAGCCAGGCCAACGTCACCGCCAGCGCCTACCATATCGCGGAGATGCTGGCGCTGACGCCGGACGATGTGTGCCTGAACATCATGCCGCTGTTCCACATCCACGGGCTGATCGCGGCGACGCTGTCGTCGCTGTCGGCCGGCGCGAGCGTGGTCTGCACGCCGGGTTTCAACGCGTTCAGCTTCTTCCGCTGGTTCGACGAGGTGAAGCCCACCTGGTACACCGCCGTGCCGACGATGCACCAGGCGATCCTGCCGCTGGCCGCGCGCAACAAGGACGCGCTGTCGCGCTCGCGCCTGCGCTTCGTCCGCTCGTCGTCGGCGAGCCTGCCGCCGCAGGTGATGGAGGCGCTGGAGGCGACGTTCGGCGTGCCCGTGATCGAGTCCTACGGGATGACCGAGGCGAGCCATCAGATGGCGTCCAACCCGCTGCCGCCGCGCCCGCGCTATGCGGGCTCGGTCGGCATCGCCGCGGGGCCGGAGATCGGCATCATGGACGAGGCCGGCAACCTGCTGCCGGCGGGCGCGCTGGGCGAGGTCGTCATCCGCGGCCGCAACGTCACCGCGGGCTACGAGAACAATCCGTCCGCCAATGCCTCGGCGTTCACCAACGGCTGGTTCCGCACGGGCGACCAGGGCGTGCTCGACGAGGCCGGCTACCTGCGCCTGACTGGGCGGCTGAAGGAGCTGATCAACCGCGGCGGCGAGAAGGTCAGCCCGCTGGAGGTCGACGCCGTGCTGATGGACCATCCGGCGGTCGCGCAGTGCCTGACATTCGCGATGCCGCACGAGAAGCTCGGCGAGGAAGTCGCCGCGGCGATCGTCCTGCGCGAGGGCATGCCGGCGCAGGAGGGCGAGCTGCGCGACTTCGCCGCGACCCGCCTCGCCGCGTTCAAGGTGCCGCGCAAGATCGTGTTCGTGCGCGAAATCCCGAAAGGGGCCACGGGCAAGCTGCAACGCATCGGGCTGGCGCAGAAGCTCGGGCTGGCGGGCTGAGCGGTGCGCGTCGCGGTCTTCGGCGCCGGTGCGATCGGCGGGTTCCTCGCCGTGCGTCTCGTGCAGTCGGGCGTGGACGTCACCGTGGTCGCGCGCGGTCCGCATCTGGCGGCGATGCAGGCCAACGGGCTGCGGCTGATCAGCGGCGAGGAGGACGTCACCGTCCATCCGCGCTGCGTGTCGGACGCGAAGGCGGCCGGCGTGCAGGACTACGTGTTCGTCACGCTGAAGGCGCACTCGCTGCCGGCTGCGGCGCCGCAGATCGCCGCGATGATGGCGCCCGAGAGCGCGCTGGTTACCGGCATCAACGGCGTGCCCTACTGGTATTTCCACGGGCTGCAAGGTCCGTGGGAGGGACGCGCGGTGGAGAGCGTGGATCCCGGCGGGACGTTGCTGGCGATACTGCCGCCCGATCAGGCGATCGGCTGCGTGGTCTATCCCGCCGCCGAGGTTCGCGAGCCCGGCGTGATCGTGCACACCTACGGCGACCGCTTCACGCTCGGCGAGCCCGACGGCGTTCGCAAGGAACGCACCGAAGCGCTGTCCAAGGCGCTGATCGGCGCCGGGCTGAAGGCGCCTGTGCGTCCGCGCATCCGCGACGAGATCTGGGTGAAGCTGTGGGGCAACATGGCGCTCAATCCGCTGAGCGCGCTGACCGCGACCACGCTCGACCGGCTGACCGGCGAGCCCGATCTGCGCGCCGTGGTGCGGGCGATGATGGT
>DATEQV010000258.1:0-26253 GCA_035272265.1 Acidisphaera sp. | reverse complement strand
CTGCCTCTCGTTCTGGGACTATCTCGGCGCCCGGCTCGGTGCCGCCGGCGCCCCGGCGGTGCCCCGCCTCGCCGACCTCATCCGCTGCCGCGGCCAGCCCGCCTGAACGGGACGCCGCCCGGGGTTCTGCCCCGATTACCTCGCGGGCAACCCCGCGCTGACCATCGTCGGCGATGGGGCCGCGACGCGCAGCTTCGCCGAGCTGTCGGCGGCCTCCAACCGTGTCGCGAACGGGCTGCGGGGCGTCGGCGTGCAGCGCGGCGACCGCATCCTGCTGATGCTCGGCAACGTCGTGCCGCTGTGGGAGGTGATGCTGGCGGCGATGAAGCTCGGCGCGGTGGTGATCCCCGCGACGACGCTGCTGTCCACCTCCGACCTCGCCGACCGCATCGCGCGCGGGCGGGTGAAGCACATGATCGCCGCCGCCGCCGACACACCGAAGTTCGAGGGGCTTGAGGCGAAGGTGTCGCGCATCGCGGTGGGCGAGGACACCCCGCGCGGCTGGCTCGCCTATGCCGGCCTGCGCGAGGGGTCGGACAGCTTCTCGCCCGACGGCGTCACCAAGGCCGACGACCCGCTGCTGTTGTATTTCACCTCCGGCACCACGGCGCGGCCGAAGCTCGTGCTGCACAGCCACGCCTCGTATCCGATCGGGCATCTGTCGACGATGTACTATCTGGGTTTGCAGCCGGGCGACGTGCATTTGAACGTGTCCTCGCCGGGCTGGGCGAAGCATGCGTGGAGCTGCTTCTTCGCGCCCTGGATCGCCGGTGCCACCGTGTTCATCGCCAACCAGCCGCGCTTCTCCGCGCGCGCGTTGCTCGACGCGATCGTGGCGGGCGGGGTGACGACGCTGTGCGCGCCGCCGACGGTGTGGCGCATGCTGATCCAGGAGGACCTGCGCGCCTGGAAGACCAGCCTGCGCGAGGTGTGCGCGGCGGGCGAGCCGCTCAACCCCGAGGTGATCGAGCAGGTGCGCGCCGCCTGGGGGCTGACGATCCGCGACGGCTACGGCCAGACGGAGACCACCGCGCAGATCGGCAACCCGCCGGGCCAGACCGTCAAGCCCGGCTCGATGGGCCGCCCCCTGCCCGGCTACCGCATCCGCCTGCTGGACGTGAACGACCAGGACGCCGAGGAGGGCGTGGTCTGCATCGCGCTCGATCCCGGCCCGATCGCGCTGATGCGCGGCTACCAGACCGACGAGGGCACGATCGAGCCGTTGACCGGCACGGTGTACCGCACCGGCGACGTCGCGGCGCGCGATGCCGACGGCTACCTGACCTATGTCGGCCACGCCGACGACATCTTCAAAGCGAGCGACTACCGCATCAGCCCGTTCGAGCTGGAGAGCGTGCTGATCGAGCATCCCGCGGTCGCCGAGGCGGCGGTGGTGCCGGCGCCCGACCCGGTGCGGCATGCGATCATCAAGGCGTATGTGTCGCTGGTCGCGGGAGAGACGGCGTCGCGCGATGTTGCGCTGTCGATCTTCCTGCACGTGCGCGAGCGTGTCTCGCCGTTCAAGCGCGTCCGCCGGCTGGAGTTCGCGGAGCTGCCGAAGACGATCAGCGGCAAGATCCGGCGGGTGGAGCTGCGCAAGGCCGAGGAGACGCGCGCGGCACGGGAGCCGGCGGAGTACCGCGAGGAGGATTTCCCGGAGCTGCGGTGATTACCGCGTGTTGCCGGCGGCCGCTGCGCGGCCGATCCGGCCGAGATGCGTATCGCCGAAGCCGCTCGCGTACTTCAGCCCATAGCCGAGCATGCGATCGAAGCCGATATGCGCGACCCAGATCACGGCCAGCGACAGCAGGAAGGAACTGCCGGCCAGCATGCTCACGACAGCGAGCAACCCCGGCGCCGCGCCGGTGTGCGCGGCGTTGTAGCAAGCCGCGCCCGTGCGGGGATTGGCGAGATAGCCCAACATGCTGACATCCGGCACCAGGAACAGCGCCGCGAACAGCCACCACGACTCCCCGAGCCACCGGTAGGCGAGCAGACACGCGGCGAACACCAGCGCACCCTCGACCCGCAGCAGCACGCGCGGCACGCCGTTGACCGCGCCGCCGTGCGGCGTTGCCGCTACATCCGCACCAGCCATCCATGCCCCCGCCGTTCCGCCTCAACCCGCGGACATGGACCAGCCGGTCCCAGGCGGCAACGTGTGCCGCCCGCTTGCGGGGTCAGAGGCGCATCTTGCACGAAACCCGGCGCATCTCACGCGCCATGCAGCGGCACCCAGGTCGAGGACCAGTGGCTCGCCGGATCCGGATCGGATGGCGGCGGACCGGATCCGGACTGCGTCCAATCATCCCGGCCCGATCCGGCGTGGTGGGCGTGGTGGCCGATCAGTGCGATGTCGCCCCCGTTCGGCGTGTCCGAGGTAAGGTCCGCGAGGCCGACCTTGTCGCGTTGCCCGCCGGCATCGGTTCCGCCGATGAACGGCGGTGCCGCGTTCACTTGGAGGCTCTCGACGTTCAGCGACGGCTGGCTGCCATTGTGCGAGGACGGCGGCGGATCGAGGATCTCCGTCCCGCCGTGGCCGTCCGATACCGTAATGAAGCTCGAGGTGGTGTAGCTACCGTTGAACTGCAGTTGGTCGACGGTGTGGTTCGACCCGTCGGTCGCGACGAAAGTGAGCGTGCCGGATGTCGAACTGCCGGAGTAGGACAAGCCCGACAAGCTGCTTGCGTTCAACACGTCGATCACGTCGTTGCCGGCGAAGCCGGTGATGCTCGCGTCGAAGTTGCCTGGCGAACCGAACACCTCGTCGCCGAGCGCCAGCGTTCCCGTCGACCCAACGAACGTGGCCGCGTGGCTGGCATCGACCCCGGCGCCGAACTCGAGCGTGCCGGCCGGCCCGATGTCGAAGGCGCCGATGCCCGTGGAGGAGCCTACCGACGACGCGATGTCGATCAGGCCGCCGTTGGCGTTGATCTGGGCCGCCTTGATGGTGCCGTTGACGATCGTCTGGCCGGAATCCTGCGTGAACGTGTTGAGACCGGTGGTCCATAGAGCGTCGCATTCGCATTGACGTTGATGTCGCCGTTGTTGGTCGCGTTGCCGTTCACGATCAGGTTGGTCGGAGCGGTGCCGGTGCCGCTCAGGGTCAGCACACCGTCGTTCTCGAGACCGGCCGCCGTCACCGTCGTCGCAGCGCTCAGGCCGGCGCTGCCGATGACGATCTGCGCCTGATTGCTCGTGCCATAGCCCTGGTTGGTCAGCATTCCGCCGATCGTCACATTGCTGCCGCCGTCGCCGCCGTCAGGGTCGATCGACAGGTTGCCGACATTGGTGAACCCGGTCGTCGTCTTCAGCGAGACCGCACCGGCGCCGTTTCCGGAGTTACCCCGCAGCACCAGGTTCCCGTCGTTGAGCGACAGCTCGCTCAACGCGGAGCTGCTGGTGCCCGCGCCGATCGAAACCCGCGCGTCGGCGCCGTCCAGTTCCAGCGATGATCCGACGCCGATGGACTTGATACGGCTGCCGACTTCCAGGTCCGCCTCGCCGCTGACCCGCACGGCTCCTGTCAACGTGGAGGGAACCCCACCGGTGATGTCGAGGACCGCTTCGTTGGTGGTGCCGCTTCCGCTGTTGCCCTGCAGGGTCAGATCGCCCGTACTGATCAGCCCCGTCGCCGTCACTGTCGTCGAGGCGTTCATGCCGGCGTTGCCGATGCTGACCTGGGCCGGGCTGCCCGAAATGTAGCCCTGGTTGGTCAGCACTCCGCCAATCGTCAGTGTGCTGCCGCCGTCGCCGCCATAGCTATCGACCTCCAGATTGCCGACATTGTCGAAACCCGTCGTCGTGGTCAGCGCGACGCCGCCGGCGCCGCTGCCGGAACCGCCGCGCAGCAGCAGGGTGCCGTTGTTGAGCGACAGCAGGCCCAACGCCGAGCTGGTGGTGGCCGCACCGATCGAAACCCGCGCTTGCGCGCCGTCCAGCTCCAGCGATGATCCGACGCCGATGGACTTGATGTTGCTGCCGACCTCCAGGTCCGCATCGCCGCCAACGCGCACGGTTCCCGTCAACGTGGAGGACACGCCGCCGGTGATGTCGAGCGCCGCCTCGTTGGTGGTGCCGCTTCCAGTGTTGCCCTGCAGGGTCAGGTCGCCGGTATTGGTCAGTCCGGTCGCCGTCACCGTGGTCGAGGCACTCAGGCCCTGGTTGCCGATGGTGGCCTGATTGGCGTTGGTCAGCGATCCGCCGAACGTCAGCGTGCTGCCGCCATCGCTTCCGGACTGGTCGACCTGCAGGTTGCCGGCATTGCTGAAGCCGGTGGTTGTCGTCAGCGTCGCGCCGCCCGCGCCATAGCCGCTGTTGCCGCGCAGTATCAGGGTTCCATCGTTGAGCGACAGCTTGGCCAGGGCGGAACTCGTCGTGCCCGCGCCGATCGACACGCGCGCGTGTGTGTGCCGTCCAGTTCGACTTGCGAGCCGATCCCGATGGTCTTGATGTCGTTGGCAAGTTCGACGTCGGCGTTTCCGCTGACACGCCCGGTTCCTAACGTCGTCGAGGAGACGCCGCCGGTGACCTTAAAGACGGCCTCGGCCGTGGAGCCGCTCGAGGCGTTGCCCTGAATGAGGAGCGAGTCGTTGTTGATCAGACCTTTCGCCGTCACCGTCGTCGAGGCGACCAGTCCCGTATTGCCGATGCTGGTCGCGCCGGTGTTGCTCAGCATGCCGCCAAGCGTCAGGCTGCTGCCGCCATCGCCACCGTTAACGTCGACCTGCAGATTGCCGAGGTTGGTGAACTTGGTCGTCGTGGTCAGCGCGGCGCCGCCGGGGCCGTAGCCGCTGTTGCCTCGCAGCAGCAGGGTTCCATCGTTGAGCGACAGCTGGCTCAAGGCGGAACTTGTCGTTCCTGCGCCGAGCGACAGCCGCGCGGTCGCGCCGTCCAGCTCCAGTCCCGATCCGTTTCCGATCGCCGTGATCGTACTGCCGACCTCCAGGTCCGCATCGCCGCCGACGCGCACGGATCCTGTCAGCGTGGAGGATACCGCACCGGTGATGTCCAGGATCGCTTCGTCGGTGGTGCCGCTCGCGTTGTTGCCCTGTAGCGTCAGCGCATCGTTGTTGACGCGGCCGGTCGCCGTCACCGTCGTCGAGGCGCTCAGGCTGTTGTTGCCGATGGTGGTCTGATCGCTGTTGGTCAGTGTTCCGCCAAGGGTCAGCGTGCTGCCCCCGTCCTGGCCGTAGTAGTCGACCCACAGATTGCCGAGGTTGGTGAACCCGGTGGTCGTGGTCAGCGTGGCGCCGCCGCCGCCGTCACCGCTGTCGCCGCGCATCAGCAGGGTGCCGTCGTTGACCGACAGCTGGCTCAAGGCGGAACTGCTTGTGCCCGCGCCGAGGGACACCCGCGCCTGGGCCCCGTCCAGCTCCAGCGCCGATCCGTTGCCGATCGTCGTGATCGTGTTGCCGACCTCCAGGTCCGCATCGCCGCCGACGCGCACCGACCCTGTGACCGTCGAGGGCCCGGTTCCCGTGATGTTGAGGATCGCCTCGTTGGTGGCGCCGTTCGCGATATTGCCCTGAACGATCAGCTGGCCGTTGTTCACCAGCCCGCTCGCCGTCACCCGCGTCGCGACGCCCGGGGCGCCGTTGACGCCGAGGGAGGTGTTGCCGATGGAGGCGACGCCGTTGTTGGTCAGCGTGCCGCCGAAAGTGACGGTCGTGGCTCCGTCGTTGCCGTAGTAGTCGATGATCAGCTGGTCGTCGTTGGTGAAGTTCGTGGTTGTCGTGATCGTGGTTCCGCCGGCACCAAGGTCGCAGTTGCCGTCGAAATTCGCGGTCCCGTCGTTGAGCGTCAGCCCGCTCAGGGCTGAACTGCTCGCCCCTGCGCCGATCGACGCGCGCGCCTCGGTCCCGTCGACCTGCAGGAAGCCGCCATAGCCGATCGCGGTGATCCCGTTGCTGAGCTCCAGGTCCGCATCGCCGAGGACGCGTATCGACCCGGTCACCGTCTCCGGTGTGGACCCGCTGATCGCCAGCGTCGCCTGATCGGTCGTGCCGCTTGATGCATTGCGCTGCAGCGTCAGAAAGCTGCCGCTGCTGTTGCTGAGCCCGTCGGCCGTGACCGTCGTCGACGCGTTCAGCGCGGTGTAGCCGATGTTGGTGACGTTCGCGTTGCTGAGCGTCCCGCCGATCGAGACGTGGTCGCCGTTGCCGGTGACATTGAACGTGCCGTCGTCGTTCACCCCGCCGGTCGTCGTCAGCGTCGCGCCGTCGCCGAAGCTCAATGTTGCGTTGCGGGCGATTTCGACCGATTTGACCGAGGCCGATGTCGTCAGGTTGTCGTTGCCGCTTTCGATGACGGCGACGTCGCCGGACGCGGCTGCGGTGCCGGTGCTCCAGTCGCCGGGATTGCCGGTCCAGTTGCCGCTGCCGTTCCAGAAGTCTGTCGCCATCGCCCGATCCTCCTGCGATGTTGGGCCGAAACCGACCGGCTCCGGGATCTCGCCGCCTGGCAGTTGCCGTGATGGGAGCCGATGCGCGCACCGCGTCTCGCCGACGCCGGCGCACCGTCGCGAACAGGCGCGGCGGCCGTGCGTTTATGCGGTTTTCGGAAGGTTGCAGGCTCGCGTTTACGTTGTCAAACTGCAACACTGCCGCGCGGCAGCGCACAATCGCGAATCACTGCAACGTGAAACAACCTCGCGTTGCAAGGCTGCATGCGGGGTTGCGGGAGAGTGTTGCGGGCCGAAGAAACAGGCCGCAACGTGGCTCCAGGCAGCCGGCAAGGCTGCCCGGAGCCCGTCGGAACCGGAAGCGACGGCCAGGCCGCCGGCTTCACCGGGATCGACTTCGGCGCTTCTTCCTGACGCTTCGGCATGACGATCTTCAGCACGCCGTTGGCGAAGCTCGCCTCGACCTTGTCGCGCGCCACCGCGTCGGGCAGCGTGAAGGCGCGGCGGAACTCGCCGTAGCTGCGCTCGCTGACCAGGTAGTCCTTCGTCTTCTCCTCGTGCTCCTGGCGCTTCTCGCCCTTGATCGTCAGCATGTCGCCCGACAGCGACACCTCGATCTCCTTCTCCGTCAGGCCGGGCAGTTCGGCGGTCAGCGTGTACGCCTTGTCGTCCTCCGCCACGTCGATCGCCGGCACCGCCGGCATCGCGGCGGCCGGCATGCTCGGCAGGCCGAAACGCGGCAGGCCGAACGTGCCGGTGAGCTGGTCGAACAGGCGGTCGAAGTCGCTGCGCAGGCCGGCCCAACTGTCGGACGGAGCCGTCATCGCGCCCGGACGGCGCTGGATGGTGACAGGATTGTTTGCCATGGCTTGTCTCCTCTGGTTGCGCGTTTGCGGTGGCCACAGGTGGATTTGCGGCATTCGAAACAAGAACCCGGCGGAGGCGAGAGCGGCATCGACGCACGTCTGGCCGCGCACGTCCCGCTGCGATGCAATATAGGTGGGCGGAAGGAGCAATGCCATGCTGGCCATGACGCTTTATGCACCGCGCGCACGCCTCGTGCCGGAGCTGCGCGCCGACCCCGCACCCGGGCCCGGCCAGGTGCTCATCGCGGTGTCGGCGTGCGGCGTCTGCCGCACCGACCTGCACATCGTCGACGGCGAGTTGCCGCCGCTGCCGCACCCCGTCGTGCCCGGCCACGAGATCGTCGGCCGCGTGCTGGCCTGCGGGCCGGGCGTCGACCGCCTCAAGCCGGGCGAGCGCGTCGGCGTGCCGTGGCTCGGCTGGACCTGCGGCGTGTGCGAGTGGTGCCGCGGCGGGCAGGAGAACCTGTGCCCGAACGCGCGCTTCACCGGCTACCAGATCGACGGCGGCTACGCGGATCGCACCGTCGCCGATGCGCGCTACGTCTTCCGCATCCCCGACCGCTACAGCGACACTGACGCCGCCCCGCTGCTGTGCGCCGGTCTGATCGGCTACCGCTGCCTGCGCATGGCGGGCGAGGCGCGCCGGCTCGGCCTGTACGGCTTCGGCGCGGCGGCGCACATCCTCGCCCAGGTCGCCAGGCACCAGGGACGCACGGTGTTCGCCTTCACCCGTGCGGGCGATGCGGCGGCGCAGGCATTGGCGCTGCGCGTCGGCGCAACCTGGGCCGGCGCCTCCGGCCAGGCGCCGCCGGAGACGCTGGACGCCGCCATCATCTTCGCCCCCGACGGCGCGCTGGTGCCGGCGGCGCTGCGCGCGGTGCGGCCGGGCGGCACCGTGGTCTGCGGCGGCATCCACATGACCGATATCCCGTCCTTCCCCTACGACATCCTGTGGCGCGAGCGCGTGATCCGCTCGGTCGCCAACCTCACCCGCCATGACGCCGAGGAATTCCTCGAACTCGCCGGTAGCGTGCCGCTACAACTCGAGACGCATCCCTATCCGCTGGCGCAGGCGAACGAGGCATTGGCGGGACTGCGGGAAGGTCGCTTCACCGGTGCGGCGGTGCTGGTTCCGGAGCCGCGACCGGCTTGACTTCGGTCAATGCCGTCTGGGGCGTGCGCCCCTAGAAATTCGCCATGTACGAACGCAAGCCGGCAATCCCCGGGGTCGAGCAGGCGGGCCGGTCGGTGCCGCGCGCGCCGCGTTCGTACGGACGCCTGGTCGTCCTGCTGCTGGCGCTGGTCGTCGCGGCAGGCGGGGCGGCGTACTGGTGGACGCATCGCGCCCCGCCGATCCCCCCCGGCATCGCGTGGTCGAACGGACGGCTCGAGGAAGACGAGATCGACATCCAAACCAAGCTCGCCGAGCGCATCGCAGCGATCATGGTCGACGAAGGCGACACCGTGCACGCCGGCCAGGTGCTCGCCACGATGGACGTGCGCGACCTGCAGGCGCAGCTCGAGAAGGCGAAGGCGGATCAGGCGGCGGCCGAGCAGGTGATCGCGCAGGCGCAGGCCGATCTCGTTACTGCGCAGAGCGCGGCGGCACTCGCCCAGCGCGAGGTCGCGCGCACGCAGTCCCTGGTGCCGCAGGGTTTCGCCACGCAGGAGCTGCTGGAGCAGCGCCAGGACACGGTGAACGCCACGCAGTCCGCGCTGCACTCGATCACCGCACGCATTGCCGCGGCAACCGCCGCGCGCGATTCCGCCAAGCACACTGCCGAGTCGATCAAGATCAACATCGACGACGCCACACTGGTCGCGCCGCATGACGGCGTGATCCTGTACCGCTTCGCCAATGTCGGCGAGGTGCTCGGCGCCGGCGGCAAGATCTACACCATGCTGGACACCAGCTACGTCTACATGGACGTCTTCCTGCCGACGCGCGAAGCCGGGCAGGCGATGCCGGGCTCCGAGGCGCGCATCCTGCTCGACTCGCGCCCCGGCAAGCCGATCGCAGCACACGTCGCCTTCGTCGCCGACCAGAACCAGTTCACGCCGAAGATGGTCGAGACGCACACCGAGCGCGACAACCTGATGTTCCGCGTGCGGCTGCGCGTCGATCAGTCGGCGCTGGACGCCGCGGGCAAGCTCAGCGCCGGCCTGCCGGGGGTGGGTTTCGTGCGTCTGGATCCGAACGCGCCCTGGCCGACCAGCGCGCCGCGGTCGTAGGCGCACGTGGCCGAGAGCGTCGTCGCGCTCACAGGCGTCGGGCACCGCTACAAGGCCGTCCTTGCGCTTGAGGACGTGTCGCTCGCGCTGGCGTCCGGCACGCTGACCGGCCTCATCGGGCCGGACGGCGTCGGCAAGTCCACGCTGCTCAGCCTGATGGCGGGTGCGAAGCGGCTGCAGACCGGGCACATCACGGTGCTCGGGGCCGACATGGCACGCGCGCGCGACCGGTCGGCGGTGTGTCCGCGCATCGCGTTCATGCCGCAAGGGCTCGGCAAGAACCTCTCGGCCGACCTGTCGGTGGACGAGAACGTGCGCTTCTTCTGGCGCCTGTTCGGCAATGCGCCCGGCGGCGCCTCGGCGCGGATCGACGCGCTGCTGCAGGCGACCGGGCTCGCGCCGTTCCGCGACCGTCTGGCGCGCAACCTGTCCGGCGGGATGCGCCAGAAGCTCGGCCTGTGCTGCGCGCTGGTGCACGACCCCGCGCTGCTGATCCTCGACGAGCCGACGACGGGGGTGGACCCGCTGTCGCGCCGGCAGTTCTGGACGCTGATCGACCGCATGCGCGCGGCGAACCCGGAGCTGACCGTCGTCGTCGCCACCGCCTACATGGAGGAGGCCGAGAGCTTCGACCGGCTGATCGCGATGAATGCAGGCCGCGTCATCGCCGACGCGACCGCCGGGGCGCTGATGGCGCAGACGGGCACGGACACGCTCGAGCAGGCGTTCATCGACCTGCTGCCCGGCGGGCGGACGCACAAGCCGCCGCACATCCCGCCGCGCGTGGCCGACGACGGCGAGCCGGCGGTGAAGGCAACCGGCCTGGTGCGCCGGTTCGGCAGTTTCACCGCCGTCGACCATGTGGATTTCGAGATCGCGCGCGGCGAGATCTTCGGCTTCGTCGGCTCCAACGGCTGCGGCAAGACAACGACGATGAAGATGCTGACCGGCCTGCTGCCGCCGACCGAGGGCGAGGCGTGGGTGTTCGGCCAGAAGGTCGAGGGCACCGACCGCGCGCTGCGACGCCGCGTCGGCTACATGTCGCAGTCCTTCTCGCTGTGGTCGGAGCTGACGGTGCGGCAGAACCTGCTGCTGCACGCGCGCCTGTACGGCGTGCCGCCGGAGCTGGTCACGCCGCGCATCGCCTACCTCGTCGAGCGTTGCGGGCTCGGCCCGTACATGGCGACGGAAGCTGGCGCGCTGCCGCTCGGCATCCGCCAGCGCCTGTCGCTCGCGGTCGCGATCGTGCACGAGCCGGAACTGCTGATCCTCGACGAGCCGACCTCCGGCGTCGACCCGCTGGCGCGGGATTCGTTCTGGGCGCTGCTCGGCGAGCTGTCGCGCGAGCAGGGCGTGACGATCTTCGTCTCCACCCACTTCATGAACGAAGCGGCGCGCTGCGACCGTGTCGCGCTGATGCACGCCGGCCGCGTGCTGGCGATCGGCACGCCGGCCGAACTCGTCGCCAGCAGGACGGCGGCGAACCTGGAAGCGGCGTTCATCGCCTATCTTCGGGAAGTGGAGCCGGAACCGCCGGCCGCGACCGACGGCTTGGCGGCGAAACCCGCGCCGCCAGGCGCCCCCCTGTTGCGCAGCCTGCGCCGGATCATGGCCTATGCCGTGCGCGAGACGCGCGAGCTGTCGCGCGACAGGGTGCGGCTGACCTTCGCTCTGGCCGGCACCGCGATCCTGATGCTGGTGCTCGGCTTCGGCATCAACACCGACGTCGATCACGTCGGCTTTGCGGCCTGGGACCGCGACCGTACTCCGGAGAGTCGCAACTATATCGACGAGCTGCGCAGCTCCAAGTGGTTCGAGGAGCACAGGCCGGTGAACGGCGAAGCCGAGGCCGAACGCCGGATGCAGACCGGCGAGCTGAAGGTCGTCATCGAGATTCCGCCCGGCTTCGGCCGCGACCTGCGCGCGGGCCGCAAGCCGGAAGTCGCCGCCGTGCTGAACGGGGCCTTGCCGTTCCATGCGGAGACGGCCTTGGGCTACGTGCAAGGCACCCACGCCATGTTCCTGCGCGACCTGTCGCTGCTCGATGGCCTGCCGCAGCCGGTGGCGGCGAACATCGAGACCCGCTTCCGCTACAACCAGGACTTCCTCAGCGCGCGCGCGATGGTGCCCGGCACGATCGCCCTGCTGCTCGCGCTGATCCCGGCGATCCTGATGGCGCTCGCGGTGGTGCGCGAGAAGGAGATCGGCACCATCGTCAACCTGTATGTCACGCCGGTGCGGCGGATCGAGTTCATCCTCGGCAAGCAGCTGCCGTATGTCGTGATCGGATCGCTCGGCTTCGTCTCGCTCGCGCTGATGGCACAGCCGGTGTTCGACGTGCCGCTGACCGGCGACCCGGTGACATTGGCGATCGGCGCGGTGATCTATGTCTCGGCCACGACGGCGTTCGGCCTGCTGATCAGTTGCTTCGCGAGCACGCAGATCGCCGCCCTGTTCGGCACGATGATCCTGACGTTCCTGCCGGCGATGAATTTCTCCGGCATGCTGACGCCGGTCTCCGCCCTGTCCGGGATGCCGTGGCTGATGGGCCATGCCTTCCCGATGACGTACTTTCTGCCGATCGCGATCGGCGCGTTCAGCAAGGCACTCGGCTTCGCCGAGCTGCAGACGTTCCTCTGGCAGCTGGCGATCTTCCCCCCGGTGCTGATCGGCCTGTCGCTGCTGCTGCTGCGCAAGCAGGAGCGCTAGATGCGCGAGGCGCTGGCGAACATCTTCTGGCTGGGACGCAAGGAGCTGCGGAGCTTCTTCAAGGACACCGTTCTGCTGGCCTTCTCGCTCTACGCCTTTTCGATCGCCGTGATGGCGATGTCGCAGAACACGGCGCAGGAGGTGCACAACGCCTCCGTCGCCGTCGTCGACGAGGACCACTCGCCGCTGTCGCGCCAGATCGCGCGCGATTTCCTGCCCTACGAGTTCCGCCCGGCCGAGGCCGCGACGCGCGACCAGATCGACAAGCGCCTGGACACCGCGATGGACACGTTCGTCGTCGTCATCCCGCCGCACTTCGAGCGCGACCTGCAATCGGGCCGCCAGCCCGGGGTGCAGGTGAACGCCGACGCGACCGCGGCCACACAGGCCGGCATCGGCGCCGGCTACATCGAGTCGATCCTGAACAACGAGATCGGCCGCGTCGCCGGCGTGCCGGCGCAGCCGGTCACGTTGCAGCCGCGCATCCTGTACAACCCGAACGCCATGTCGTCCTGGTTCATGGCGGTGATGGGCATCGTCAACAACTGCACCATGCTGGCGATCATCCTGACCGGTGCGGCCGTGCTGCGCGAGCGCGAGCACGGCACGATGGACCACCTGCTGGTGATGCCGCTGTCGTCGACCGAGATCGTGCTGGCGAAGATCTGGGCGAACGGGCTGGTGATCACCGTCGCGGCGGGGCTGTCGCTGACGCTGGTCGTGCAGGCGCTGCTGCACATCCCGGTCGCCGGCTCGGTGCCGCTGTTCCTGGCGGGGGTGGCGCTCTATCTGCTGTTCGCGACGTCGGTCGGCGTCCTGCTTGCCACCTTCGCCCGCTCGATGCCGCAGCTCGGCCTGCTCTACATGCTGGTGGCGATTCCGCTGCTGACCTTGTCGGGCAGCAACACGCCGCTGGAGAGCATGCCGGTGGCCCTGCAGTACATCATGGAGGTCTCGCCCTCGACACACTTCGTCTCGTTCGCGCAGTCGATCCTGTATCGCGGCGCCGGCCTTGGCGTGGTCTGGCCGGAGTTCGTCGCCAGCGTGGCGATCGCCTTGCTGGTGCTGGGGATCGCGCTGCTGCGCTTCCGGCGGATGACGGCGCAGGCAGTGGGCTGACGCGGGTTCACGCCGGTCGGTTCACACCAAGTTCTGATGAGCCAACCCCATTTGCTCCGTCATCGCGAGCGAAGCGTGGCGATCCAGGGCCGCGTGACAAGCGCCTGCCGCACGGCCCCGGATCGCCACGGCGCTGCGCGCCTCGCGATGACGAGGCGAACCGCGCTCTCTGCGACTTGTATGACTCAAACTCCCGCCGCGCTCGCCGCTGCCGCAGCGCGACCGCGCGCGATCAGCACCGCGACCGCGCAGGACGCGATGCGGGTTCGCTCGCCATCGGCGCGGCTCGTCAGAATGATCGGGACACGGGCACCCAGCACGACACCCGCCGCGTCGGCGCCGCCCAGGAAGGTCAGCTGCTTGGCCAGCATGTTGCCGGCCTCCAGATCGGGCACCACCAGGATGTCCGCCTGTCCGGCAACCGGCGAGACGATGTGCTTCTCCGCCGCGGCCGCCGGGCTGACCGCATTGTCGAACGCCAGCGGCCCGTCGACCAGCGCGCCGACGATCTGCCCGCGGTCGGCCATCTTGCACAGCGCCGCGGCATCGATGGTCGATCGAAGCTTCTGGTTGATGGTCTCGACCGCCGACAGCAGCGCGACCCGGGGCATCTCGATCCCCATGCCGTGCGCGAGGTCGATCGCGTTCAGGATGATGTCGCGCTTCTGGTCGAGATCGGGCGCGATGTTGACGGCCGCGTCAGTCAGCAGCAGCGGACGCGGATAGCCCGGCACGTCCATCAGGTAGACATGGCTGAGCCGCCGCCCCGTCCGCAGTCCGCTGTCCGGCGCGAGCACCGCGTGCAGCAGCTCGTCGGTGTGCAGTGAGCCCTTCATCAGCAGCGCCGCCTCGCCCCGCTTGATCAAGGCCACGCCCTCGGCGGCGGCGGCCTCGCTGTGCGGCACGTCGACGATGCGGACGCCGCCGAGGTCCACCCCCGCCGCTTGCGCGGCGGCGCGGATCTTCGCCTGAGGGCCGACCAGGATCGGGACGATCAGGCCCGCGCGCGCGGCCTCGAACGCAGCGGCGATCGCACTGGCCTCGCATGGATGAACAACGGCCGTCGCCATCGGCTCATGCCCGACCGCCATGGCGAGCAGCGTGCGAAAACGCTCGTGCCGGCTGAGCTGGACATCCGGCACCTCGATGCGCGGCCGGCGCACCTTGTGCGTCGGCGCCCGAACACGGGCCGTGCCCTCGATCACGAGCTTGCCGTGCTGGTTGACGCAGCGGCAATCGAGAACGACGTCGCCCTTCTCGGCATGCTTCTCCGTCACCGTCACCGTCGCGGTGATGGTGTCGCCGATGCTGACCGGGTGACGGAACTTCAGGTCCTGGCTGAGATAGATCGTGCCCGGCCCGGGCAACTGCGTGCCGAGGACACACGAGATCAGACCGGCCCCGAACATGCCGTGCGCGACGACATGGTGGAACGTGTCCGTCTCGGCGTATGCCGGGTCCATATGGGACGGGTTCACATCGCCGGAGACGATCGCGAACAGGTCGATGTCCTGCTGGCTGACGGTATGCGACAGGCTCGCGCTGTCGCCGACGGCGAGCTCGTCGAACGGCCGGTTCTCCATGATCTTGTCGGCTGCCAACATGCGCTTGCCCCAGTCACCGTCGTGGCCCGGGCATGCCGGGCCACGACGTGTTGATACAGCCGGCGTGGACGGCTGCTAGCCCGAACCGAAGAACCGGCCGCCGTTGATCGACAGCGTGATGCCGGTGATGTAGCCGCTGTCGTCCGACGCCAGGAAGACAACCGCGCGCGCGATCTCGGACGGCTCGCAGAGCCGGCCGACGGGGATGCTCTCGATGATCCCCTTCATCACCGGCTCCGGGATGCCGTGCATCATATGGGTGTTGGTGTAGCCGGGCGCGATGACGTTGGCGGTGATGCCGCGCGAGGCGTTTTCCAGTGCCACGCACTTGGTGAAGCCGATCATGCCGGCTTTCGAGGCGGCGTAGTTGGCCTGCCCGAACTGGCCGATCTGGCCGTTGAGCGAGCTGATGTTGACGATGCGTCCGAACTTGCGGTCGCGCATGCCGTTGATGACCGCGCGGCTCATGTTGAAACAGCCCGTCAGGTTGGTCTCGACGACCTTGTGCCAGGTCGCCGCGTCCATCTTGTGCAACACCTTGTCGACGGCGATGCCGGCGTCGTTGACCAGCACGTCGACGCCGCCGAACTCCTTCTCCAGCGTCGCCACGTTCGTCTGGCAGGCGTCGAAGTCGGCGACGTCGAACTGCCACGTGGGAATCTGCGTGCGTTCGGTGAAGGCATGGGCCTTCTCGACATCGTGGCCGTAGGTCGACACCACGCGATAGCCGGCGGCGACCAGCGCCTCGGCGGTGGCCGCACCGATACCGTCAGTGCCGCCCGTGACAAGCGCAAAACGAGACATCGGGACGTGCTCCTCTCCCCAGTTCACCCGCGCGGACGGCGCGGTTGGCGGAGAAGACGTCCAGGCGTGCCGGCCGCGCATTGATCCGCGTCAAGCCGGGGCGACAGTTTCCGGTCAGGCCGGCCGGTGCACCGCCGGAACCCATTGCTGCACGTGCGGCCACAGCTCGTGGTCCGGCGTCTTGACCAGGTCCTTGCCGAGCGTCCCGGCGACCCGCCCGGCGGCCTCCGGCTCCAGCGCCGCGCGGATGTCGTGCAGCACGTGGTCGGGTGCCACGATCACCAGCGTGTCCATCGATCCGGCGCGGGCCAGCGCGTTCAGCTCCCGCGCCACCAGGTGCGCGAACTCCTGCTTGGCCTGCTCGTGCGGGTCGTGACGCGGGCTGAGCGCGTGATGCGCGGTCGCATCGCTGTGAAAGGACGCGCCCGGCCGGTCGGAGACCAGGTCGGTGTCGCGCTTGTGCGCCGCCTCCGAGGTCAGTTCGCGCTCGGTGTGCAGTCCCTTGCCGGGCACGAACCGCACCAGCCGAGCATGTTCGCCGTCGCCCACCAGCAGCAGGATATTTTCGTCTTTTGCCATGTCAGCCTCCGGCGCTGCACCTGCGGCCTGCACAGTGCGACCGATCCGGTGCGGCGCGCTTGATCCCGATCAAGTCCGGCGCGAGGGCCGCCGCAATTCGCCCGGTCGCCCCGGCGGTCAGGCCGGCGACGTCGCGAGCGGCGCATGCGCGGCGGTCACCAGAACCTCGTAATTCTGTCCCACCCAGGTTCCGTCATCGCGCCGCCACGTGAACACGATATGCCCGCCGGCCGGCGGCGTGACCTCGGCGATGTGCACGCCGAGGCCGGTGTCGTGCGTCGGCGTCTCGTGCGCGTCCGTCCACCCGTTGGTCGTCCACACCACCACGCTGCGCGCCGGCAGATCGATCCGAAGCCGCTGGCCGGCCTCTATCGACCCGCACCAGAGGTCCGGTTTCCAGATCGCGCAGGCGGGACGCACCTTGTCCTTCAGGTAGCGCTTCACCGTCTGCGGCGGCAGGTCGAACACCGCGCCGTCGGACAGCGAGCGGCACAGTTTCACATGCTCGGCATGCGCCCACACCAGCGGCATCGCCGAGCCGCTCGGCTCGCCGCGCTTCAGCTCGCGCTCGGGGATGTCGTCGGAATCCCAGACCTGCTCGGGGATCAGGCCGCCGCGGCTGGTCAGGCTCTCCATCGTGGTCAGCAGGCGGCGCGCCTCGGCGATGTCGCCGCCGGCCAGCGCGTAATGCGCGCGCTCGCCGGTCATCAGCGGCCACAGACGGCCGATGCCGGTGCCGTTGAACGCGCTGCCGTCGGCGTGCTCGCCGTAGCCGTCCTCGTTGTAGCGATACCAGCAGGGCCCGGTCGGCAGCTCGACCCGTAGCCTGTGGTCGATGACGCGCACCGTGTTGACCATGCGCGGGTCGTGCGCGTCGCGCAGGCCGAAGCGCACGAGCGCCAGCGCGTCGGGGCTGATGACCTCGCAGGCAGCGAACCACGTCTTGTCCGCCGGACGGTTCTTGATCGCCACCTGGCCGTGCACGTCGCCGCTCGGCGGCGTGATGCGCACGTAGTATCCCTCCACGCCGGCGTCATGCGCGATGCGCGTGCCCGTCGCGTAGCACCACTCCTCGATGCGGGCGTTCCAGGCGTCGGCGGTGTCGCGGAACAGCACCGCGTCGGGCGCGGCGCCGTGCTGCTCGGCGAGATCCGCGGCGGCGAGCAGGCCGGCGATCTCGACCGCGAGCGTGAACGGCGAGAAGCCGCCGTCCTCCTCCCAGCGGTCCTGCTCGGTGATCGGGCCGTTGCGCACGACGAAGGCGGCGGCCCGCCGCACCATCGGCCAGAACGTGGCGACCTGGCCGTCGCGCAGGAAGCCGGCGCGGTGGGCCTGATCGACGATCAGGATCGGAAACGCCACCTCGTCCATCTGCAGGCCGCGCCAGTAGGCCACACCGTCGAGCCAGGTGTTCTGCGGCCACCTGCCGTCCGGCTCCTGGATGGTGCGCAGGTATTCCAGCACACGCCGCGCGTCGCGCGACGCGCCGCACGCGATCAGCGCGCCCGCCGTCTCGCCCAGGTCGCGCGGCCAGATCAGGTGATAGCCGCCCATGTCGTCGTCGCCCTTCGCGTAGCCCCAGGGGATCGACAGGCTGGCGATGATGCCGCCCGGGAAGGACGGGCTGTCGTGCGCGCGCAGCACGCTGGTCGAGATCCGATACGTGTTGTGCCCATGCTTCGTGTGCGCGCGATCCAGCGGCAGCAGCCGCCCCTGCCACTCGCGCCAGGCGTCGGCGTATTCCTCGGCGGCGACCTCGAAGCCGGTCTCCAGGCTGGCCTTGGCGCGGAACGCGGCCTCGCTCCAGTTGCGGCCGAAACCGAGCGTGAGCAGCACGCTGTCGTCGGCCGCGCCCACGTCCAGCTCGCCGCACAGCGCGACGTTGCCGTCGCTGGCGATGTCGTAGGTCTCGGTCAGCGCGTAGTGGCGGCTGAGGTCCTGCCAGCCGTCGCTGGTGCCGACATAGCCGGCGGAGCGGGCGAGCCAGGGCACGTCGGCAGCGAGCGCGAGCGCGGTGCCGCCGTGTTCGGCGAACAGCATCGGCACGCCCTTGTAGTCGCCGATCCAGGCGGTGTTGTGCGCACCGCCGTTGACCAGGTGCGGCGAGAGCAGCGCGAACAGGCGCAGCCGGTCGCCGTTGAGCGACTGCAGCCGCACCGATTGCATCACCACCTCGCGCCACGGATCGGTGACGATGCGCTTGTCGATCAGGTAGCGGCCGTGGATGCAGGTGTTGAGCAGTCGGAAGCTCGGCACGCCGTCGGCGATCCGCTCGACGCGGTGGTGCGCGTCGCGCTTCTCCTCGGAGAAGAAGTCGGTGCCGTTGGTGACCAGGAACCCGAAGTCGCGCGTGCAGGCCTGGTCGACGCGCGGATAGTAGATCTCGTTGAGGATGCCGTGGCTCAGCGTGAACCAGATCCGGCTGAGTGCGGACAACGCGGTGCCCACGCCGGCCTTGTCGCTGCTGGTCCAGCGCGGCTGGATGCCAGGGCCGCCGGGTGCGTTGCGCATCATGTCCCTCCCACCGAACGCCGCGACGCTAGACCACTCGCCGCCTCGGGCGAATGACAAGCGTGTTGCCGGACGCGTTACGGGTCCCCTGTGCCACCCGGCCCGCTGCGGCCCCGCCGCCCGACGGTGCGTCCGCATCCCGCGTCACCTTCAGCCACACGGCGGGCGCGAAAGACCCCTCGGACACTAGCGGAAAGCGCTAGGCGGCCGGCCGGTCCGCCGCCGGGGTATCGACGACCGGCCCGATGCTTGCTAACGCTCCCTCGCGTCATGCACATGACACAAGGGAGCCTTGCAATGCTGATCACGCGTCGTGCTGCCGGCAAACTGGCCGGAACTGCTGCTGCGCTCGCGTTGTTGCGCGCCGAAGGCGCGCGCGCCGCCGACCAGGTCGTCAAGGTCGGAATCAACCTCCCGTTCACCGGCGCCGACGCCGAGGACGCGATCCGCATCTTCGACGGCGCCGTTCTGGCGTTCGACGAGGCCAACGAGACCCACGCCGTCCCGGGCATCACGTTCCAGTACGACAAATACGACGACGGCACCGCGACCGCCGGCCAGTACGACCCCGCGCAGGCCGCGACCAATGCGCGCAAGATGGTGTCCGATCCGGCGACGATCGCGGCCATCGGTCCCGAGATGTCGGGTTCGGGCAAGGCGATGGCGCCGATCCTGAGCCAGGGCGACCTTGCGACGGTCACGCCGTCGTCCACCAACCCGGACATCACCAACCCGAAATTCGCCGCGCAGTACATGCCGGCCGGGAAGGCGATCTATTTCCGCACGGTGACGACCGACGCGTTCCAGGGCCCGAACATGGCCAACTACGTGGCCGAGACGCTGAAGGCGAAGAGCGTCTATGTGCTCGACGACAGCGGCGCGTACGGCGTGGGCATCGCCGACTCGTTCCAGGGGCAGGCCGAGAAGAAGGGCGTCAAGATCCTCGGCCGCGACCGGCTCGATCCGAAGGCAGCCGACTATTCCGCGGTGCTGACCAAGATCAAGGCGCTCGCTCCCGAGGCGCTGTACTACGGCGGCGTCATGCAGGCCGGCGTGAAGGTCGTAAAGCAGAGCTACGACATCCTGCCGGGCATCATCAAAGCGGGCGGCGACGGCGTGTATTCGAACGAGATGCTGACGGCCGTCGGCTTCCCCGCCGCGGAGGGGTGGTATGCGTCGATTGCGTCGCCGCACCTGACCGCCGATCCGGCGGCCAAGGCGTTCATGGCAGCGTACCAGAAGAAGTTCGGCTTCGCCGGCACCGACTACGCGATCACCGCCTATGCCGGCGCGCAGGTCATCATCGCCGCCGTGAAGGGCCTGAAGGCGGCGGGCAAGCCGATCGACCGCCACACGGTGCGCGATGCGATCCAGGCGCTGCACACCCAGACGCTGCTCGGGCCGACCAGCTTCGACCAATATGGCGACCTGACCGACAAGACGGTCAGCATCTTCCAGTTCAAGCAGGACGCGAAGGGCAAGCCGGACGACCTGATCGACCAGACCGTCTACATCGGCGTGGCGCCGTCGGCCTGACCGCGGCGGCTGCAGCGCCGTGTCGCTGACCACGATCCTGCTGCAGCAGACGATCAACGGGCTGAGCCTCGGCGCGATGTATGCCCTGCTCGCGCTGGGGTTCACCCTCGTCTACGGCATCCTCGAGCTGATCAACTTCAGCCACTTCAACGTCTTCATGTTCGGCAGCTTCATCGGCATGTTCGTCCTGCAGGCCCTCGGCGTGCAGGGCCAGGCCACGGTGCTGCACGGGCTGCCGCTGGTGGGCGCGCTGGTGCTCGCGCTGGTGACGGTGATGCTCGCCTGCGGCACGCTCGGGGTGGTGATCGAGCGGCTCGCGTTGCGCCCGCTGCGCAACGTCAAGGGCCCGGCGGCGATGATCACCACGATCGGCGTCAGCTACATCATCTACAACGTCGTGCTGCTCGCCTTCGGCGCCGAGTCGAAGAACTATCCCAACCCGATGCCGCCCGTCGCGGTCGACGTCGGCGGCGCCACGCTCCGCCTGCGCGAGGTGCTGATCTGGGTGATCGCGCTGGTGCTGATGGTGGCGCTCTGGGTGTTCGTGCAGCGCAGCCGCATGGGCAAGGCGATGCGCGCCACCGCGCAGGATGCGGAGGCGGCCCGCATGATGGGGGTCGAGGTCGACCGCGTCATCGTCGCCGCCTTCTTTATCGGATCGGCACTCGCCGGTGCCGGCGCGCTGATCTTCGGCATCTATTACAACTTCACCAACTACAACATCGGCTTCATCGCCGGCCTGCGCGCGTTCACCGCCGCGGTGCTCGGCGGCATCGGCAACGTGCCGGGCGCCATGGTGGGCGGCGTGCTGATCGGCCTGATCGAGGCGATCGTCAGCGGCGGCCTGCTCGAAGTGGTCGTCGGCCCGTTCGCCAGCGCCGCATGGGCCGACGTCTGGATCTTCTCGATCCTGGTGCTGGTTCTGGTGTTCCGGCCGGCCGGGCTGTTCGGGCGCATGGCGCCGACCAAGTCGTGAACGAGGCCGCCGCCGCCGCCGTCTCCGTGCTGCGGCGCCCGCTCGCGCGGGTGCCGGCGGCGTGGCGGTATCGCGGCTTCGTCGTGCTGCTGGCGGCGGCCGCGCTGGCGTTCCCGACCATCAACGGCAACGACGCCGACATCGACAGCGTGGCCAACGCGGCGACCTACGCCATCCTGGCGCTCGGCCTGAACATTGTCGTCGGCTTCGCCGGGCTGCTCGACCTCGGCTACGCCGCGTTCTTCGCCATCGGCGCCTACGCCTACGGCATCCTGACCAGCTACCAGGTGATGCCGCCGTGGTCGGGGTTCTGGGAGCCGTTCGCCTGGCTCGGGCTGGTGCAGCAGTTCCCGGCCGAGACCGGCACCGGCTTCGTCGTGCACTTCACCGTCTCGTTCTGGCTGATGCTGCCGGTCTCCGCCCTGCTCGCCGCCTTCTTCGGCGTGCTGTTCGGCGCGCCCACCTTGCGGCTGCGCGGCGACTACCTCGCGATCGTGACGCTCGGCTTCGGCGAGATCGTGCCGATCGTCGTGCGCAACGTCTCCAGCGTGACCAACGGTGCGGCGGGGCTGAACGGCATCGCCGCGCCCAGGATCGCCGGCCACAGCTTCGGCGTGGACGCCGAGCCGTACTATTACGTCGGCATGGCGCTGGTCGCGCTGCTGATCTTCGTGTCCATCCGCCTGCGCGACAGCCGCATCGGCCGCGCCTGGATGGCGGTGCGCGAGGACGAGATCGCCGCGGGCGCGATGGGTGTGGACCGCACGCGCACGAAGCTGCTCGCCTTCGCCATGGGTGCTGCCTTCGCGGGCATGGCCGGCGTGGTGTTCGTGGCCAAGCTGCAGACCGCCACGCCGGAGATGTTCGGCTTCCCGGTCTCGGTGATGATCCTGGTGATGATCGTCTTCGGCGGCATGGGCAGCGTGTGGGGCGTGGTGGTCGGCGCGTTCTTCCTGCAGCTGCTGCAGTCCTGGTGGCTGGCCGACCTGTCCGGCTGGATCGACGCGTTCGGCCGGGCGATCGGCAGCGACATGATCGCGCATGTCGACCTCGTGCAGTCGATCGAGCTGATCTTCGGCCTGATCCTGGTGACGATGATGCTGTACCGGCGCGAGGGCCTGATCCCCGCCGTGCGCCGCCCGCCCGCGCTGACCTACGAACAGCAGCACGCCGAGGTTCGCCGCGGATTCTCCGACCTGCGCCTCTCGGGCCTCGGCGGCGACGTGGAGACCGGCCAGACGCTGCTGGAGGTGCGCGGCGTGACGGTGCGCTTCGGCGGCCTCGTCGCGCTGAAGTCGGTCGACATCGACGTCCCGCATGGCGGCGTGATCGCGGTGATCGGGCCGAACGGCTCGGGCAAGTCGACGCTGTTCAACGCCATCACCGGCCTGGTCCCCGCCGACGAGGGCAGCATCCGCTTCGACGGCGTGGAGATCCTCGGGCTGCAGCCGCACAAGATCCTGGAACGCGGCGTCGCGCGCACGTTCCAGAACATCCGCCTGTTCCCCAACCTGACGGTGCTGGAGAACGTGCTCGTCGGCCAGCACGCGCGCCTGCGCACCGGCCCGCTGCGCGCGGTGGTCCGCCCGCCGAGCACGCGGCGCGAGGAGGCGGAGGCGCGGGAGTGGGCCGCGGAAATCCTGTCGATCTTCGGCAACCGCCTGCTGCCGCGGGTCGATCAGGCGGCATCCGGCCTGTCGTACGCGAACCGCCGCCGCGCGGAGATCGCGCGGGCGCTGGCGTCGCGGCCGAAGATCCTGCTGCTCGACGAGCCGACGGCGGGCATGAACCCGGCCGAGACGATCGAACTCGCCGAGCAGATCAGGTCGCTGCACACGCTCGGCGTCACGATCCTGCTGATCGAGCACAAGCTCGACGTCGTCACCCGGCTGGCCGAGCGCGTCTATGTGCTCGACCACGGTGAGATCATCGCGCAGGGCAGGCCGGACGAGGTGCGTAGAGACGAGGAAGTGCTGCGCGCCTATCTCGGCCGCAACGCCCAGGCAGGAGCCGCCGCAATTGTCTGACACGCTGCTCGAGTTCCGCGACGTCGACACCTATTACGGCGACCTGCACGTGCTCAAGCGCGTGAACTACACGATCGAGCGGGGCGAGATCGTCTCGCTGCTCGGCGGCAACGCCTGCGGCAAATCCACGACCATGAAGACGATCATGGGCGTGGTGCGCCCGGTGCGCGGCACGGTGGTGTTCGACGGCCAGGAGATCCAGCGCCTGTCCACCTCCGAGCGCGTGCGGCGGGGGATTGCGCCGGTGCTGGAGGCGCGCCGGCTGTTCGCGCGGATGACGGTGTTCGAGAACCTCGAGATGGGCGCCTACACGCGCAAGCGCGGCCCGGAGCTCGCCCAGGACATCGAGCGGGTGTACGAGCTGTTCCCGCGCGTGAAGGAGCGGCGCGACCAGATCGCCGGCACGCTGTCGGGCGGCGAGCAGCAGATGGTGGCGATCGGCCGCGCGCTGATGGCGCGGCCGCGGCTGATCTGCATGGACGAGCCGTCGATGGGTCTGTCGCCGATCTTCGTCGAGCAGGTGTTCGACATCATCCAGACCATCAACCGCCAGGGCGTGACGATCTTCATGGTCGAGCAGAACGCCAACATGGCGCTGCAGATCGCGCACCGCGCGTATGTGCTGCAGACCGGCCAGGTGGTGCTGTCCGGCACCGCCGCGGAGCTGCGCGCCAACCCGCTGATCCGCGAGGCCTATCTCGGCGAGATGAAGGTGCAAGCGGCGGCGTAGGGCTGCAGCCTGGTCGCGAACCGCTGCTTTGGGTGGAAACCGGACCTACCTCCCTACTCAGCGATCGAGGCGGCCCAGCTGGACGAGCTGGGCCGCGTTCGCAGTCAAGCGGGCGCCCTACTGGACGCTTACTGCCCGGTCTGAGTGGCGACGTGGCTAGCCGAGGTCGGATAGGACATTCCGGGATTCATCGTGGTGTCCAGCCCGGTGGACTGCAGGGCGGACGTCGGAAACGTCGCACCCGGCGTTGTGGTGGTATCCGGCATCGTGAACGTCGCGGCGGATGCCGGAACCGTCACGCCCGGCGCACGGTATTCCCCGGGGTCACTGTACGCGTCCGAGGCATGAGCGTAGGCTGCCCCGCCGATGAGCGCTGCAGCGATGAGCAAGACTGTCTTCATGGTAGCGTTGCACATGTGAGCCTCCTGTTTCTGCGTCGGCTGGCTCGGGCCGGCGTCTGAGACGGGCGCTGTCTGTGCCCGTCAGCGGTCGTTCCGCTGCCGATCACCATGCTCGCCCTGCGTCCGAAGCCGCGACGAGGTGGAGGCAAAACACTCCAAAACGCTGCGAAATCGCGTGGTATCAACTGCTTATCCGCAGCGTCGGCGGGCGCCGCCGAGACGCGGTTGATGCGGTGTTCGCCGCGGCGGTAAAATTGCGCTACCGTACGGAACCGCTCGCCACAGAGCCCGGGAGAGGCGCGTGGACACGACCGCCTCGCTCGAAGCCGTCCAGTTCGGCAGCTTTCGCCTCGACTGCCGCGCCGGGCAGTTGCTGCGGCGTGACGCGCGTGGCGCGTTCGCGCCGGTCCCGATCGGCTCCCGCGCGCTCGAACTTCTCCGCGTCTTGGTCGACCACGCCGGCCAGATCGTGCCGAAGCAGACGCTCATGGACACTGTCTGGCCCGGGACGGCGGTCGAAGAGAGCAACCTTACGGTCCAGATATCGACGCTGCGCCACGTGCTCGACGCGGGACGGACGGAGGGAAGCTGCATCCAGACGGTCACCGGCCGCGGCTACCGCTTCACGCTGCCGGTGACGCCCATAGCGGAACCGCCGGCCGAGCGATCCGCTGCCCCGGCACCGGCCGAGGCGCCGGGCAGACGCTGGCCGATCCGCGCCGCACTTGCCGCCCTCGTCGTGGCGCTGTTCGGCGGCTGGTGGCTGGGAAGCATCTGGACCGGCGCACCGGCGCCGCGCTTCTCGCTCGTCGTGCTGCCGTTCGCGAACCTCGGCGGCGATCCGACGGACAACGCGCTGGCGGACGGCGTCACCGCCGATCTGACGAACGACATCACGCGCGCCGCCCAGGCGACCGTCACCGCCCAGGCGACGGCCAGCGCCTACAAGGGGCGCGCGACGGATATCAGGGCGCTGGGCCGGGCACTGCGCGTGCGCTACGTGCTGGAGGGCAGCGTGCGCCGCGTCGGGGCGTCGCTGAAGGTGGACGGCCAGCTGACGTCGGCCGAAACCGGCACGGAGCTGTGGTCGGATCGGTTCGACGAGGCGGTCTCGGATCCTGCGACGGACCAGGAACGGATCGTCTCTCGCCTGCAGACTGGCGCGCTGAGAGCCATCATCGCAACCGAGAGCGCACGCAGTTTTCGCGAGCGCCCAAACGATCCCGACGCGTTCGATCTCGTCGTGCGGGCCCGCGCGATCGCACTCGGGCCGCCCAGTCTGGAGAATGAGCAACAGGAGCTTGGGCTTTATGAGCGTGCGCTGGGTCTCGACCCGGCCAACGTCGTCGCCCTGGTCGACAGCGCCTACCTCCTGACGGACATGCAGCCGGCGAGCGGCTGGCAGAATTTCGCGGACATGCAGCGTGCCGGACGACGGTTGGCAAAAGCGCGCGAACTCGCACCGGAGTTCCCGAATGCCCAGACTACCACCGTGTTCTGGCTGCAGACCGTCGGCCGCTGCCCCGAAGCCATCGAGCTCGCCCATCGCGTGATCGAGACGGGTCCGGACCGGCTGCGGTCATTTGAAGGGGTCCGCAGCCAGCTCGGGGTTTGCCTGACCTGGTCCGGACATGCGGAGGAGGAGATCAAGCTACAGGAACAGGCGATGGAGGGCAGCCCGCGCAGTCCATGGGTGTTCTCCCGCTACGGGCACATCGGCCGCGCCCTGCTGTTGTTGGGCCGCGACCAGGAGGCG
>DATEQV010000257.1:0-2280 GCA_035272265.1 Acidisphaera sp. | reverse complement strand
CGGCGGCATCAGGAAGCCGGTGTCGCGGTCGATCGGTCGGAAGTTGCTCATGCGCGGGATGTCCGGGGTAGGGGAAGGCGAATCAGTGTCCCCGTCCTACCGGACGCCTCCGCGTCGCGTTAAGTCCGACAGGCTGCAAGCGCGCACGCTGCCGATGCTGACCGCCTACGCCCACGCGCTGCCGACCGACGGCATCGTCCTGGATACCGAGGCGGTGGCCGCGCGGTGCGCGTGCACGAGCGCGCCCGGATCATGGGCGAGGAGCCGGATCATGACCTGCAGGCCGCGGTCCGCGCCGAGCTGGACGTCGCGGCGTTCTGCCAGAAGATCGTCGCCGTCAACGAGTACGAGGCGGAGCTGATCCGCGCTTCGGGGCACGGCGACGTCGCGGTGGTGGGTCATGTACGCAACCTGACGCCGACGGCCACGCCCTGGGCGGAACGCGCGGACATGCTGTTCGTCGGCGCGTTCCATGACGAGACGACGCCAAACTACGATTCGCTCGTCTGGTTCGCCGAGGAGGTGGCGCCGCATCTGGACGGCCTGCTGCCCGACGACGTGCGCCTCAAGGTGGTCGGCTACCAGGCGCCCGAGGTCGATCTGGGACGCTTCGCCGGCCATCCGCGCATCGAGCTGCTGGGCGCGCTCGACGACATCGCGCCGCTGTATGCCTCCTGCCGGATCTTCGTCGCCCCCACCCGGTACTCGGCCGGCGTGCCCTACAAGGTGCACGAGGCGGCGTCGTTCGGGCTGCCGGTGGTCGCCACCGACTGGCTGGCGCGGCAACTCGGCTGGCAGCCCGGCCGCGACCTCGTGTGCGGCCCGGCCGACGATGCGAAAGCGTTCGCCGCGAAGGTCGCGCAGCTGTACCTGGACGAGAGTCTGTGGACCAAGGTGCGGCAGAACAGCGCCAAACGGATCGCCGCGGAGAACAGCAGCGAGGCCTACGAGCAGGCGGTCGCGCGTGTGCTCGGCTGAGCATCGGGCCACAAGGAGCGGCGCTCACGCATCCGCGGCTTGCAGCGGCGCGCAGGGACGCAGTACACCCGCGGCGCCCGGCGCGTCTGACGCCGCGCGGCGCCGCGTTCGGGTTCGTTTCCATCTAGCCCTAACCCGGCGTCATTGATTGGCCTTCAGACTGCGCCGTCGCGCCGCAGTCCAACGGATGGCTTGATGAAGTTCCTCGTCTGCACCGGCCACCCGCTCGAAAGCCAGGCCAACGCGCAGGTGCGTCGGTCGGTGATGGACGGGCTCGAGGCCTGCTTCGGCGAGGGCAGCGCCACCGCCGCCAACATCAGCGGCGCGTCCGGCGTCGTCGGCGCCCTGCAGCCCGACTTCGTGCTCGGCCTCGGCTCCTACCTGCCGGAGAGCACGTATTTCGGCGAGGTGGCGCGCGAGGCGCGGCGGGTCGGCGCGCGCATGGTGTTCTGGGCGACCGAGGAACCCTACGAGCAGGACGCCAGCTACCGCATCGAGCGCGACTTCGACGCGATCTTCAGCTGCGACCGCTGGGGCGTGAACTTCCACCGCCACAAGCACGCCTACCACCTGCCGCTGGCGGGCTGCGGCGTGCGCCATGTGCGCCCTTACGACGAGGCGGCCGAACGGCCGATCGACGTGATGTTCTGCGGCGTCGCGTTCTCCAGCCGCAAGGAACTGATCGAGGAGTTGCGGCCGAGCCTCGCCGGGCTGAACATCTCGTTCATCGGGCCCGGCTGGGGCCAGTTCGGCTTCGGCTTCTCCGACCGGCGGATCGAGAAGGACCAGCTCATCGACCTCTACGGCCAGTCCAAGATCGTGCTGAACCTCGGGCGCAGCCTGCACTTCGAGAACCAGCGCTACATGATCGTGCCGTCCTCGCCCGGCCCGCGCACCTACGAAGCCGCCCTCGCCGGCGCCTTGCAGCTGTTTCACGAGGACACCTACGAGATTCGCCGATACTTCACCGCCGACGAGATGCCGACCTTCTCCAACAAGCGCGAGTTCGACACGCTGCTGACCCGCTATCTCGGCTCGCCCGCGCTGCGTCACGCGACGGCGCGCCGCGCGCAGCAGCGCGCGCTCGCCGAACACACCTACGCGCATCGCATGCAGGCGATGGTGCAGACGCTGAAGGCGCAGGCACTGCTGTGACCATCCTCTACAACACCAACTACGTCGCCAACCCGAACGCCTACATCACGCTGGCGGTCGCGGACGCGGCGCGCAGCCTGTGGGGCGCGGACCGCGTGCTGCTCGCCGACAACCGCACGCTGCTGCCGGCGGCGCCGAGCGGCGAGC
>DATEQV010000256.1:0-8197 GCA_035272265.1 Acidisphaera sp. | reverse complement strand
GAGGCAAGCCGTTTTTGTCGCGCGCAAGAATGCGAATCTGGCCAGGGCCTTCCTGATTCTTTGCAGCAACTGCGGCCAGCTCAGCGGATTCTTTTATTACGCGGCGTCGTCAACTTGCCAATGAGGGGATGCGTGAGGGCGCGCCCGCCTTTTTCAGAAGCTCCTCGAACGTCGGAAGCAGTGCGACGTTGTTCTTGTAGTCGGCATCGCTGCCTGCCACCACGATCGCGATACGGATCACGTCCGCCTTCGCCGCTGCCAAGCCTGCAACCGTGGCGAGAGTAACGGCCCCTGCTGCGAGGGCACCGCGAAGCACTTTGCGCATATGACAGTTCCCTTGAGAGTGCGTTTGACGTCGGTGATTTGATGGTGAGCCCCGGGCCTTGGCCGTGGAGTTTGCCGACCACGTTGGGTTCGTTGCTCGGTTGGGGGCGATACGGAGTGTAATCGATCTGCCGCGGCCCTGCCACCGCGCCGGCATGACAACACACGCTCGCCAGTCGGCGCCGCGTCACCTTTGCGTGATGATGCCGTCCGGCCGGCGGTGGCGTGGCGGTGCGATCCATGCCCTGATGCGGCGGGATCGAGGACGGAGGGGCGGCATGGCGGAGACGGCGGAAGCGGGCGCGAGGCAGGTGCGGCAGGCGATCCGCGCAGGGGCGCACACCGGCCCGACGGCCGGACTGGCGCCGGGTGCCGCGCAGGGCAACGTGGCGATCATCCCCGCCGAATACGCCGCCGACTACGCGGCGTATTGCCGCGCCAATCCGCGCCCGTGCCCGCTGCTGGCGATCGGGCGGCCCGGCGATCCGTCGCTGCCCGAACTCGGCGAGGGCATCGACATCCGCCACGACCTGCCGCGCTATCGCCTGTACCGCTTCGGCGCGTTCGCCGGCGAGGTGACCGACATCGCCGAGTTGTGGAACGACGACATGGTGACGTTCGTCGTCGGCTGCTCGTTCACGTTCGAGAACGCGCTGCTGGAGGCGGGCCTCGCGCTGCGCCACCACGACTGCGGCTGCAACGTGCCGATGTACCGCACCAACATCGACACCACGCCCGTCGGCGTGTTCGGCGGGCCGCTGGTGGTGTCGATGCGGCCGTTCTCGCCGTCGGACGCGGTGCTCGCCGGCCAGATCAGCGCGCGCTACCCCGACATGCATGGCGGCCCGATCCACATCGGCGACCCGGCGGCGATCGGCATCGCCGATCTGTCGCGCACGGATTACGGCGACCCGGTTCCGCTGCGCGACGGCGAGGTGCCGCTGTTCTGGGCCTGCGGCGTGACCAGCCAGGCGGCGGTCGAGGCGGCGCGCCTGCCACTCGTGATCGCGCACGCGCCGGGCTGCATGCTGATCACCGACCGGCCGCACGCCGCCTACGCCCGCACGTTGGAAAGCGCGCTCCATTGAGAAGCTGGCAGTTCTGGATCGACCGCGGCGGCACCTTCACCGACATCGTCGCCCGCGCCCCCGACGGCACGCTCTCGACCCACAAGCTGCTGAGCGAGAACCCCGAGCGCTACCAGGACGCCGCCATCGCCGGCATCCGGCAGGTGCTCGCGATCGGCCCCGACGCGCCGATGCCCCCCGGCGTCATCGACGCGGTGAAGATGGGCACCACGGTCGCCACCAACGCGCTGCTGGAACGCAAGGGCGAGCGCACGCTGCTGATTGTCAACCGCGGCTTCGCCGACGCGCTGCGCATCGGCAACCAGGCGCGGCCCCGGCTGTTCGACCTCGCCATCTGCCTGCCCTCGCTGCTGCACGAGCGTGTCGCCGAAGTCGGCGGCCGCGTCGGCGCCGACGGCGCCGAGGTCGAACCGCTCGACGAAGCCGCCGCCGCCGCGGCGCTGCGTGCCGCCCACGCCGACGGCATCCGCGCCTGCGCCATCGCGCTGATGCACGCCTGGAAGTATCCGGCGCACGAGCAGCGCCTCGCCGAACTCGCGTCCCGCGCCGGGTTCACCCAGGTCTCGGCCAGTCACGTCGCCAGCCCGCTGCTGCGCCTCGTGCCGCGCGGCGACACCACCGTGGTGGACGCGTACCTGTCGCCGATCCTGCGCCGCTACGTGGACCGCGTGACGTCCGCACTCGGCGACACAAGCGTCTATTTCATGCAGTCCAACGGCGGTCTCGCCGAGGCGCACCACTTCCGCGGCAAGGACGCGATCCTCTCCGGCCTGGCCGGCGGCATCGTCGGTGCCGTGCGCACCGCCGCATCGGCCGGCTTCGATCAGGTCATCACCTTCGACATGGGCGGCACCTCGACCGACGTCGCGCTGTACGCCGGCGCGTTCGAGCGCGCGTTCGAAACCGAGGTCGCCGGCGTGCGGATGCGCGCGCCGATGATGGCGATCAACACCGTCGCGGCCGGCGGCGGCTCGATCCTGCAGTTCGACGGCGCGCGCATGCGCGTCGGCCCCGATAGCGCCGGCGCCGATCCCGGCCCCGCCTGCTACCGGCGCGGCGGCCCGCTCTGCGTGACCGACGCGAACGTGTGCGTCGGCAAGATCCAGCCCGCCCACTTCCCGGCGATCTTCGGGCCGAACGGCGACCTGACGCTGGACGCCGACATCGTGCGCACGCGCTTCGCGGCGCTCGCCGACGAGATCGCGCAAGGGACGGGCGAACGCCGCTCGCCCGAGCAGGTCGCCGAGGGCTTCCTGCGCATCGCGGTGGCCAACATGGCGAACGCGATCAAGCAGGTGTCGGTGCAGAAGGGGCACGACGCGTCGCGCTTCGCGCTGCAATGCTTCGGCGGCGCGGGCGGGCAGCACGCGTGCATGGTGGCCGACGAACTCGGCATGGAAACCGTGTTCATCCATCCGTTCGCCGGCGTGCTGTCCGCCTACGGCATGGGCCTCGCCGACCAGACCGCGCTGCGCCAGCAGGCCGTCGAGGTGCGGCTCACCGACGCCGCGCTCCCCGGCTTGCGCTCCCTGGCGGACAAGCTCGCGTCCCACGCGTCCCAGGCGCTCGCCGAGCAGGGCGCCGACGCCGCCCGCATCGAGGTGCACCGGCAACTGCATTGCCGCTACGAGGGCACCGAAGCAGCCCTGGTCGTGCCATTGCGCTCGTTGCCGGAGGTCGTCGCCGACTTCACCGCCGCGCACCGCACCCGCTTCGGCTTCGCCACGCCCGACCGCGCCCTGATCGTCGAGAACGTCGCCGTCGAAGCCGTCGCCCCGGGCGAGGCGATTGCCGAGTCCGTTCTTCCTCCCCGTTCGGACGAGGAAGTAGCATTAGAGCCCATCGACCGCATCACGCTCTATTCGAGCGGCACCGCGCACGACGCGCCGGTGTTCGACCGCACGCATCTGCGTGCGGGCGACCGCATCGCCGGCCCCGCGCTGGTGCGCGAGGCCATCGCCACCACCGTCGTCGAACCCGGCTGGACCGCCGAGACCACGCCGCAGAACCACATGATCCTGCGCCGCACCACGCCGCGAGCGGGCCGCGAGGACGCCTCCACAGGCCGTCCCGACCCGGTGCTGCTGGAGCTGTTCAACAACCTGTTCATGAACGTCGCCGAGCAGACCGGTGCCGTGCTGCAGAACACCTCGATGAGCGTCAACATCAAGGAGCGGCTCGACTTCTCCTGCGCCATCTTCGACGCCGAGGGCAACCTTGTCGCCAACGCCCCGCACGTCCCGGTGCATCTCGGCGCGATGGGCGAGAGCGTGCGCACCGTCCTGCGCCGCCGCGGCGCCACGCTGCGGCCGCGCGACGTCGTGGCGCTCAACAACCCCTACAACGGCGGCACGCATCTGCCCGACGTGACCGTCATCACGCCGGTGTTCGACGACGCCGGCCGGTCGATCCGTTTCTTCGTCGCCTCGCGCGGGCATCACGCCGACATCGGCGGCGTCACCCCGGGCTCCACGCCGCCCGACAGCCGCACGCTCGACGAAGAAGGCGCGGTCATCGACGACTTTCTGCTCGTCGATGCCGGCGACTTCCGGGAAGCCGAGTTTCGCCACCTCCTCGCCTCCGCGCGCTATCCCGCGCGCAGCCCCGACGTGAACGTCGCCGACATCAAGGCGCAGGTCGCCGCCAACGAAAAAGGCGTGCAGGAGCTCACCCGGGTCATCGCCGACTACGGCTGGGACACCGTGGCCGCCTACATGCGCCACGTGATGAACAACGCCGAGGAAAGTGTGCGCCGCGTCATCGACCGGCTCGGCGACGGCGCGTTCGACTACCGCATGGACGACGGCGCGCCGCTGCGCGTCTCCGTCCGCGTCGACCGCGCGGCGCGCTCCGCCCGCATCGACTTCACCGGCACCGGGCCGCAGAGCAAGCTCAACTTCAACGCCCCGCCGGCGGTGACGCGCGCGGCGGTGCTGTACGTGTTCCGCTGCCTCGTCGGCACCGACATCCCGCTCAACGACGGCTGCCTCAAGCCGCTGGAGATCGTGGTGCCGCCCGGCACGTTCCTCTCGCCCGCGCCGGGTGCGGCGGTCGTCGCCGGCAACACGGAAGTCTCGCAGGCGGTGTGCAATGCGCTGTTCGGGGCGCTCGGCGCGATCGCGTGCAGCCAGGCGACGATGAACAACTTCCTGTTCGGCGACGCGACGCGCCAGTACTACGAGACGATCTGCGGCGGCACCGGCGCCGGCCCGGACTTCGACGGCACGTCGGCGGTGCAGACGCACATGACCAACACCCGGATGACCGACCCCGAGGTGCTGGAGCTGCGCTACCCCGTGCGCCTGGAACGCTTCGCCATCCGCCGCGGCTCCGGCGGCGCGGGGCGCCATCGCGGCGGCGACGGAGCGGACCGGCGCATCCGCTTCCTCGAGCCGATGACGGCGGTGATCGTCTCCTCGCGCCGCGACGTCCCGCCCTTCGGCCTCGCCGGCGGCGCGGACGGTGCCGCCGGCCGGCAATGGGTCGAGCGCGCCGACGGCACGCGGACCGAGTTGCGCGGCCGCGACCGCGCCGAGTTGCAGGCGGGCGACGTATTCGTCATCCAGACGCCGGGCGGCGGCGGCTACGGCAAGCCGGGTGGGTAGCTCCCCGTCGTCACCTGGCAGCCGGAGTCGGACACTGAAGCGCGGTCGGTTCGCAGCCCATAGGCCAGACGGCACGTCGCCAGGGGCAATCTGACGATGCGCGCGCTCCGCATCGCGCTGGCGGCGCTGTGCGTCCTGCTGGTCGCCGCCGTGGCCGCCGCGTGGCTGGTGCCGCCCCGGGTCGACTGGTCGCGCTATCGCGCCCCCCTGGCGGCCGCGACGGGGCAACTGTTCGGGCAGCACGTCGCGATCTCCGGGCCGATCCACGTCATGCTGCTGCCGCAGCCGCAACTGTCCGCCGACGACGTCACCGTCGGCGACGGCGCGATGACCGTGCCGCAGCTGCGGCTCTGGCCGGAGCTTTGGCCGCTGCTGTCCGGACGGCTCGTGCCGCAGCGCGCGGTGTTGCAGTCGCCGTCGCTGCATCTGCCCTGGCCGCTGCCGAAGGCCGGCGCCACCACTCTGCCGCATCCGCTGTCGCTCCTCGTCCGTGACGGCAACCTGACCATCGGCACCGCGGATTTCGACGCCGTCGAGGCCACCATCGTCACGGCGGCGGACGGAGCGCTGTCGGTCAAAGGCTTCGCCAGATGGCAGGGGCGCGGCTTCCAGGTCGATGTTGCCCTGGGCGTGCCGGACGCGAACGCCAACGGTTCTTCCGCCCTCGACCTCTGGGCCACGGGGCTCGATGGCGCGTGGGGCCATGCGGTCCTCGGCTTCACCGGGCAGCTCGCCGCCGACGGCACCGCGGCGATCGGGCGGCTCGACGCGCACGGCGACGACCTCGGCATCGTCGGCTTCGCGCCGTCGCTGCCGTTCCGCATCTCCGGCGGCATCGCCTGGGCCAACGGGCAGTTCGCCGCCGACGACCTCGATTGCGAAATCGGCGGACAGGCGGCCCGCGCCGGCGTGGCGCTGCAGATGCTGCCGTCCGCGCGCATCGACCTGTCGCTGAACGCGACGCGGCTCGATCTCGCCGCCTGGCTGCCGAAGCTCGTCAGAAGCAGCAACTTCCCGCTGCCGGCGAGCCTCGATCTGTCCGCCGACGCCGCGTCCCTCGCGGGCGCCACGTTCGGACGCCTGCGTCTTGCCCTCGATGTCGCGCCGTCTGCCGTCAACGTGCGCGAGGCCAGCGCCGACCTGCCGCAAGGCGCATTGGTCAGCATCAACGGCAGCCTTGCCGAGGGCGACTCGTTCCTCGGGCAGGGCACGCTGCGTGCGCCGAACTTGCCGGGGACGATCAGCTGGGCGTCACGCACCTGGCTCGGCGCCGACCTCGGTGCTGCCATGCCAGCCTCGGCGTCCGTCTCGGGGCAGGTGCGCTGGCTGTCCGGTGCGCTGATGCTGGACCGTCTCGATGGGACCGCAGGCGACGGCGCGGTCGCCGGCAGCGTGCGGATCGACACCGAGGGCGGCCCGCCTCGCGTATCTGCCGACCTGTCGCTCGACCGGCTGTCGCTGCCGGCGCCGGGCGGTCTGCCCCAATCGCTGCCGGTGGCGGCCGACGTGCGGCTGACGGTCGCGCATGCGCTGGTCGGCGCCGTGCCGCTCGACCTCCTGCTCGCACAGTTCAGCGGCGATCCCGCGGGCATCACGGTCCGCCGAGTCGCGTTCGGCTGGCAGGGCGCGCAGGTCGAGGCGCAAGGCCAGGTGCATGCCGGCGGGCAGATCGAGGACGCGCACCTGACGGTGCAGGCTCCCGATGCCGGGAAGCTGGCCGACCTGCTGCCCGTGCTGCCTGCCCTGTCCCAGGGAAAGCTCGCGATAGACCTGCACGCGCACGGCACGTGGCCGGCGCTGGAGGGCGCGGGCAGGCTCGCGCTCGGCGATCTCGCCGCCGGGTTCGACGGCAAGGCCGACGTGGCCGCCCGGACGGCGAGCGGCACCCTGACCCTGCGTCATCCCGCCGCGGCGCGTCTGGCGTCGGACGGCATGCTCGCGTGGCTGGGCGACGGGCCGCTCGATGCGCAGGCCAAGGTCACCTTGTCGGCCGGGCAGGTCGCGCTCGATGACGTCGCGCTGACCGCCGGCACACTGAAGGCCACGGGCCGTCTCGCCGCGACGCTCGCAGCACCGGTGCGGCTGACCGGGCGCATCGCCGCGCAGACGCTGCCGCTGCCACGGGTCTCCTGGCATGGCACCGCTCCGCTGCCGCTCGACTGGCTCGGCGGCTGGGAGGCGGTGCTCGACCTGACCGCCGACCGCGTCACCCAGGCCGATGCGACGATCGCTCGCCAGGTTGCGGCGCGGCTGGGCCTGACCGGCGGTGTCGTCGGAATCGGCGGGATCTCGGCTCAGGTCGCCGGCGGCGCGTTGTCGGGCGGCGTGGTCCTGGACGCCTTGGCGACGCCGCCGAAGGTCTCGCTCGAAGTGGCGCTGGCGGACGTGCCGGTGACCGCGCCGCTGACCGGCCTGCCGTTCGACCTGCTCGGCGGTCGCGTGGGCATGCAGGTCCGGCTGTCGGGCGAGGGCTACAGCCTGTCGGCGATGCTGGCCACGCTCGCCGGGCACGCGACGCTGACTGCGCGCGACGGGGCGCTGCGCGGCTTCAGCCTGCCGCTGCTGCGCGGCGCGCTGCGCACCGCCGAGGCGGGCCGCCCGGAGCGGCTGCAGGCCCCGCTGCTCGCCGCGTTGCGCGACGGCCGCACGCCGTTCACCGCGCTGCGCCTGTCGGCCGACATCGCCGGCGGCGTGGCGACGGTCGGCGAGGGCGTGCTGGAGGCGCCGGAGGGTACCGCGCGGATCAGCGGCACGCTCGCCGTGCCGACCGGCACGCTCGACGTGCAGGTGCGCCTGCATCCGGCGCTGGAGGGCGGCCCCGACCTCGGCCTGCGCCTGTCCGGACCGTTCGCGTCACCCGAGCGGGTACCCGAAATCGCGCCGGCGCTGCGGTGGCTGTCACGGTCGTGACTGTACCGACGGTGGAGTCGCACGCGTGCGACGTCGTTCACACCGTCATCGCGAGCGAAGCGTGGCGATCCAGGGCCACGTGACAAACGCCTGCCGCGCTGCCCTGGATCGCCACGGCGCTGCGCGCCTCGCGATGACGGGATAAGTCGCACGGGATGACGCGGGACAAGTGGTAGCTGCCGAAACTACCCCAGCATCCGCGCCGATGGGGATGGCGTGGCCCAATGCCCCGGCAGCAGGTCGGCGAGCAGCACGCGTCCGCCCCAGCTC
>DATEQV010000255.1:0-2525 GCA_035272265.1 Acidisphaera sp. | reverse complement strand
GCTCGCCGCTGCGGGCACGCCCGAGCGTCTGTCCGCATTGCCCGCATCGCCGTTTGCCCACGTTCCGGGAGTTCCGGCCCGTGCCTGACACCGCGCATATCCGCCACGGTTCCAGCGCCGGCCAGCCGCTTACCCGGCGCGACGGCGTGCTCAAGGTCACCGGCGCCGCGCGCTATGCGGCCGACAACCATCCGCCGGGAATGCTGCACGCGGTGATGGCGGTGAGCAGCATCGCACGCGGCCGCGTGGCGTCGCTGGACGTGAGCGCAGCGCGGGCGCATCCGGGCGTGGTCGAGGTGATGACGCCTGCCAATGCGCCCAAGCTGGTCCGTGACCCGGACGACGCCAGCGAGATGTTCACTTTCAAGCTCGACCTGCTGCAGAACGATCGGGTGCGATACGCCAACCAGCCGATCGCGGTCGTGATCGCGGAGACGCTGGAGGCGGCGACCGAGGGGGCTGCGCTGGTGCACCCGTCGTACGAAGTCGAACCTGCGCGAGTCGGGCTGGATGATGCCGAGCATTTCGTACCCGCCACCGTCGGCGTCGGCCAGCAGGCGAACGTCGCCCACGGCGATGTGGCCATGGGCCTCGCCGCCGCCGACAAGCGAATCGACGCCGTGTACGAAACGTCCATGCAGTATCACAACGCCATGGAGCCGCACGCCGTGGTAGCGGTGTGGGATGGCAACCGCCTGACGCTCGATACACCGAGCCAGGGCATGGGGATGGCGAAGGCGCGCATCGCGGGCCTGTTCGGGATCGATCCGCAGGACATCCACATCCGCAGCCCGTTCCTCGGCGGGGGGTTCGGCGCCAAGGGCGTCATCTGGGCACCGCAAGTGCTCGGCATCATGGCGGCGCAGCTTGTCGGACGGCCGGTGAAGCTGGTGATGCGGCGCGAGCAGATGTTCGGCCCGGTCGGCCATCGGCCGTCGACCCGCCAGACGCTGCGCCTCGGCGCCAGCGCGGACGGCGCGCTGACCGCGCTCGATCACCTTGTGCTCACCGCGACGAGCACGTTCGACGACTTCTTCGAGCCGGCGGGCAACGTCTCGCACAGTCTCTACGCGACACCGGCACTCTCGACGACGTACGAGGGGGTGCGGCTGGACACCGGCACGCCGATATTCATGCGTGCACCCGGCGAGGCGCCCGGCAGTGCGGCGCTGGAGAGTGCCATCGACGAGATGGCGCATGTCTGCGGCATGGATCCGGTCGCGTTCCGCCTGAAGAACTATGCCGAGATCGAACCGCTGTCGGGCAAGCCGTTCTCCTCGAAGGCACTGCGCGACTGCTATGCGCAGGGTGCCGAACGGTTCGGCTGGGCCCGCCGCAAGCTGGCGCCGCGTCAGATGCGCGACGCATCGGGCCTGCTGGTCGGCTGGGGCGTCGGCACGGCGATGTTCCCGGCGCTGATGTTCCAGGCCGAGGCGCGCGCGGTGTTGCGCGCGGACGGCAGCGCGACGGTCGAGATCGGCGCGCACGACATGGGGCAGGGCGCCTGGACCGCGCTGGCGCAGATCGCCGCCGACAGTCTCGGCCTCGACCTCGCCCGGGTCGAGTTCCGCCTGGGCACGTCCGACCTGCCCGACGGCGGGATTGCGGGAGGCTCGGCGCATACGGCGACGGCCGGGTCCGCCATCCACGGCGCGGGTGGCGACGTCATCGCGCAGCTTGCCGAACTCGCGACGGGCGACGAGCGCTCGCCGCTGTTCGGCGCCGGCAATGCGGGCGTGATCGCCCGCGACGGAAGGCTGTTGCGCCGCGACGACGAGAGCCGCGGAGAGACCTACGCCGACATCCTGACGCGAGCCGGCAGCGTCGCCATCGAGGGACGCGGGCGTGCCGCGCCCGACCCGGCGGTGCAGCAGCGCTATGCCATGTTTGCGCACGGCGCGGTGTTCGCCGAGGTGAAGGTCGATCCGGAACTCGGCCAGATCCGCGTCAGCCGGCTGGTGGGGGCTTTCGCGGCCGGGCGGATCATCAACCCGAGGCTGGTGCAGAGCCAGTATCTCGGCGGCATGATATGGGGCGTGTCCTTCGCGCTGCACGAGCACGCGGTCATGGACCCGAATTCGGGCCGGACGATGAACGCCAACCTCGCCGAATACCACGTGCCGGTGAATGCCGACGTCACGTCGATCGAGGCAATTCTCGTCGAGGAGCACGATCCGCACGTCAACGCGCTGGGGATCAAGGGTGTCGGCGAGATTGGTATTACGGGGACCGCGGGCGCGGTGGCGAACGCCGTCTGGCATGCGACGGGGGTGCGCGTGCGCAGGTTCCCGATCACGCTCGACAAACTGCTGGGTGTGTAGCGTTCGAGGAGGATTTCCAGATGTCTGGCACGCATATCGCGGATCGTGACGACACAAGTCCGCGGCCGATTGCCGTCGGCACGCGCATCGGTCACGTCCATCTGAAAGTATCCGACCTGGAGCGTTCACTCGCCTTCTACGTCGGCGTGCTCGGTTTCGAGCTGACGCAGCGCTTGGGATCACAAGCGGCATTCGTCTCGGCCG
>DATEQV010000254.1:0-3950 GCA_035272265.1 Acidisphaera sp. | reverse complement strand
GCCGTTCGCCGCGCACTTTGGTGTCCGCCGGATTTTTCAATGTCTCGGCAAGGCAGTGATACCGTCATAATGCCAGTCGCTTTGCTAAATCGATTCGTGCAGACTCTATGCCTCGCAGCGTAAATTGCAGAAAGTCGAGCTTAGCAAGGGCGCGAAAAGCACGGCGGAATGCGCCACGAGGCTGGGCCGTCCCGCACGAACCCGCTTGACCACGCCCCGCCCCGAGCCGCACCCTTCTAGGCATTTATTCTTGACATCGCCCCACCCATGCCCTACCCTCTGGGCATGACTGACGGCGACACATCGCCGGACGACGCCTCCGACACCGCCGGCTCCGGCCGCGCCCACGGGACGGCGGAACCGCGCGCGCCGTTCCCCTCGGTCATGGAGAGGATCTGGGCGCACCATGCCGCCAAACTCCGGCAATGGTCCCTCGCCCACCCGGCGCCCTCGCCTGCGCCGCCTGAACCGGACCCCGCTCCCGAGCCGGAGCCGCCCCCGCGCGCGCACGCCACCCCGAACCCGCACGCGGACCACCCGCACCGCCCTGGCGTGCTGCGCTGGCTGCCGGCCTCGCTGCAACGCCTCTACCGCCGCCTCGCCGAGGCCCAGCCTTACGCGCGCAAGACCCGCCCCCGGGCCATTCCGCCGGACGACGAGCGGCCAAGCTCCGGCCAGGCGCGGCACTACCGGCTCGAAATTGCCTACGACGCCTTCTGCGAGCACCGGCCGCCGCCGAAGAAGCTGTTCCGCGCCAACCCGTGGCGCCGCGACACCACCTCGTGGTGCGACGCGCCGAACAGCTGGACCGGCCGCCGCAAGCCCCGCTGCCACCACTGCGAACGGGCCCACGCCCACTACGTCGCCGCCTGCCGGGGCGACTGGAAGGCCGAGGTCGCGCTCTACAAGCTCGCCCGCCGCGGTGCCGTGCGCCTGCTCGCCGAGCGGCGCGAATACCGCGAAAGCCGCCGGCAGTTCTGGGCGCGCCACCGCGAACACGTCGCCCGCAACGGCCCCGAACCGATGCCGCCGCAGTTCGAGCCCGAGCTCTGGCCGGCGATCGCCCATCGCGGCTCGCACGAATCCTGGCACCATCGCGACCGGCGCGAAGTCGAGCGCGACCTCGTGCGCGCCCACGCCCGCCATCTCCGCCGCGAGACCCAGCGCCGCCGCGAACGCCTGAGCGACATCCGACCCGCCGCCGCAGGGCGCGACAGCGCGACTCCCGCATCGCCCCAACCCGACGCCGCCGAAGCACCAACAGGCGCCCTGCCCCAGCCCCGTCATTGCGAGGCCCCCGGCGCAGCCGGGGTCCGTGGCAATCCAGGGCCGCGCGGCAAACGTCCGCGACGTGGCCCTGGATCGCCACGCCGCCGAGAGGCGACGCGGAATGACGCTCGGGACACGACCGCGCCGCCGGAGCCGGCAGAAGCCGCCGCGCCGCCACCCGCGGCCGACGCCGCGCACGCCGAGCCCGACCCCGTGCGGCACTCGCGGCAACCGCCGACCCCGACCGGCATCAAGATCGGCGCCGCGCGGCCGACGATTCCCCTACCGCACCGCCTCGGCGATGCGGCGCCCCTCCTCGGCGCCGACCCTGGCCGGCAGGTCCCCGCTCAGCGCGCCCAGCACCAGCCCGGCGGCCACACAGGCGGCGGTCTTCAGCTCGTGGGGGTTCACCTTGTCCGGGGTGTCCGCCGCGGTCAGCAGGAATCGCAGGTTGGACCTCGGCCGCTCCATGCCGGCGCACAGGCGCAGCGCGGGGATGCCCCAGCGGACGAAGTTGGCATGGTCGGAATTGGCCATGAACCCCTCGTGCAGCCCGACGGACAGTCCGGCCGGCGCCAGGGCGCGCCGCACGAACCCCGCCACCCCGGGGAAGCCGCCGGTGATCGCCGCCAACGCCCCGTCGCCGGCGACGGAATCCAGGTTCACGTTGAAGGCGATGCCGTCGCGCACGCCGGCGTCCATGGTCTCCAGATGCACGGCCGAGCCGATCAGCGCCCACTCCTCGACGGTGAACAGCGCCACCTGCAACCGCCGATCCAGGTCCGCAACGAAATCCCGCACAGCCTCGGCGACCGCGATCGCGACGGCGACACCTGATGCGTTGTCGATTGCGGAACAAGCCGGATCGTGCCCGTCGTAATGCGCCGACAGCACGACGAAGGCGCCGCTGCCGGGTAGGGTGGCGAACAGGTTCTCCGCCCACGCATCGGCGAAGCTGCCGGAGGCGTGCAACGTGACCGCGCCACCCGCACATTCCGCCAAAGCCGCTCCGGATTCGAAACCGATTCCGACGGCCGGGATATGCCCCGCCCCGCCGTCGCCGGACGACCCCGTCACCGCCAGACCGCCCGGTTCGTGGAACGAAATGACGAACCCGGCCGCCCCCGCCGCCCGGGCGGCGTCGTATTTCCGCCGCCGATGCACGTGGTCGACGCCGAGCATGTACTCGTGCCGCACGAGCACGATCGCGTCATGCACCGCCTCGCCCGCCTGCGCGATCTGCTCCGGCGTCCCGCGCCCGACATCGACCAGCGGTGCGGTCAGCCCGCCCGCCGGAGTCGCGACCGTGCGCACGAGCCCCAGCGCCGGCAGACGCCGCCCGTCCGGCAACACCACCTCGGCCGGCCCGCGAGTCCAGCCATGATAGGCCACGCGCTCCCGCACGACGTCGGCCCCCGCGGCCTCGGCCAGCCGCCCGGCCAGGAACTCCCTCGCGGCGGCCTCGCTGTCGGTGCCGGCGAAGCGTCCCCCGCAGGCGCACAGCGCGGCGTGGTCCTCGGCGATCCTGCGCGAGGCCCAGATGCGGCCCATCACCTCGCGCAACCGCGCCATCCTGTCCATCGCCTCGCCCCCGCGCTGCCCGCCGGTCATAGTATCGGCCATACGGCAGGGGGGAACCCAGATGACCGATCCGCGCCAGCTCGCCGCCGCGATGGAGGCCGAGCTGCCCGACATCCTCGCGCTGACCGAGCGTGTCGTGAACATCGACAGCGGCACCTATCACGCCGCCGGCGTGAACGCCGTGATCGACATCTGGGCCAACGTATTGCTCGCGTCGGGCTTCGACATCTCCCGCCAGCCGTTACAGAACCGGGGCGACCAGCTCACCGCCCGGCGCATGTTCGGCGCCGGCCGCCGCGTGCTGATCCTCGGCCATGCCGACACGGTCTGGCCCGCGGGCACCGTCGCGGAGTGGCCGTTCCGCCGCGACAACGGTTGGATCACCGGCCCGGGCGTGGGCGACATGAAAAGCTGCGTGGTCACCGCGCTGCACGCGCTCCGCCTCGCCTTGCGCGACCCACGCGGCATCGGTTCCGTGACCGTTCTGATCGTCCCCGACGAGGAGATCGGCAGCCCCGGCAGCCGGGCCTGGATCGAGCTTCACGCGCGCGACGCCGACCTCTGCCTGACGCTCGAGCCATGCCGCCCGAACGGCGGCGTGGTCGTCGGACGCGGCGCGGTGGGCGCGTTGTACGTGCGCGCCCACGGCATTTCCGCGCATGCCGGCGCCGCACGCGCGAACGGCGCCTCGGCGATCGCCGCGCTGGCCCCGCTGGTCGCGCCCATCGAAGCGCTGACCGACACGACGCGACGCATCGGCGCGATGGTCGGCCTCTTCACCGGCGGCAGCGCGCGCCAGGTCGTGCCGCAAGATGCCGAGATGCATGTCGACCTGCGCGCCGCCGACCAGGCAGGTGCGGATCACCTGCTTGCGGAAGTCCGCCGCATCGCCGCCACACCACCCGCGGATGCGCGCGTGACCGTCACCGCCGAGGGCGGCTTCTATCGCCCGCCCTTCCCCACGCGCGCCGGCACCATCCGCCTGTTCGACGCCGCGAAGGCCATCTGCGCGGAACTCGGCGCCCCGATCCACGAGGTCGTCTCGCCCGGCGGCTCCGACGGCAGCTTCGCCGCCGCCCTCGGCGTGCCGACGCTCGACG
>DATEQV010000253.1:0-4192 GCA_035272265.1 Acidisphaera sp. | reverse complement strand
AGCGCCGCGGGCGCGTCGGCGTAGCGCGCCATGTAGTCGCGGTCGGCAAAGCCGTCGCGGAACGCGACATGCATCACCGCGCAGGCGAGCGCACCGTCGGTGCCGGGGCGCAGCATGATGTGCTCGTCGGCGACCTGCGCCGTGCCGGTGCGGTAGGGATCGACGACGATCAGCCTGGCGCCGCGCTCCTTCCGCGCCCGCGCGATGTGCGTCATCACGTTGACCTGCGTCGCGACAGGGTTGCCGCCCCACATCACGATCACGTCCGCGAGCGCCATCTCGCGCGGATCGCAGCCGCGGATGACGCCGCAGCCCGCGCGCCAGCCGGCCTGCGCGATGGTCGAGCAGATCGTGTCGCGCTGGCGCGAGTAGCGCATCGTGTTGGTCAGCCGGCGGATGCCGTTGCGCTGCACCAGCCCCATCGTGCCGGCAAAGTCGTACGGCCACACCGCCTCGGTGCCATGTTCGGCGGCGACCGCGATGAAGCGTTCCGCAATGCGGTCTAGCGCCTCGTCCCAGGTGATCGGCGCGAACCTGCCGCTGCCCTTCGCGCCGCTACGCAGCAGCGGGCGGGTCAGGCGATCGGGGTGATACAGGCGCTCGCCGTAGCGCGCGACCTTGGCGCAGATCACACCCGAGGTGTACGTGTTCGCCGCCGCCCCGCGCACCGCGCCGATGCGCCGGCCGTCGAGCACCTCGACCTCCAGCGCGCAGGTCGAGGGGCAGTCGTGCGGGCAGGCGGAAATCCGGGTCTCGCGCATCGGCACTCTTCCGTAGGACCGGGCAGTGTAAACCGGCTCCGCCGCCGCGAGAAACCGCCCGTCTCGGCTTACTGGATCTGCACCCGGTCCGGGCTGACCAGCACCGGCGTCATGTGATGCGCGGTGGTCGCGTGGAACAGCGTGCCGGTGATGCTGACGCGGCGGCCCGCAATGCGCGGATCCGGCTCCATGTTCAGGAAGGCGATCTGCAGACGCTGGACGCCGGACTCCGCCGGCTCGTCGGAGCCCTCGCCGCGCTGCACGCAGATCGGCGCGGACAGCTGCAGGAAGTAGGTGATCTCCTTCGCATCCCGGCTCGGCGTCTCGCCGTAGCCGGGCGGACCGTAGGTCTGTTCGCGCTGCACGCTGCCCGTCAGCACAACCTGCTGCGGCTCGTAGCGCAGGCATTGCGCATCGGCGGCGGACAGCTGAACGCCCAGACCCAGCGCGATGACCGCCAGGGCCATGATCTTTCGCATGTGTGACATTCCCCAAACCTGGCCACGGTCTAGCTTGCGGCACCCGCCTGCGCCAGACCGAGGCCGCGCACCGCCTGCTCGCAACGTTCGGCCACGAGCGACCAGCCGGTGCGGTCGTTGTCGACCTCGGCAAACGTCAGCGGCACGCCGATCGCAACGCTGATCGGACGCGGCCGCGGCAGGCGGCGCTCGGGCGGCCATGCGGCGTGCGCGCCGTCGATCCAGCATGGCACCACCGGCACGGGGCCGCCCGCCACCAGCGCGCCCATGCCGGCGCGGAAATGCGCCATCGTGCCGGTGCGGCTGCGCGTGCCTTCAGGGAACAGGATCAGCACCACACGGTCCTCTTCCAGCCGCGCGCGCAGCACCGGCAGCTCCGCCGCGGGCGCGCCCTTGCGCCAGACCGGCAGCGCGTTGACCGCGAAGGCGGAAAAGCCGGCCGCGGGCAGCGTGTCGAAGAACGCGTCGCCGGCGGCGAGCGCGTAAGCGCAGCTTGCCAGCCGCCGCGGCAGCGCCCGCGCGAGACAGAACGCATCGAGATAGCTCGCGTGGTTCGCGATCATCACGAACGGCGGCTCGGCGGGGATGTTGTCGCAGCCGTCCACGTGCAGCCGGTGGAACGCCCACAGATAGAGGCCGATCGAGGTCAGCCACGCCTGGTGCAGCACGCGGCTGCCGAGGCCCGGCTCGCGGCCGAGACTGCGCACCCGGCGCCACAGCGGCAGCCCGAAGTCCCGCGCGGGCTTGAACCGCCACTCCATCAGCCGGTGATGATCCGCACCGGCTGCTCCCGGCCGAAGCCGACGAAGTAGTTGACGAAGTGGAACACCGCCGGGGAGGTCAACAGCAGGCTGTTGAAGCGGTCGAGCACGCCGCCATGGCCGGGCAGCACCGCGCCCATGTCCTTGATGCCGATGTCGCGCTTGATCGAGGACAGCATCAGGTCGCCCGCCTGCGCGGCCACGCTCACCAGCACCCCGAGCAGCAGCAGCCAGAGCGGTCCATCGATCGGACTGCCGCGGAAGATCAGGTGCGAGACGCCCGCGAAGAACGCCGTGGTGACCACCAGCGCGCCGAGGGCGCCCGACACCGTCTTGCCTGGGCTGGTCGCCGGCAGGAGTTTCGGTCCGCCGATCAGCTTGCCCGCGGTGAACGCCATGACGTCGTTCAGCGCCACCGACAGCATCACCAGCAGCACGAGCGGACGATAGTTCAGGTCATTGCCCATGTAACCAAGATGCGCGAGCCCGCTGCCGAACAGCATGAAGCCAACGATGCCCAGCGCGGTGCGCTGGATGTAGCCGGCCGGCCGGTCCAGCGGCAGCGAGGCGACCGCCAGCAGCCCGACGGTGATCGAGATCAGCGCGACGAAGAACCCGTACCAGTGGTCGAGTGCCGCGAAGTTCACCGCCAGCACCCCGAGCACGATGACGAATTCGATCAACGGCTCGCGGAACAGCCCGGTCGCGCGATTGTATTCGCGCAGGCACAGCAGGCCCAGCAGCGTCACCTCGGCGATCAGCCACGTCTTGCCGGCGAGCACCGGCAGGATCATCGCCGGCAGCAGCACGACCCAAGACCCGAGCCGCAGCCACAACTCGCGCCGCAAGGCGGGCGTTCCGACGCCGGCGACGCTCATGCCGCCGGTGACGACGGCCGCCACGGTCACCGCGCCGAGGGCGGCGACAAGCAGCCGCACCGTCACCGGATTGGCGAGCGCTTCGTCGGTGCCGGCGACATGGAAGATCACGGCGCGTCCGCTTTGCGCAACCAAACGGCAGTGTGCCACAGCCGGCGGATCGCGGTCACCACCGACAGCGCCGTGATGACGCCGAGCACCGCCTCGGGCACGGCGGAGTGCGTGCCCCAGCGCGCCGGCGCCGCCGCGCACCACAACGCCAGCAGCGTGACGGCGTTCATCCGGTGCGGCTTGGCCATCGGCCCGCAAAAGTCGCTCGGCGCCCCCACGCTCACGCCCGCCAGCCGCACATAGGCGGTGGCCATCGCCGCGAGCGCGGCGCCCAGGCCCAAGCCCCAGCCGCCCGTTGCGGCAATCCCGACACCCACCAGCACCGCGCTGTCCGACACGCGGTCCGGCACGTCGTTGAACAACGCGCCTATCGGCGAGGCCACGCCGCGCCCGATCGCGACCATGCCGTCCAGCATGTTCGCCAGCAGCCGCAGTTGCACCAGCACCGCCCCGAGCAGCCAGAGGACCCGCGCCGCGTCGGGCATCGCGTCGATGAGCGCAAACGCTAGGCCGGCCAGGAGCCCGCAACCCATGCCGGCGAGCGAGATCGCGTTGGCGGACGCTCCTCGCCGCACGAGCCAGTCCGCCAGCCGCCTGAAGATCGACAAGCTGCGAGCGGCAATCGGCCTTCGGTCAGCAGCCGTCGCTCGCGAACGGAGCGCCATGAGCTTGTCAGCGCCAGTGCGAGGACCAAGCGTCGTCCTCCGCTCTTTGTCGACCACGTTCCTTCGGTCTCGCCTTTCGCGTTTGCGCCGGCCTGCGCGCACGCGCGTCCCGCAGCGGACGTCTGGCCATGGCCGCCAATTTCCGCAGCCAGATCGATTGGGGATCATGGTCCGGCTTCGTATCGTCTGCGCTCATTGAGTGTCGCCTTCCAGGCGCTGATGATGCTGACTTCGTCGGGACCTGCTGGTGGGTATGTATGGACGACGACGAGCAAAATCATGCCTCGTGCGCGTCGCGTGCCCGCACTCTTCGCCGTCCACATAGGACTTCTCGCCGACCTGTCGGGTAGAGGTGCCGGTCGCCCGGCACCTCCCCCTCAGATCCCGGCGTGCGGCTTTCCCGCATCAAATGTGGCGCGCCACATTTGGTGCGTAATGTGGCGCCGGCGGAAATGTGGCGTTGAGTGTTGGGAGCGGCCGCAGGGCTGAGACGGCGACTTTTGAACACCACATAACAAAGTGATCGACAGTGATCGG
>DATEQV010000252.1:0-4692 GCA_035272265.1 Acidisphaera sp. | reverse complement strand
GCAGTGCAACTTCGCGTCGCTCTGGCGTTTGTGGCCCTTCGTGACAAGCGCCGCCTCCGTCGTCGCCATCCCCGCCAAGGACGAGGCGGCCCATATCGAAGCCTGCCTGCGAGCCCTGGCGATGCAGTCGAGGCGTCCGGCTGCGGTCGTGGTGCTGCTCAACAACTGCGTCGACGACACCGCGGCGCGCATCGCGGCGCTGGCGCCGTCGTTGCCGTTTCCCCTCGATGCGCCGCACGTCGAGCTGCCGCCCGCGCGTGCGTGCGCCGGGTGGGCGCGGCGCTTGGCGATGCAGTACGCCGCTGTACACGCCGGCAGCGATGGCGTGCTGCTCGGCACCGACGCCGACAGCGTCGCCGATACTGGCTGGGTTGCGGCCTGTCTCGACGCGATCGCGCGCGGCGCGGACGCAGCTGCCGGGATCGCCGACATCGACCCGGAGGACGCACGCCGCATCCCACCCGCCCTGCACGAGGACGACGCGCGGGAATGCGCTTATGCGCGCGAGCTCGACGAGATCGCGGCGCTAATCGATCCCGATCCAGCCGATCCCTGGCCGCGCCACGATCAGCACAGCGGTGCGAATTTCGCGGTGACAGTGCGCGCCTGGCGGCGGGCGGGCGGCATCCCGCCCGTGCGACTGGGCGAGGACCGCGCCTTTTTCGACGCGCTGCGCCGCGTCGACGCACGCATCCGCCACACATCGACGGCCCGCGTCATCGTATCGGGCCGGCTGCTCGGGCGCGCGCGCGGCGGCATGGCGGACACCATGTCGCGCCGACTGACCGGATCCGACCAGTTCCTCGACCCGCGCCTCGAGCCCGCCGAAGATGCGGCATTCCGCGCGATCTGGCGGCGGCGCCTGCGCGCCGTCTGGCGCGGCGAGGACCGGGGCATCGGGCCGAAGGACGCAGCGGCGGCGCTACAGCTGCCCGAGGGCGATGTGGTCCGGTTTCTATCGAAACCATTCTTCGGCGCCGCCTGGTCGGCGGTGGAGGCGCACAGCCGCAAGCTGCGGCGCCGTCGCGTTCCGGTCAGCGACCTGCCGATCCAGGCGGCTCGCGCCGGGCTGCTGATTGCGCAGGTGCGGCTGGCCGCCGGACGAGCACATCCAGCCGATAGTCTGGCTGACGCTCTGACCGGGTGACGTCGCAGACATCCTCCAAGGCACTGGTCAACAACTCCGTCGCCGCGTCGCCGGTCAGCGGATAGTCGGTCGGCCCGAGCCAGTGGACCAGTACCACCGCGCCGCCGGGCAGCAACGCCGTGCGCACACGCTCGACGACGGCACGCAGGTCGGCTTCGTCCAGATAGTAGAGAACCTCGGAAAACACGATTAGGTCGAACGCGCCGTCCGGCCAGTCCTGCGGCAGGCTGCGATGCTCGATCCGCACCTGCGGATTGTCCGCGTTGCGCGCGCGGGCCTGTGCCAGCGCGGCCTCGACGACATCGAACCCCAGCAATGCGTCGCAGCGTTGCGCGAGCATCGCCGTCAGCACGCCGATCGAACAGCCGGCCTCCAGCCCGCTCGCGAAGCGGGCGCGCGGCAGGGCGGCGATGGTCGCCGCGTATTTGCGCGCCTCGTAATCGCTCGAGGCGAAGCGCCACGGATCGGGGTCGGCCGCATACTTTTCCGCGAAATACGCAGCCGGCAGGCTGCCGCGCTCAGACATGGAGGAACGTCTCGTAGTCGCCGGTGAACAGGTCGACGAATCGCGCCGTCAGGCGGAAGCCGGACGGATCATCGTCGATCAGGCCGGTCGTCTGCGACACGTGCGCCGCGATCGCCGCGCGCTTGGCTGCCAGCACCGCGCGTACGTCGACGCGCGCGCCGTCCGGGGGTGCCATCGCTAATGCCGTGTCGTCCGGCAGCGTCCAGCCCCAGACCGGGAATTCCAGCAGCCGGATCGGGGTCCCGCGCACCGCAGCGCGCGCGATCAGGCTGGCGGCCACATGGTCGCCGTGCGGATCGCCGCGCCACGTGGTCAGCAGGGTCGCCGCGCCGCACGCGCCGAGCAGGCCCCGCACGCGATCGACCGCCGCGCCGAACGCCGGTCCGTCGTGCGGCGCATGGCGGTCTGGCCGGCGCAGGAAGTGCAGGGCCGATGCCGGCAGCCCGAGCCGCGTCACCGCCTCGGCCACCTCCGCCCCACGCAGTGCGGCGAGACGCGGCGCGGGATAGCGCGCCGATCCGGCATGCGAGCCGGTACCGTCGGTCAGCACCGCGACGTGCACCTGCCGCCTCTGCGCGGCTGCCAGCGCGATCAGTCCGCCGCAGCCGAGGCTCTCGTCGTCGGGATGCGGCGCCAGCACGAGGCAGGGACCGGGCGCGAGCACCTGATCCGGCGCGCGCACCGGCAGGGCGCGCATCGTCGCCAGCACCTCGCCCGCACGGATCACGGCGCCAGCGGAAGCGGCTCCGGCAAGCCGCCGTTGCGCAGGAACCACGCCGCGCCATTGGTCAGCGCGGCGTCGGGCGCCGGCTGGCGCAGGTAGGTGCCGAGGTCGCGGCACAGCCGCTCGATCGGGTTGGGCCGCATGAACGCGGCAAGGCCCACTGAGCGCTGCACGAGTCGCATCGCCTCGGTGACTGCCGCCTCGGTGGCGCCGCGGGCGAGGTTGACGTAGGCGACCACCTCGCCGTCCACGCCGCACCCACGTTCCGCACGCGCGGCCGCCTGTTGCAGCCAGAGCCGCGCCGTCTCCTGCGCGATCAGGACCGTGCCGGCGCGGGCCTGCTGGTGCGGATCGCCGTCGCGCTTCGTCTCGGCCAGGTGCGCGCGCAACGCGTCCACCAGCGCATCGAGGCCGCCGACGATCACCGCCAGTGCGCGCCAGGCGCCGCCGCTGAAGACCGGCTGGCGTTCGTAGTCGCCGTGCTCGCCGATCACCGCGTCCGGCGGCGCGACGATCCCGTCGAACACGACCGCGCCGGTGGCCGACGCGCGCATTCCCTGCGCCGTCCATCGTCGCAGGTCCGCACGTTGCGACGCGGCGAGCGGCACCACCAGCATCACGCGCGCGCCGTCCGGGCGCTCGGCCGTCACCAGCGCCCGCGTCACCACGCCGGCGCCTGACGCCAGGATCTTGCGGCCCTGCAGCCGCCAGCCGTCCCGGCATGCGAACACACGAAGCGGCGCATCGCGCGGTTCCGTGTTCCAGACGCCGAACAGCTCGCCCGCGTGCGCGTCGCGCGCCCCGCGCCCGACCTGCGCCGGATCGCCGTAGCGGACGATCAGGTGCAACGCGTTCACGTGACCTTCGAAAATGCGCCCCAGCGGCAGGCTGCCGCGCCCGATCAGGCCGAGCAGCCGTGCCAGCTCCGGGCTGCGTCCCGCCTCGGTGCCCAGCCCCAGGCCGCCCTGCGCGCGCGGCAGAGGGGCAGCGAGCGCACCGGCGTCGCGCAGCGCGTTCAGGTCGGCGTGCGGAAAAGCGCCGTCGCAATCGAGCACCTCCGCGCGCGCCTGCATGTTCGGCACCAGATCGGCCACGTCGCGCAGCAGTGCGGCGGCATCGGGGGTGGCGCGAGCGCGGGTCGAGGCGTCCATGCCGGCGCGAACGCCGAGCTTACAGGTGCGGTTCCACGCTCCTCCGGCCGTGGCCGGCGCGCGTCGGGCTCAGACGGGGTCCTTGGAGAGGATCGTGCCGCGCGGGGAGGCCGCGTGCTCCTTCAGCACCGCGTCGGTCGCCGGGTCGATCTCCTTCATCAGCACGTCGTAGCCCCACAGGTCCGCGAGGTGCTGCAGCACATGCCGCGCGTCACCTTCGTCGAGCAGCACGCGGTTCAGCGCGCGATGGTGCAGGATCAGGCGCCGGTCGCCGGCGAGGTTGACGTCTATCACCTGGATGTCCGGCGTGGTCCAGGCGACGTCGTACTGCCGCGCCAGCGCACGCTGGATGCGCTTGTAGCCACGTTCGTCGTGGATCGCGGTGACCCGCATCTCCGGCTCGTTGGCATCGTCCAGCACGTCGAAGATGCGCAGCTGGCGGATCAGCTTCGGGCTGAGGAACTGCAGGATGAAGCTCTCGTCGCGGTAGTTCGCCCACACGTCGCGCAGCACCGCCATCTCGTCGCCGGTGCCGGCGATGTCGGGGAACCAGGTCCGGTCCTCCTCGGTCGGCTCGCGGACGATGCGCGCGATGTCGTCCATCATCGCGAAGCCGAGCGCGTACGGGTTGATGCCGGAGAAGCGCTGATCGTCGTATTCGGGCTGGAAGACGACGTTGGTGTGGCTGTGCAGGAACTCCATCCACGCCCCGTCGGAGATCAACCCCTTCTCGTGCAGGCGCGTCATGATGCGGTAGTGCGTGTAGGTCGCGCACCCCTCGTTCATCACCTTGGTCTGGCCCTGCGGGTAGAAATATTGCGCAATCTGGCGGACGACGCGCAGCACCTCGCGCTGCCACGGGGCCAGGCGCGGCGCCGACTTTTCCAGGAAATACAGGACGTTTTCCTGCGGCAGTTGGAGCAGCGCGCGACGGCGTTCCTCGGCGCGGTTGTCCTCCTTCGCCGCCGGCCCTTTTGGGACCGTGCGCCAGAGGTCATTGAAGGTCTGCTCGTCGTGCTCGCGGCGCTCGCGTTCGCGCTTCTCCTCCATGCGCAGGTCGGTCGGGCGGCGACGGGGGTACCGGTGCACACCGTGGCTCATCAGCGCGTGGGCGGCGTCCAGCAGGGCTTCGACCGCCTGCTCG
>DATEQV010000251.1:0-16715 GCA_035272265.1 Acidisphaera sp. | reverse complement strand
GGCGCGGTCGATCGCGCCCTATGGCGGGCTCCCCTCGGTTCGTTGGCTATTCCACCACAGCGCTCAGATGCCCCGATGAGGAGAACGCCACTGACGATATCCTCTTGACAGACACAAACCCCATACAAGCAATTACACGATTTTGTGCCCAACCCTAATGCCGTTCTCGACAGCGAGGGGGCAAAAGCGGTTCCTGGTGTCTGCATTGCCTGCCATGGCGGGACATACGACGCCACTAAGCACAACATGTCGGCCGCGGCCCGTTTCCTGCCTTTCGACACGCCCTCGTTTCTCTATGACACGGTGAACGCGCAGTTTTCGGCGCCCTCACAAGCCGACACGTTCAGGATCTTGAACGCGATCGTCCGCAGTTCCAGTACGGAAGGTACAGCTCAGAAAACCAGCCAGGGGGTGACATTCCAGGGCGCTATTACGTCGCAAACGATACGGGATTTGATCGACGGCTGGTATTCGTGGTGCGTCGGGGTTGATACGAAGGGATGCAGCATCGACGATCAGAACCATCGCTTCATCCCGTCAGGAACGTGCGGTCCGAACAGCGTCACGTGCGGCTGGAACCAAAACCCGGATACTTATCAGCAGTTCCCGCGGGTGGTGTGTCGGACGTGTCACGTTGCCCATTCCGACATATTCAACTGGGAAGACTACACATTCGTCACGCGAAGCACTTCTCTGTCTCAAATCTGCACGGCCCTCAGCAGCTACTCCATGCCTTTCGCGCAGGTGCCCTACAACGAATTCTGGACCGATACGGTTGGTTCATCCGCATTCACCAGCCTGTTGCCAACCTCGGCCTGTCAGTTGAAGCCGCCGCCGCAGTAGCGCGGCTTATACGTCTCGGCGGGCGCGTGATGACTGTGAGCGGAGCCGCCCGCTGGAGCATCGCTTGACGATATGAAAAGGCGGTGCAAAGGCGGCGTGTTATTTGGCTCGATTCAGGCGTGGCGGTAAGGTCTGGCCCCTAACGAGACGGGGTTGCCCATCTCGAATGCCGATCCGTCTCGCGGCCACCGGTGCCGGGATGACCGAATTCGTCGCCTGTCCGCTTTGGGCGCAAACCAGCCGCCACGGGCAGGGCGTCCTTTGTCCGGATTTCACCCGAGCAGACTCCGTGTTTTCAAACGGCATGAAATCGGCGCCATCCTCCGACGGTGGATGCCGGCCTCCCGCCACAGTCGGTGGCTCCGCGCTGCGTCCCGCCACGCCTTCAGCTCGCGGATCCTCGTAACGACGTGGGCGCGTGCCTGAACGACACGTGTCAAGCAGGATCACAATCCGACAACAAGAATAGTTGCCTTGCAAAGCTCCTCTCGGGGCACCTATCCTCGTGGTGAGCCCGGCGACGTCCGGGGAACCTCGAGCCCCAGGGAGGGTCAGGTGTTCGACTTCCTGCCGCCCTTCCTCAAGCGGCTCTACCAAAGCTTCCGCGTCCCGTACGCCCGGGGGACCCGCGTGCGCGCGGCGCCCGAACCCGCGCCCGAGATCGCCGTGTCCATGCGCGAGCGCATGTTCAGGGTCGAGATCATCCAGGACGCCTTCTGCGAACGCCGGCCGAGGCCCCAGCGGCTGTTCCGCAAGCCGACGGGGCATCGCGACCTCTATTCCTGGTGCGACCTGGAGGCCTCCCGCTACCCCACCACACGGCACCGCTGCGCCCACTGCACCGACGCCCGCGACCTCTACAGGCGCGCCAACCAAGGCGACTGGCAGGCCGAAGTCCGCCTGCACCGGCTCGCCACCCGCGCCTCGATCCGCCTGCTCGCCCAGCGCCGCGCCTGGGCCGAGACCCGACGCCGCCAGCGCGCCGCGCGGACGCCCGAGCCTGGGCCGCCGCCGGTGATCTGGGCCATGCTCGGCTGGAAGCGCTGGCGCGACCGACGCCGCGAATACCCTCCCGCAACCGAGCGCTGGTTCATCGTCGAGCGCCGCGAGGCGGAGGCCAAGCTCGTGCGCGCCCACACCCGCACGCTGCAGCGCATGTCCCAGCGCAGCCGCGCCCGCCGGCGCGACGCGGCGCTCGCCCGCGAATGCGACGTCGTCGGGAATACCATATCGACGACGGAACAAGCGACGGACGCTCCTGCCCCGTCATCGCGAGGCGCGCAGCGCCGTGGCGATCCAGGGCAACGTGACAAACGTCCGTCGCGCGGCCCTGGATCGCCACGCCGCCAATCGGCGGCTCGCGATGACGGGGTTCATACGGACGGCCTGCCGGAGCCGACGGCGGACGCTGCGCCTCCGCAAGAGGCCCTCGCGCCGGTCGCGCCCGCCGTCGAACCGACGGACGCCCCCGCAACCGCGCCGGCACCGGCCGAAGCCGCCGCGGCCGAAGCCGCGGCTCAGCCCGAAGCACCCGCCATCGCGCCGGCGACGCAAGGCGCGCCGGCTCCCGCACCCGCACGCTTCGTTCGAGTTGCCTACCCGCCCGGGAGCACGACGATCATCCGCATCGGCGCCGGCCGCTGGACGATCCCTCCGCCGGCGCGGCGCCCGGACCTGTCGAGCCCGGCGCCCACCGCCGCGCTCCGCCCGCCCGCAGGCCAGGGCCACGCCGTCCGGGCGCACCGCTTGACCCCGCCCGCGCGCTCTCCCCATAGACCGCGGATGTCCGACCAGCCCGACTATCGCGATACCGTCTTCCTGCCGCGCACCGGTTTCCCGATGCGCGGCGACCTGCCCAAGCGCGAGCCGCACCTCCTCGCGCGCTGGGACCGCATGGACCTGTACGCCCGCCTGCGCGAGGCCTCGCGGCAGCGGCAGAAATTCATCCTGCACGACGGGCCGCCCTACGCGAACGGCAACATCCATATCGGCACCGGGCTGAACAAGATCCTCAAGGACTTCATCAACCGCACCCGCCAGATGGCCGGCCAGGACGCCCACTACATCCCCGGCTGGGACTGCCACGGCCTGCCGATCGAATGGCGGATCGAGGAACAGTACCGCCGCGACGGCCGCGACAAGGACGCCGTCCCGGTGCTCGACTTCCGCGCCGAATGCCGCGCCTACGCGCAGCACTGGATGAGCGTGCAGCAGACCGAATTCCGCCGCCTCGGCGTCGAAGGCGGCTGGCGCGAGCGCTACGCCACCATGGACGCCCCCAGCGAGGCCGCCATCGCCGCCGAGATCGGCCGCTTCCTGCTCAACGGCGCGCTGTATCGCGGCCTGCGCCCGGTGATGTGGTCGCCGGTCGAGAAGACCGCACTCGCCGAGGCCGAGATCGAATACCACGACCACACCAGCACGACGATCTGGGTGCGTTTCCCGATCGTCGCGGCCCCCGACCGCGCGCTGGTCGGCGCCAGCGTGGTGATCTGGACCACCACACCCTGGACCATCCCCGGCAACCGCGCGCTCGCCGGCGGCAGCGAGATCGAGTACGCGCTGATCCACGTCGACGCCGTCGCCGACGTCTCGCTCGCCCGCGTCGGCGAACGGATGCTCGTCGCCCTGCCCCTGCTGCCCGGCTTCGTCGAGACCGCGGGCATCGCCACCCACCACGTCGTGCACATGCTGACCGGCGCGAACCTCGCCGGCGTGATCTGCGCGCATCCGCTGCGCGGCCGCGGCTACGATTTCGACGTGCCGCTGTTCCTCGACCACTTCGTCACCACCGATGCCGGCACCGGCTTCGTGCACATCGCCCCGGGCCACGGCGAGGACGACTTCATCCTCGGCCGCGCGCACGGCATCGACATCCCCGAGACGATCGGCGACGACGGCACGTTCAACGCCTGGGTGCCGCTGTTCGCCGGCGCGCATGTCTACAAGGCCGCCGACCCGGTCTGCGCCGCGCTGACCGATGCCGGCATGCTGGTGGCGCGCGGCAGGCTCGTGCACTCCTATCCGCACTCCTGGCGCTCGCGCGCGCCGCTGATCTTCCGCGCCACGCCGCAATGGTTCATCCGCATGGACGGCGAGCAGAACATCCGCGGCCGCGCCCTGGACGCCATCGCGCAGACGCATTTCGTCCCGGAATCCGGCCGCAACCGCATCGGCTCGATGATCGCCGCGCGCCCCGACTGGTGCATCAGCCGCCAGCGCGCCTGGGGCGTGCCGATCGCGGTGTTCGTCGACAAGCGCACCGGCGAGCCGCTGCGCGACCCCGACATCGTCGCCCGCGTCGTCGAGGCCTTCACCGCCGAAGGCGCCGACGCCTGGTACGCGTCGCCGGCGTCGCGCTTCCTCGGCCCCGGCCGCGACCCGGGCGACTACGAACAGGTGTTCGACATCGTCGACGTCTGGTTCGAGTCCGGCTCGACCCACGCCTTCGTGCTGGAAGCGCGCGGCCTGCCGTGGCCGGCCGACCTGTATCTCGAAGGCACCGACCAGCATCGCGGCTGGTTTCATTCGTCACTGCTGGAGGCGGTCGGCACCCGCGGCCGCGCGCCGTTCCGCGCGGTGCTGACGCACGGCTTCGTGCTCGACGAGCAGGGCCGCAAGATGAGCAAGTCGCTCGGCAACGTCGTCGCCCCCCAGGAGGTCGCCGACACGCTGGGCGCCGACATCCTGCGGCTGTGGACGGTGATGTCGGACACCGCCGACGACCTGCGCATCGGCAAGGAGATCCTCAAGCAGACGACCGAGACCTACCGCCGCCTGCGCAACACGCTGCGCTGGCTGCTCGGCTCGCTCGACGGCTTCACCGAGGCCGAGCGCGTGGACCATGCGCAGATGCCCGAGCTGGAACGCTGGGTGCTGCACCGGCTGACCGAGCTCGACGCCCGCATCCGCGGCGCCACCGAGAGCTACGACTGGACCGGCGTGTATCCCGAGCTGCACGCCTTCTGCGCGAGCGACCTGTCCGCGTTCTACTTCGACGTCCGCAAGGACGCGCTGTACTGCGACCGCCCCGACAGCCTGCGCCGGCGCGCGTCCCGCACGGTGCTGGATCACCTGCACCGCTGCCTGACCGTCTGGCTCGCCCCCGCGCTGTGCTTCACCGCCGAGGACGCGTGGTGCGCCCGCTTCGGCGAGGCCGACAGCGTCCACCTGCAGACCTTCCCCGACCTGCCGGAGATCTGGCGCGACGAGGTTCTGGCGACGCGCTGGGCGGAACTGCGCGGCATACGGCGGCTCGTCACGTTCGCAACGGAGACCGCGCGCAAGCAGGATGGTCTTGGTTCATCGCTGGAGATGCAGGTTGAACTCACTCTTCCGGCATCATCACAATCGCTGGACGAGAACGGATGGGCAGAAGTTTGTATCGTCTCTCAGATGAAACTGCTGGAAGGCCCGGAAGGCGCTAGCGCGTACAAGGCAGCCGGAACGAAATGCGTCCGCTGCTGGCGCGTGCTGCCGGAAGTCGGCAGCGTCGCGGCACACCCAGCGCTCTGCCTGCGCTGCGCCGACGCGGTGGACTCCGGCCTCGTCTGCCGCGCCGCCGCATGACCGCGCGCGACCGCTACACCAGGCTCGGCGTGCTGGCCGCGGTGCTGATCTTCGCCGCCGACCAGGCGAGCAAGGCCTGGATCCTCTACGGCATCGAGCTGCCGTTGCAGGGGCGCATCGACCTGCTGCCGGTGCTCAGCCTGACGATGGTGTGGAACCGTGGCGTCACCTTCGGCCTGCTCACCGGCACCGGCTGGGCGAGCGAGGCGGTGCTCGCCGCCATCGCGCTGGCGGTCGTCGCGGCGCTGGCGGTCTGGCTGCGCCGCGCCGAGAGCAGGCTCACCGCGATCGCCCTCGGCTCGGTCGCCGGCGGCGCGATCGGCAACGTGCTCGACCGGCTGCGCTTCGGCGCGGTGGTCGATTTCATCCATGTCCACGTCGGCACGTGGTCCTGGTACGTCTTCAACGTCGCCGACGCGGCGATCGTCTGCGGCGTCGCCGCCCTGGTGCTGGACGGGCTGCGCGGCCCCGGGAAGGACCGGCGCAAGGACGGAAGGCTGGCGGGCGCGTGACAGACGCGTTATTGCCTCGGCTTGAAGCGACGCCGTCGCGGCGCTAGAGGCGCATCATGAGTCCCCTCACCCGCATGGCCCTGCTCGCCGTGGCGCTGGGTCCGCTGGCCACCTGCGGCGAAGACCTGTCGCGCGACTTCGGCTTTACCCGCGACGCCCCCGACGAGTTCCGGGTGACGACCCGCGCGCCCCTGTCGATGCCGCCCGACTACACCGTCCGCCCGCCCCGCCCCGGCGCGCCGCGGCCGCAGGAAGCCTCCGAACGCACCCAGGCCGAGGAGGCGCTGGCGCCTCAGATCGCCCTGTCCGGCCCCGGCAATTCCGGCCTGACCCCCGGCCAGTCGGCGCTGATCTCGCAGGCCGGCCCGGCCGCGCCCCACGACATCCGGGCCAAGGTCGACGCCGAGGCCCAGCTCGACCGGCCGAGCCAGACCTTCACCGACCGGCTGATGTTCTGGAAGGCGGCGCCGCTGCCCGGCACCATCGTCAACGCGCAGAAGGAGAGCCAGCGGCTGCGCGCCAACGCCGCCCTCGGCCAGAGCGTCGAGGCCGGCGACACGCCGATCGTCGAGCCCCCGCATCACGGCTGGTTCGACGGCATTTTCTAGGCCGGCGCCCGACTTTCACCCTTTGCAGGCCGGCCGCGCTATGCTGCCGCCGATGACCGCGCGCCCCGAGTCGCTGCCCGCGCCTGCCGCGATCCGCCGCCTGCCGGAGGCGGTGGTCAACCGCATCGCCGCCGGCGAGGTGATCGAGCGCCCGGCCGCGGCGGTGAAGGAGCTGGTCGAGAACGCGCTGGACGCCGGCGCCGCCCGCATCGCGGTCGCCCTCGCCGAAGGCGGCATCGGCCGCATCGCGGTCGCCGACGACGGAAGCGGCATGGACGCCGCCGCGCTCGCCCTGGCGATCGAGCGCCACGCCACCTCCAAGCTGCCCGACGACGACGACCTCACGGCGATCCGCACGCTCGGCTTCCGCGGCGAGGCGCTGCCCTCGATCGGCGCCGCCGCGCGGCTGTCCATCGCCTCCCGCCCGCGCGGCGCCGCCTCAGCCCACGTGGTCCGCGTCGCCGGCGGGGCGGTGTCGCCGCCCGAGCCCTGCGCCGGCCCGTTCGGCACCGAGGTCGTGGTTGCCGACCTGTTCTACGCCACCCCGGCGCGGCGCAAGTTCCTGAAATCCCCGCGCACCGAGGCCGAGCACGCCGAGGACGCGGTCCGCCGCCTCGCCTTCGCGGCACCGTCGGTGGCGTTCCGCTGCGAGACCGACGGCCGCACCGTGCTGGACCTGCCGGCGCAGGACCGCGCCGCGCGCATCGCCGCCCTGCTCGGCCCCGACGCCGCCGCGGCCCTGGTGCCGGTCGAGGCCGCCCGCGACGGCATGCGTCTGACCGGGCTGGCCGCCCTGCCCGGCGTCTCGCGGGCGACCACGGCCGGTCAGGCGCTGGTGGTCAACGGCCGCCCGGTGGCCGACCCGGTGCTGCGCACCGCCGTGCGGGTCGCCTATCGCGACGTGATCGCCGCCGGCCGCCAGCCGGTTGTGGCGCTCTATCTCGACGTCCCGCCCGAAATGGTGGACGTGAACGTGCACCCGGCGAAGACCGAGCTGCGCTTCCGCGACGCCGCCGCCGTGCGCTCGCTGGTGATCGGCGCGCTGACCCGCGCCCTCGGCCTCGGCGCCGGCGCCGCCGCCCTATCCGTCCGCCCCGCCCCATCCTGGCGCCCGCCGCTGCGGCTGGTGGCCTCCACCGCGTCGCTACCGCCCGGCATGGCCCCAGGCACAATCGCGGGGGTGGCGGACGCGCAGCTGCCGTTCGGCGCTCCGCCCGCCGCCCGCACCCTGCCGGCGCCGCTGCCGGCGCCGGATCATCCGCTCGGCGCGCCGCTCGCCCAGGTGCTCGACACCTACATCCTCGCCGTCGCCGCCGACGGCGCCCTCGTCCTCGTCGACCAGCACGCCGCGCATGAGCGCCTCACCCACGAGTCGCTGCGCGACCAGCTGCTCGCGGGCGGCGTCGCCGCCCAGCCCATGCTGCTGCCGGCCGTCGTGGACCTGCCGCCGCGCGACGCCGCACGGCTGATCGCCGCCGCGCCCGACCTCGCCCGGCTCGGCCTGGAGATCGAGGCCTTCGGCCCCGGCGCGGTGCTGGTGCGCGCCTTGCCCGCCGTGCTCGGCACGCCCGACCCGGCCGCCCTGCTGCGCGACATCGCCGACGAACTGGCCGAGTGCGGCGAGACCACCGCGCTGGCCGCGCGGCTGGACGCGGTGGTCGCCCGGATGGCCTGCCACGGCTCGATCCGCGCCGGCCGCCGCCTCGGCGCCGAGGAGATGGCCGAACTGCTCCGCCGCATGGAGGCGACGCCGCGCGCCGCCACCTGCAGCCACGGCCGCCCCACATACCTGCGTCTCACCCGCGCCGACCTGGAGCGGCTGTTCGACCGGCGCTGACCCGGCGAACATGCAAGGATCTTGGCAGCTCGCAGGGAGGCGGCGATGGCGGTTCGGGTGGAGAAGGCTGATGCGGTCACGACGGTGATCCTGGACCGGCGCGAGCGGCGCAACGCGATCGACCCGGCGACGGGCGTGGCGCTGCGCGAAGCCTTCGCCGCCTTCGACGCCGACCCCGACGCCGCGGTCGCCGTGCTCTGGGGCGAGGGCGGGCATTTCTGCGCCGGCTTCGATCTCAAGCACGTCGCCGACGTCGAGCCGGTGCACGATCCGCTCGGCGAGGGCCTGATCGGGCCGACCCGCATGCTGCTGAGCAAGCCGGTCATCGCCGCCGTCGAGGGCTATGCCGTCGCCGGCGGCCTGGAACTCGCCCTGTGGTGCGACATGCGGGTGGCAGGGGAGAGTGCCACGTTCGGCGTGTTCTGCCGCCGCTGGGGGGTGCCGCTGATCGACGGCGGCACCGTCCGCCTGCCGCGCATCGTCGGCCACGCCCGCGCGCTGGACATGATCCTGACCGGCCGCCCGGTGGGCGCGGCGGAGGCGCTGTCCTGGGGCCTCGCCAACCGCGTGGTGCCCGACGGCACGGCACGCGACGCCGCCGAGGCGCTGGCCGCCACGATCGCCCGCTTCCCGCAGATCTGCCTGCGCGCCGACCGCATGTCGGCGCACCTGCAATGGGGCCAGGACATCGCCGCCGCCGTGCGCGACGAGGCCATGCGCGGCGAACGCCCGCTCGCCGAGGAAGCCCGCGGCGGCGCCGCCCGCTTCGCCGGCGGCCTGGGCCGCGGCGGCGATTTCGCCGAGATCTGAGTCGTGCGATAGGCGGACGGGGCAGAACCGGACCGGCTGCGGATCGGACGCCACGGGAGCCACTCGATGCGCGACGATGACCTCCGTGCCTCCGACAACGTCGAAGACCGTCGCGGCATGGGCGGCGCCACCAAGGGCGGGCTCGGCATCGGCGCCATCCTGATCCTCACCCTGCTCGGCTGGGCCACCGGGATCGACCCGCGGATGCTGATCGGCGGCGCGGAAATGGTGACGGGCGGCGGCGGCCCCGCCGTCTCCCAGCCCGGCCGCCAGGGCGTGCCGGCCGACGCGACGGGCACGTTCGTCGCCAGGATCCTCGGCGAGACCGAGGATGTCTGGACCCAGGTCCTGCCGCAGCAGACCGGCGTGCAATACGAGAAGCCGATCCTGGTGCTGTTCCCCGGCGCCACGTCGTCCGGCTGCGGCGCCGCGCAGTCGTCGATGGGCCCGTTCTATTGTCCGCAGGACCGCAAGGTGTATCTCGACACCGCGTTCTTCCAGGACATGGAGCGCAAGCTCGGCGGCGGCGGCGCCTTCCCCGACGCCTACGTCATCGCCCACGAGGTGGGCCATCACGTGCAGAACCTGATCGGGCTGCTGCCCAAGGTGCAGCGCGCGCAGCTTCAGGCCGACGCCAAAACCGCCAACGCGATCTCGGTGCGCACGGAGCTGATGGCCGACTGCCTGGCGGGGGTGTGGGCCTATTACATGAACCAGCGCCACCACAACATCGACGCGAGCGACGTGCGTCAGGCGGTCGCCACCGCCGCGGCGATCGGCGACGACCGGCTGCAGCAGGCCAGCCGCGGCACGGCGGTCCCGGACAGCTTCACCCACGGCTCGTCCGAACAGCGTGTGCAGTGGCTGACGACCGGACTGCGAAGCGGACAGGTCAAGGACTGCGATACGTTCGCGAATTGACGCCGGGACGGCGCGATGCGCATCGCCGGGGCCGTCGGCGTCGTTGTGCTCGTCCTGCTGATCGGCGCCGCCGCGTGGCTCTACACGCCCGACAAGCCGCGCGCCGTCCTTGAGGCGCGCTATGCGGCGCCGCCGTCGCGCTTCATCGAGGCGGCCGGCATCCGGCTGCATGTGCGCGACACCGGGCCGCGCGCGGCGCCCGCCGTGATCCTGCTGCACGGGTTCGGCTCGAGCCTGCAGACCTGGGACGACTGGGCGGCGGCGCTGGAGCCGGATCACCGGGTGATCCGCTTCGATCTGCCGGGCTTCGGCCTGACCGGTGCGGACCCCACAGGTGACTACACCGACGCCCGCGCGATGGCGGTGCTGGCGGCGCTGATGGATGCGCTGGGCGTGGACCGCGCCGACCTGATCGGCAACTCGATGGGCGGGCGGATCGCCTGGATGTTCGCCTCGGCGCATCCGGAGCGGGTGCGCAAGCTGGTGCTGGTCTCGCCCGACGGCTTCGCCAGTCCGGGCGTCGACTATCGCCGCGCCGAGGGCATGCCGCCGGCGATGCGGCTGCTGCCCTACGTGATGCCGACATCGATGCTGCGCGCCAATGTGGCCGCCGCGTATGCCGACCCGGCGCGGCTGACCGAGGCGGTGTTCGCGCGCTATCGGGACATGATGCTGGCCCCGGGCGTGCGGCCGGCGATCCTGGCGCGGATGCGCCAGCACGTCCTGGCCGACCCGGTGCCGCTGCTGGGCCGCGTGCAGGCGCCGACCGTGCTGCTGTGGGGCGAGCGCGACGCGATGATCCCGCAGACCAACGCCGCCGACTATCTCGCCGCCCTGCCGCACGCGACGCTGACCGTGCTGCCGGGCCTCGGCCACGTGCCGCAGGAGGAGAGGCGCCGGGCGTGTCGGTGGCCCCTGTGCGGGCGTTCCTGGCGGCGTGAGCGGCCCGGCCGGCGGCACTGTTCTCGCCTGCGCCGCCGGTCACCCGATCCTGAAGTTCGCCGCCGACAGCATCGGCTTGGACACGCCGGAGATGTCGATCGTCAGCCCGCCGCCGAGTGGCAGCATCGACCCGCCCTTGCCGTCGCTCGTCAGCGCCGCATAGGCCTGCGCCGCCGTGGTGATCCCGCCTACGCCGCCGAGCAGATCGATCACCCCGGTCGCCAGATCGGCGGAGAAGTGGAAGATCGACTCCAGTCCCGACGCGGTCGGGCCGACGCCGATCACCGTGCCGGTGCCGTGGTCGCTGACCGAGCCGCCGCCCGGGCCGATGAACACGGTCTCGTTCTGCCCGCTCAACGTCAGCTTCGTCGAACCGGTGAAGCTGATCGTGTCGCCGGTGCCGCCGTTGACCACGTCCTTGCCGCGGCCGAGCGTGATCGTGTTGTCCAGCCCGCCCGCCGTGATGGTGTCGTTGCCGGACCCGAGTGCCACCGAGTTGTGGCCGCCCGAGCCGGTCAGGCTGACCACCGTCGGCCCGGTGCTGCCGATGACGGTGTTGTCGCCGCCGGTTGCGGTTGCATCCGTAACTGTATTCTTGTTGTGGCCGAAACGCACCACGTTGTGCGCGCCGAACAGCGCGAAGGTGCTCGGCCCGCCGCCGGTGTCCACCACCGTGTAGCCGCTGGCCGCGCCGGTGATCGTGTACGTCCCGCCGGCGCCGATGATGCCGGTCTCGATCGGACTCGACGCCCCGTTCTTGTCGGTAAGCTCGAAGCTGAACCGGTCGAGCGTCGGGTTCAGCGTCTCGGTGTACGTCACCCGCCCGTGCGAGGCGTCCAGCGTGCCGCGGCTCGGCGGCGTGACGATCACCGGATTGCCGGACGCGAGCGGCACCGGATCGGTGTACATCGCGATGTCCAGCGCCACGTCCTTGGTGACCCCGAGGTCCTTGAGGAACGGCACCAGCGTCGGCCCGTTGCTGACGCCGGGTTCGAGGGCGATGCTGGCCGTGCCGAACGCGCCCGCGTCGTGATGCTGATCGGTGATCTCGTAGTGGACCGCGTCGGTGGCGCCCGCCGTCACCGTGCCCGGCGCGGTGTAGATGATCGACCGCGTGCCGTTGCCTTGCACCGGACCGAGCGACAGCGTCCCCTCGGATCCCGCCGCCTGCTTCAACGTCAGCGTGTCGCCGGCCAGCCCGGGAGTCACCGAACCGACGACCGCGGTCTGGCCCCGCGTGAGCGTCGCGGCGACGCCGGTCAGTTCGAACACCGTGCCGAAGCCGCCCCCTCCGCCTTCGGATGTCGTGCTGAAAAGGTCACCATTGCTGTCGGCGAGCAGACCGGCTTCCGGATATGCCCCGTTGCCGCCGCTGAAGCTGAACACCGTAATCGGCGTGCTGGCGTAGGTGCCGTTGATCTTGGCGATCTCGAACACCGTCCCGAAACCGTCCGGTCCGCCGCCGCTCGCGGTGCCGAACAGGTCGCCGTTCGCGTCGACGGTCAGGCCGCTATACGGGTACGCGCCGTCGGCGCCGTCGAACTTGGCCAGCGTCTTCAGCGTGTAGCTGCCAGCGTTGTTCACGAGTTCGAACACGGTGCCTACGTCGTCGCTTCCACCGTACTCGGTGGTACCGAACAGGTCGCCGTTCGAGTCCTCGATCAGACCGCCTTGCGGGTTTGCCCCGTTGCCACCGTCGAAGGTGGCCAGCACGGTCGGCTTGCCGGCGAAGGTGCCGTTGGTTTTGACGATCTCGAACACCGTCCCGTCGCCGTGCGAACCGCCGTCGTATGCGGTACCGAACAGATTCCCGGCGGTGTCGGCGATCAGAGCGGCGTACGGAGTCCCGCCGGATTTGGTCGAGTCGAAAGTGGCTATGACCGTCGGCGTGCTTGCGTAGGTTCCGTTGGCCTTGCCGATCTCGAAAACGGTGCCCGCGGAGTCCTTTCCGCCATAGGTGGTCGTGCCGAACAGGTCGCCATTGGAGTCGATGAGCAGGCCGGCTTGCGGGTCCGTCCCACTGGTGTCGTCCAAACTGGCCAGGTAGGTCGGAGCGCTGGCGAAGGTGCCGTTCGTCTTGACGATCTCGAACACGGTGCCGGCGTCGTTCGTCCCACCGTATTCGGTGGTGCCGAACAGGTCACCGGCGGAATCGGCGGTCAGGCCGGCGTACGGATATTCCCCTCCAGTGGTACCGTTGTAGTCGAAGCTGGCCAGGACGGTCGGCGTGCCGGCGTAGGTGCCGTTTGTCTTGACGATCTCGAACACGGTGCCGTCGCCGTTCGCCCCGTCGTTCTGGGTGGTGCCGAACAGGTTGCCGGCGGAATCGGCGATCAGGCCGAACTGCGGATATGCCGCAGAGGTCGCGCCGCCGAAGTTGGCCACCGTGACGTTGATCGTCGGTCCGGCATCGATTTGAACGGCGCCGTTGCCGTTCGCCGTCCCGGCGTTGTTCTCGTCGGTGATCGTGTACGTAACGGTGTCGGTGAAGGACGGGCTGACGGGTTCCGGCGCGGTGTAGAGGACCTCGTAGGTGCCGCCGATCAGCTGCAGCGAAACCGTGCCGGAGCCGCCGATTTGCACGAGGCTCAGCGGATCGCCCGCGATGCCCGGCGCGACGGTGGCGATCTCCGTCGTCTGGCCCTGCTCCACCGTCATCGGCGCGACCGGCGTGATGGTCGGTGCGACCGGGACCGCCGCCGTGATGTACGTGGTGCCGCCGCTGGTGCTGACGACGAAGTCCTTGCCGGACACGACGTCAGGAATGTTGAGCGTGACCTGCACGCTGGAGCTGTTGGTCAATGTCAGCGTTGGGTCGCTGTAGCTCGATCCGGTGGCGATGAAGCCGGTGATCTCGATCGTGTCGCCGTAGACGAAATTGTCGATCTCATTGGCCGGCACGGCCGTCGTGCCGACCAGAACGAGCAGGTCCGTCGTCCCCGCCAGGGTGATCGGCCCGGAGCCGGCGGCACCCGGCGCGTTCAGGACGAGCGCGCCGGACTCCAGCACGATGCCGCCGGCGAAGGTGTTGGTCGCGTCGAGTTGCACCGTGCCGGCGCCGCCGATGACCAGGGTGCCGGCGTCGGCGCTGTAGTAAGGGCTGGAGCCGGCCTCGTCGGCGATGACGCCGGCCACGTCCAGCGTCTGCCCGCCCAGGGCCGCCAACGTGACGCTCTGGCTGCCCTGGATGAACAGGCCGGAGCCGACCGCCTGCCCGGCGGTGCCGTCGCCGTCTGCGCTGGCGGTGCCGCCCGCGACGATGCCGGCGCCCAGCGAGCCGCCCATGATCGACAGCGTCCCGCCTTGCTGGACAAAGACGTCGCCGCCCGCCCCCAGCCCGCCGCCGCCGCCGCCGTCTTCAACGCCGCCGTTGCCGGCGCCGAAACCCCCGGCAGCGGCGTAGAGAAAGGCGCTGCCGCCGCCGCCGCCGCCGAAGCCGCCGGTGGCGCCGAAGTAGTAACCGGAGCCGCCACCGCCGCCGAAGCCGCCAACGCCGCCCACGCCGAGCGAGGAGGGGCCGTAGCCGGCGCCGCCGCCACCGCCGAAACCGCCGTTGCCGCCAGCATTTTCGGTCCCGTTGGGGCCGGTATCGCCACCCACGGCGCCGCCCACGCCACCACCGCCGCCGCCGTCTTCGCCGACGGTGCCGGCGCCGCCGCCGCCGCCGGATTTTCCGCCGGCCCCGCCGGCGTTGCCTTGCGTATGGCCTGCGCCGCCCGAGGTCGCGCCCTGCACGATGCCGGCGCCGCCGGCCTCGCCGGAAGCGCCGCCGGACGCGGACAGACCGATGCCGCCGCCGCCGCCGTTCGTTGCGTAGACGCCGCCGCCCGCCCCGCCATCCAGGCCGCCGCCGCCGCCGCCGATCCCGGTGGCGCCGCCCGCGCCGCCGGTCGCGCTGTCCCCGTTGAAGATGACATTGTCCAGCGTCACGCTCGCGCCACCGACGCCGTCGCTGGTGCCGGTCACGAACAGGCCGCCGCCCAAGCCCGCGCCGCCGCCACCGCCGCTGACGCCGCCCGCCCCGCCGACCGCGCGGGCGCCGGCGATCGTCAGGTTGTCGATCGCGACCGTGCCGGCATAGACGAAGAAGCCGTTGTATTTGCCCGCGCCGCTCAGCGTGTCGCCGTTGCCGAGGATCGTCAGGCTCGACCCGGCATTGAGGTTGATCGCGTCGAGCTGCGTGCCCAGCGTCGCGATGCTGGCGCCGTTCGCGAGATCGAAGGTGAACGTGTGGGCGGTGTTGATCGCGGCGTCGGTGCCGGTCTGGTCGATCAGCTTGATGTCGGTCGCGAGATCGGCCGCGCTGGTGATGGTGAAGCTGCTCTGCACGACGTCCCTCTCACGCTGCGCTCAACGGTCGGCCAACAGATACAAAGCCAGGCTCGGCGCGTAGCCGCGCTACCTCGAGGGCTTGTTGCGGACGCCCCCCTGCAGCTCGGCCGTAGCAACGATCGTTCTACCCGTAAGGAGTCGTAGCCGGATGATTCCATGGCCGGATGCAGGTGTCCACTTCCACGATGTTGAACCAACGGCCGTGGTGCGGACGGCACAGCAGCGGGCGACCCAGCGGCTGCGACGGCTCGTGCTGGCCGCCGGCCTACGGCGTTGCGGCCATGTCGGCGGCCGGAAGTTCGACGCCCTCGTAGAATTCGGCCACCGGAACGTCGATGCCGATCTCGTCCAGGCGCAGCGTTTCTTCGCCCGTCAGGGTTGTAGCGATCCAGGCGTCGGTGTCGGCGGCGCGGCTGAGCACGGTCAGGCCGGCGCTGGCGGATTCCACGATGACGTAGCGACGGATGGACGCCACCGCCGCGTATTCGCGCACCTTGACGATCCGATCGGTGAAGCCCGACGTCGGGCTGAGCACCTCGAACACCACGACAACACCGGGAACGAGACGCTCCTTGCCGGGGGGCTTGGTGCAGGTCACCAGTGCGTCCGGATAGCGCACCGCGTCGCCGACAGTCGCGACCCCGGCATCGGGCCCGAGCACATCGCAGCCGCTGCCGCGCAAGCGGGTGCGCAGTGCGAAGTAGATGTTCTGGCTGATGCGGCTATGGTCATTCGTCCCGCCGACCATCGCGACCGGCTGGAACCCGTCGAACTCGTAGCGCGCGTCCTGGGTCTGCACCCAGTCGAGGAACTGCTCCCGCGTCATCCGCGGCTTGCGCAAGGCGATGTTCATGGGCCGCAGTGTAGCAGGTCCGCGGCTGCCCGCGCCATGCTCCGCTCAGTCGCCCGTGTGCGCGGTGTCCAGATCGGCGAAGCGGGTGAACTCGGCCTCGAAGAACAGCTTGATCCGGCCGGTCGGCCCGTGGCGCTGCTTGGCGATGATCAGCTCGGCGATGTTGTGCACCTGGTCCATGTCGGACTGCCACTTCGTGTGCGCCGACTGGAACTTCTCCTCGTTGTCGAAGGCGATGATCTTGGGCTCGCGCTGGGCGATGTAGTATTCGTCGCGATAGACGAACATCACCACGTCGGCGTCCTGCTCGATCGTGCCGCTCTCGCGCAGGTCCGACAGCTGCGGGCGCTTGTCCTCCCGCCCCTCGACCGCGCGCGACAGCTGCGACAGCGCCAGCACCGGCACCGCCAGCTCCTTGGCCAGCGCCTTCAGCCCCTGGGTGATCTGGCTGATCTCCAGCACGCGGTTCTCCGGCTTGGTGCCGAGCG
>DATEQV010000250.1:0-5987 GCA_035272265.1 Acidisphaera sp. | reverse complement strand
ATGATCGGCACGCGCGCGCCGAGCACGATGCCCGCGGCGTCCGCGTGGGCCAGGAACGACAGGCTTTTCGCCAGCATGTTGCCCGCCTCGAGGTCGGGCACCACCAGCACGTTCGCCCGTCCGGCGACCGGCGAGGAGAGCTGCTTGATCGCCGCCGCCTTCGGGCTGATCGCGTTGTCGAGCGCGAGTGGCCCGTCGAGCCAGGCGCCCGTGATCTGACCCCGCTCCGCCATCTTGCACAGCGCGGCGGCCTCGATCGTCGACGGCACCTTGGCGGTGACCGTCTCCATGGCGCTCAAGATCGCCACCCGCACCTCCGGCGCCTGCAGCGCGTGCGCAAGATCGATCACGTTCTGCACGATGTCGACCTTGTCATCGAGGGTCGGCGCGATGTTGATTGCAGCATCGGTGATGGCCAGCGCATCCTCGTGGCCGGGCACGTCCATGAGGAAGCAATGGCTGATCCGGCGCGCGGTGCGCAGGCCGGAGTCGGGCGCCACGACAGCGCCCATCAGCTCGTCGGTGTGCAGGCTGCCCTTCATCAGCGCCTCGGCGCGGCCCGCACGCACGAGCTGCACCGCCTTGGCCGCCGAGTCGTGGCTGTGCAGCGCGTTGACGATCTCCATGCCGTCGATGTCGAACCCGTCCTTGTCCGCGACCCGGCGGATCCGCTCCGCCGGGCCGACCAGGATCGGCTCGATCAGTCCCAGACGCCGCGCCTCGACGGCGCTCTGCAGGGACACATCGTCGCACGGATGCACGACCGCCGTCCGGATGGCGGGCTCCTCCCGCGCCATGTCCATCAGGCGCTGATACTTCGTCCGCGTGTCCACGGCCGGCATCGCCGCCGAGTCAGGCATTCACGGCCTCCGGCTCGTTCCGCCGTTTCGCCTCGACGCCGAGCAGCGCCTCCACGCGCGCCAGCCGCTTCTTGCTCTCGGCCGAGAGCTCGCCGCTTGCCGACAGGACGCGATGCAGGATGTCGATGGCGGCCTGACGCTCGGCCGGGTCGTCGCCGACCATGGCGGGCAGCGCTGCGACCGCGCGCTCCTCGTCCAGGTAGACGAGCAGGTATTGCTCTCTCAGCATTTCCCTGCCCCGGGCGAGGCTCACGCGCCGCTCCGGCGGCCGCGAGGCGCGGATCTGCTTGATCACGGCAAAGCCGCGCTCGTCGATCACGCCGTCGGGCAGCCGGATGTAGATCAGCGCGCGGATCACAGCCTCGTCCGGACCGCCGACGTTCACATGCTGCTCGAGCATTGCCTGCGCATGCGCCTCCGCCGTTTCGCGCGCGAGGTCGCGCTCGATCCGGTGCGGCGGCTGTTGCGTGCCCAGCCCGACCGCCGCCTGCAGCACCGGCCAGCCGTAGCCGGCAATGAACGCGGTCTCCATCATCGCATCGCGCGCGCTGGCGAACGACTGCCACCACGCCGTGATCCAGGACGACATGGTGTGCTCGATCGCCAGCATCGGATTGTCCTTGTCCACCGGCTGGCGGTTGGCCCGCACCTCCTCGGCCAGCCCCTTCACCGGTGCCATGAAGGGATTCTTGTCGGCAAAGATGCCGAACCGCACGCGGTTGGGATGCGCCGCGCGCATCGCCTCGGCCATCTGCGGCGTGACCGCCGCACGCGCCATCGGCCCGACGGTCGCCTCGTACATCCCGTGCGTGATCTCCGAGACGCGCGCGACCATCTCGAACCGCTTCTCGTCGGCCTCGCTGTTGCCGCCCAGCGCGCGCAGGTCGTCCAGCGTGCGGGTCTGGAGCTGGAACAGATATTTCCCCGCCACCAGGTCGACGTTGGCCGTCTTCTCGTCGACCTCGGTGATCACCGCCTCGTACAGGCCGGGCGGCAGCACGTCGATCATGTCCATGCAGGAGACGAACTCCTTGTGCTCCTTGGTCGCCACTTTGCCGGAGACGAAGATGCCCAGGTGGCCGATGCTCTGATGCATCGTGTAGACGATGGTCTGGCCGGCCGCGATGATCTCGTCGACGGTGTCGTACATGTCGAGCACCCAGCCGAGCGCCTGCTGCGGCGGCGTGATGTTGTCGCCCCGGGAGCAGAACACCACGATCGGCGACGTGATGTTGCGCAGGTCGATGCGCGTGCCGTCGGCGGCAAGGATCCGGCCGGTCGACAGCTTGTTGCCGACGAAAAGATTGTCGGTGATCCACTGCATCTCCACGCCGTTGAGCAGCACGGGGCTGCCCCAGTACCGCTCGAAATCGAGGAAGCGCTCGGCCTCCGTGTCGACGTTGGCATAGACGTTATACGGCTTGTTCCAGAGCGTGTTGGCCGGATTGAGGTTCTCGAAATTGGCGATGAGGTTCGCCCCGTCGAACACGCCGGCCCCCAGGTCGTTCGAGAGGGCCGTCAGCCAGGTGCCGCCCAGCAGGCCGCCCGAATAGCGCATCGGGTTCTTGCCCCGCACGCCGGCCCAGTACGACAGCGGAGAGCCCGCCAGCAGGATCGGCCCGCACAGGTCGGGCTTGAGTGCGGCCATGATCATGGTCTGCCAGCCCGCCTGGCAGTTGCCGATGACGATCGGCTTGCCCTCGGCCTCCGGGTGCCGTGCCGCGGCGTCCTCGATGAACACGGCCTCGGCCCGGCAGACGTCCTCGATCGTCTGGCCCGGCATCGGCCTCGGCGTGAAGCCCACGAAGTAGGTCGGATGGCCCGCCGCCAGCGCCACGCCGACCTCGCTGTCGTGCTTCATGCCGCCGATGCCCGGGCCGTGTCCGGCGCGCGGATCGACGATGACGATCGGCGTTTTCGCCGGATCGGTCGGCATGTCGGCGGGCGGGACGATCCTCACCATGCCGTAGTTCACCGGCCGGGGAAGCTTCCGGCCATCGCGGATCAGCTCGTGGTCGAACTCCAGGACGTTCGGGACCGCCTCCTTCAGACGCTCCTCGAAATTGTCCGCCCGCTGGCGCAGCACGTCGAGGAACAGGACCGACCGCTGCGATGCATCCAACCAGTATTCCTGCACGTCACGGATCGTCGGCCAACCGAACATCGCTGTCACTCCCCAGCTGTCACTTCCCATGCGGCGTCTCCCGGCAGAGCCCGCCGCGGGACACGGCGGAACTTTCAGCCAGGGAAACGCCGACCTGTGCCGAATAATACCCGGCCTGGCAGGATCGGTCGTTGACCTCCCTCAAGCGCCCCGGCCTCAAGCCCCCCGCCTCAAGCGCCCAGGGGCATCTCCGGCACGTCGGGCGGGACCCAGAGGTGGCAGCCGGTCGCCGCCACGATCTGCTCGACGGAGACGCCCGGCGCGCGCTCGACCAGCGTGGCGTGCCCATGCGGGAAGGCGATCACCGCCAGCTCCGTCACCACCACGTCCACCGGCCGCAGCGAGGTCAGCGGCAGCGTCAGTTCCTTGACGATCTTCGGCTTGCCCTTGGCCGTGTGCTGCATCGCCACGATCACCCGCTTGCAGCCGCACACCAGGTCCATCGCACCGCCCATGCCGGGCACCATCCGGCCGGGGATCATCCAGTTCGCCAGCCGCCCCGCATGGTCGACCTGCAGCGCGCCCAGCACCGTCAGGTCGACATGCCCGCCGCGGATCAGGCCGAACGACACCGCGCTGTCGAACGTGCAGGCGCCCGGCAGCGCCGTCACCGGCGTTCCCCCGGCGTCCGTCAGCCACGGATTGTCCATGCCCTCGGCGGGCAGCGCGCCGGTGCCGATCAGCCCGTTCTCGGACTGGAAATAGACGCGGATGTCCTTCGGCAGGTAATTGGCGACCTGCGTAGGCAGCCCGATCCCCAGATTGACCAGCATGCCGGACTTCAGCTCGCGCGCCACGCGCGTGGCGATGATCGCCGTCGGGGTCATCTCTGCGCTCATGGATGGGTCACCAGGAAATCGACCAGCGGCGCCGGCGTCATGACGTTGTCGGGCGCGATGACGCCGACCGGGACGATGTTGTCGACGCAGGCGATCACCGTCTCGCCCGCCATCGCCATCACCGGGTTGAAATTTCGCGCCGTCAGCGCGTACGACAGGTTGCCCAGGTAGTCGGCAAGGAACGCCTGCACCAGCGCGAAGTCGGCCTTGATCGCGACCTCGACCAGATAGAGCTCGCCGTGGACCTCGATCCGCTGCTTGCTGTCCTCGACCACCGTGCCCAGCCCGGTCTTCGTCAGCACGCCGCCCAATCCGTAGCCGCCGGCGCGGATGCGCTCGATCAGCGTGCCCTGCGGCACCAGCTCGACCTCCATCTCGCCCTTCAGCATCTTCTGCTGGGTCTCCGGGTTGAGCCCGATATGACTGGCCACGACGCGGTCGACGAGGCCCGCGCTCACCAGCTTGCCGATCCCCCTGCCCGGCATGGCGGTATCGTTGGCGATGATGGTCAGGTGGCGCTTTCCCTGGCACACGATCTCGTCGACGAGGCGCTCCGGCGTGCCCACCCCCATGAACCCGCCGATCATCAGGCTTGCGCCGTCGGGGATCTTGGCGACCGCGTCCTCGACATGGATCGTCTTCACACGCCGCTCCTGCTGTTCCGGACGTCGCCGCGGCCTGGGTGAGTGCAAGCCGCGCGCCGTTGGCGGGTCAGATCGTCACCCATCACCGCGGAGCGATGGTTGACCTTGCGCAATGCGACCGTCCGGCCGCAAGTGCGATGAGATAACGCTCAACCTCGTTCCGCCTCTGGCCATACCGGCGGGCGGCTCCGCTGAGGGAGAACATGCGATGACCGAAGCCCAATCAGCCCCGTTTTCGGTGGCGTCCCTGTTCGCCGAGCGCGAGGCCCGGCAGCACGCCGACAAGCAGACCGAGGAGGAACTGTCCCGGCGCCACGAGGAGGAACTGGCCGCGTTCAAGCACCGGCTGGAGACCTTCCAGCTCACCCAGGAGGTCATCGAGGCGGCCAATCAGCGGATCAAGCGGGCGTTCGACCGGGGCGAGACCGAGATCATGGTCAGTTCGTTCCCGTGCGAGTTCTGCACCGACAACGGCCGCGCCATCAACAACGCGGACCTGCCGCCGCTGGTCAAGCCGACCCCGGAAGAGGCCGCGCGGCTGCGCGAGGCGCCCGCGTGGCTCGACACCGTGCCAGCAGGCGTGCGCGCCGTGTACCAGCACTTCAAGACCCACATGGAGCCGAACGGCTTCAAGTTCGGCGCACGCATCATCGACTACCCCGACGGCAAGCCCGGCCATGTCGGCCTGTTCATCTCCTGGCCGAAGAGCCTGGACCAACCGGAGAAGTGACGCGCCTGCGGCCGCCCCGCGCGGTCAGGGCTTCCGCGGTCAGGGCTTCTTCACCAGCATCGGCCCGAGCGGCCGGCCGGCGAAGACGTGGACGTGCAGGTGCGGCACTTCCTGGTGCGAGTTCGGCCCGGAATTGGCCAGCAGCCGGTAGCCCTCGGCGTCGTGCTCGCGCGCGACGTTGCCCACCGCGCGCACGAAGCCGGCGATCTCGGCGTCGCTCGCCCCGGCGCTGAAATCCGACCAGCCGCACCAGCGGCCTTTCGGAATCATCAGGATATGCGTCGGCGCCTGCGGGTTGATGTCGTGGAACGCCAGCGCCCACTCGTCTTCGTAGACTTTCTTCGCCGGAATCTCGCCGCGCAGGATGCGGGCGAAAATGTTGTCGTCGTCGTAAGGCGGCAGACCGCTGACCGGCATCGCTCTCTCCTGAGTTGGAGCGGCTTCACTGAGTTTGTATCCGACTCAATGTACCCGTCATGACCGGCCTTGTGCCGGTCATCCACGACTTTCTTTGTTTGCAGCTCCGACAAGTCGTGGATGGCCGGGACAAGCCCGGCCATGACGACATCGGAGTGACAGTGCGATCCTGGCCACGCTGAACCCAGTTTAGGCTCAGAGCCTGAAAATGTTTCGTCGCGCCGGCGGATTTCGCGAGTCAACGGGAATCGGGTTGGCTAGAATCGGCATGGGGAACCTCATGGTGTTGTCGGAATGGCGCAGGAAGATGGTGCGGCGCTGATCGAAGGATTG